>JAHLVW010000084.1 GCA_019058275.1 Candidatus Heimdallarchaeota archaeon
TTCTCTTATTTTTTCAATCAATTATTTCCTCCATCCCAAACATTTCTTTAGCTGTATTGGTTCGCTTCTTTAGTAGTTTAAATACTTTACACCTCAAGTATTGTTTGATAAATTAGCTGTATTGTGTGAACTATATGAAAGAAGTTTTACAAGAACATCTCTATTGGCTTAACTTCATAGAATTAATAAGAGAACGATTTGGTGATGATAAATTATTCTTTACATTTGTTCCATTCAAGGATGAAAAAGTATGTGCTGAATACTATTCAACATTTGCGGATGATAATTTAGAGGAGTTTATGTATTGGGGAACATTGATGCATGCAAAACTGCTATCTGGAACAATAGATGCTATCTCTATAATTATTAGAGTCTTCTTATCAGAAAAGGTCATCATTTACGAAAAAAGACAAAAACTCATCTTACCAAAAAAAGAGCTCTATCATGTTCTCATAACTCCAGAAAAATTAATTCTATTCGCTAAAGAAGAAACTGAAAAGAATCAAAATACCGATGTGATTACAGGAAAGCCCTTGAATCATCAAAAAGACCTTGTTTACAAATCATCTATTGATCTTTGTCAGCAGTTGATCAAAGAATAGTATATGCTATGCTCTTTAATTGATTAATATAAACAAAAGCACATAATTCAAATTCGGCTCGATCCACCAATTATTTTTTTTCTTTTGCTTGTATGTTTACCAGTAGTTTTTTATCTATGTATTACTAATATATAGATGATGCTTTATGGGTTATAAAACTCTTAGTGTTAGTGATGAAATCTATGATCTTCTTTGTGCTATGAAAGAAGATAATGAATCTTTCAACGATCTCTTTGCTAAGCTCATTCGTGGAAATGGCAAATATGTACTGAAATTCTATGGTCAACTTTCTGACTCTTCTGATTTTGATAGTATCATGACTCAGATTTATAATGATAGAAAGAAAGAGATGGAACGTCTTTAACCATGTCTTCTACCATCCATTTTGATACTAATCTCATTATTGACTTTCTTAAAGGAACACTTTCTCGTGCGGATATTGAACCTTTACTCAATCAAAACATTATCATGATTAGTGTTCTTGTTGAATATGAATTAAGACTTGGTCAAAGATTATCTAAAAGTCAGACGATTAAACAATTAGTTGAAGATTTCCTTAGATCTGTTATCATAGTTCCTCTTTCATCTGAAATTGTTGGAAAAGCAAGTGAAATACAGTCTAAGCAAATTTCCTTAGGTAAGCGATTGCCATTAATAGACCTGTTAATAGGAACAACTTCATTAATTCATAATGCGAAATTACTGTCAAACGATAAAGATATGCAGAAACTAGCAGAATATGGTCTTGAAGTTATCACCTTTTAATTCCTTTATTAATCCATGGAAAAATTTACGCCTTTCTTTTCTTTCCGCTAGTTCCAATCTCGCTCGGTCTACCAATACTTCTTCATCTCAATTTATTTATTTAATCTAAATAGTAATAACTGAATTTTTATTCGGAAATCCTTTTTAGCAATACTAATTTCTATGTTATTTGTTTATATTGATTTTAATGCACAAATAATTACATCTCTAAACAAGCAAATGGGATTAGAATGATCAACGAGCAAACTTTGGATATAATAATAGCTGTTTATCAAACAATTGTAGCTGTTTTTTTTGGGGTTGCTTGGAGAAAAAGAAAAGATTTAATTTATTGGTTTATAGGACTCGTTGTTTTTTCTATAGGCTCTATTTGACTAGTGTTTCAATATAAACATTTTATTATTGGTTATTTGTCGATTTCGTTCAATTTGCTCGGTACATTAATAATTATTATCTCTTCAGTTTTTGAATATTATAGGATTTTTCTGAAGGTTCAGGATGACAAAACGAAATTTAAGAGGGAAAAGGAATTTATTATCATTTCAATTTGCTTAACTCTTTGTTTATGTATTATAACAATTGTTTTGATAGCTGTCTTTTCAAAAATAAATATCGTGTTAGTATTTCAAATTATTATGACATCTATAATTATTCTTGTAACAGTGTTGGTTTTGAGAGTTTATCTAAAGCAAAAAACAATAACTCGTTTGTTTTTATTTTTCGTTTTCTTATCTAGTGTTTTTATGGGAACTACTGCGATAATCGGTTACCTCGATGTTGATTGGGCTTTAAGCTATGTGTTCAACTTTGTATTTATTACTCTTATAATGACTACTGGTTTAGCTGCTCCTATAGAAAAAAGAATAACTGATAGTGAAGAACATCTCCGTCAGCTTAGCGAAGACCTCGAGCAAAAGGTTGTAGACCGAACGCAACAATTGAGAATAATGAATGAAGAGCTTGAAGCATTTTCTTATTCTGTTAGTCATGATCTTCGTGCACCATTACGCTCTATTACTGGATTTAGTAATGCTATTCTAGAGGATTTTTCCGATCAGCTTGGTGATACTGGTAAAGATTATCTTTTACGAATTAACGATAGTAGCAAACGGATGAATCAATTAATTGATGATTTGCTTGAGTTCTCAAAATTATCTCGAACAGAGTTGAAGAAAGAAGTTGTGGATTTAAGCAGTTTAGTGAGTATGATTATCGAAGAGCTACAACGTGTAAATCCAAATCCTCAAGTAGAGTTCATTATTGAAGATGGTTTATTTGCATTAAGTGATCCAATTCTTCTACGTTTAGTTCTTGAAAATCTCATTACTAATGCATTGAAATACTCTTGTAACAAGCCAACTCCCAAAATTGAATTTGGTTCTCAGAAAAAGGACGATAAAACGATCTTCTTTGTCAAAGATAATGGTGTGGGATTTGATATTAATTATAAAGATAAATTGTTTGAAGTCTTTCAGCGATTACATAGTCCTACTAAGTTTAGTGTTCTGGCATTGGTTTAGCTACTGTTAAACATTTTATTCAAAGGCATGGTAGGGAGGTTTGGGCAGAAGGGGAGGTGGATAAAGGAGCAACGTTTTATTTTACATTAGCTAAAAATACAGTACTATGATAAAAAAAGATTAATTGCTCAGCCCATAAATTTCATACTCTTAGAGCAGTTCATCTACACTTCTTCCTCTATTGTGTAAGCGCATTTTTAGTTCTGCCATAAGGTCTGCTCTTTTGAATGTATCTTCATCAACACCATCAGATGTGATACTTAATGCTTGATTTAGATAACGATTAAGTTGCAGGATATTACTGATAGTATCATCTTCTATTTTTGAGCAGATAACTGTACTCATGTGCTCTGGCGATACTTTTTCAAAGAAGATATCAAATGCATCTATCTTAATGTGGCCTTCTCCTCCAATTCTTACTTTTCCTAATTTGTTCATATATTCTTCTAAATTGATTTTTCTCAATGTTGCTTCAATTGATTGTAGAATATCTGGATTTCCTCCTTGTTGAACAGCACCTACTACTAATTCTACATTTTCTGAATATACTGCTATTGCTACAAAACCAGCATTATTATCTAAAGTGGCTTCGATTATATCAGTTAATCTTACTGCTGTCTTTTCTCTAATTTTATCAGCATCAGTCTTTTTCATAGGTTTACTTATTGATGGTGGTGATACCATTGATTCACTTGCTTCAGTAGGCGGTGAGCTTATCGTAGGTGGCATAACTGCTGGAGGTTTCTGTGGTGGTACTGAAGGTTTACTTACAACAGGTGGTGTTACAGCTTTCTTTGGTGGTGTTTTTAGTTTAGATGTATCTACTTTCACAGGTTTCGTTAAGAATGACTCTTCTACTACTGGAGGTGCAACCTTAGTTACAGTAACTGGTGCTGTTACTGGTTTTCTTTCTACAGTTAGTTTTGACATCTTATGTGGTAAATTGTCTAATAAAATTCTCTGGAAAATTTGGTTTGGGCTATCAGTATAGATACTCGTTATAGTTTTAACGATTTCACCTGGAAAAATGTTATCTAGTGGTGCTAATAATTGTGCAACATGCTCTAATCCGTTTTTCAGTTGAGCTTCCATACCGGGATCGATTTTATTGAATAGGAGATATGCTTTTACACCTTTTAAATGATTTACTACACTTTTAGTCCAAACTGAAAAGTAATTGGCAGTTTCTTGATATTTCAAAGAATTCTGAACATCAACAACATAAACTATAGCGCATGCATCTTTTACAAGCTCAATATTGCCAATATATCCTTGCCTGAATTTTTTACCGCCTCCTGTATCAATGATTAAGAAATCAGATCTTAAGAAATCGTGATCATATTTAGCTATACCTCTTGTAGGAGGAATTTTCTGTAGTTGGGGTGGATTTTTCTTTTGGAAAAACCTTTGATAAAGTGCTGTTTTTCCTGCTCCGTCCAATCCTATTAGTAATATTTTCTGCATTATTGATCACAATGGGAGGAGAGTTTTCTCACATAAGATATTCTTTTTAGAATTTTATTCTGTGTTGTGCTAAAACACTTCAAGTATTTCTTTTTATGGTCAGCTTTATTATTTTTTCCCAACTAAAAACACTTATTGTCTAGGTATAATTAATCTTTAAATTAATATTACTTATACTCAAATTGAGCTGCTTTTCATTTATTTTAGTTACCATTCAACAAATGGTTTCAATATTTCTGCATAAAAACCAAAACTTCAGCTATGAATTTCCTATAAGGAACTATTTTTATTGCTGTTTGTCCGATTTTTATTATATCGAGAACCTATCACATTTGAAATTGAAGGATATTCTATTCTGGAGGAAAAAAAGTGATCCAAGCTATATGGATTATCACTGAAACTGGACAATGTATTTTCAGTCACAAGTATGTTACACTAGATATTGACGATCAATTGATTGCTGGTTTACTTACTGCTTTTGATGCTTTTTCAACTGAAAGTGGTATTGGTGGTGTACAACAAATCGCAGGTGAAGATAATCAATTTAACTATGGGGCATCAGGCAAATTACTTGTTGCAGCTTTAGCAGATAAAAGTGATAATAGTAAATTAGTTGAAAACCTCATGACTAAAATTGCTGATTTATTCCAAGAAAAATATGCTGTTTATCTTCAAGATGTAGGTTTTGTTGATCTCAATGTATTTAATGGTTTTGAAGAAGAAATTGATCAGATTCTGAAACCAAAAGTTTACAGAAGAGGTGTTTTTTCAACGCTTTTTGCTACCTTTGTTACGATTGCATTAACTGCTGGTGTCTTATTTTCACTACTTAATTTCATTCAAGCACAAGAAGCAATTTTCATCTTATTCCTTGCATTCATTCCTGGGCTTTTCATTGGTGCAATAATTGCTGGTAAGAGCTCTTATGGTTTGATTTCCTCTACAATTGGAGTCATCCCCATTATATCACTAACTGCATATTATATCGTTATTAATACTATTCAAATTGCTCAAGATACTGGTGCAGATATCCCTTATGATACTATGATCTTTACCATTGTATTAATGGCAGAGCAATTCATCACAATAGCAATATTGAGCGGTATTTTAGGTGGCGGATTTATAGATAGACGAAGATTATCGCCACTTTCTAAAAGTAGTAAACCTCTCGAAGTGTTTGCAGCAGGTGTTCCTATAACTACCCTTGATCTTGGAACCCAATTGCAACAACAACAATATCAGCAAGAGGTTGATACCCAACAGAATTATCAAACTGAATATAATGCTGAAAGTTCTTCACTTGTGGATGAACAAAAAACTGAATGGGATAGTTAAATCCCATTTGCTTCTCATTTTAGGGATGACCAATGACGAATGACAAAATAACTGCTGATTCCCAATCAAAGGAATTGTTCAATGAGAATTCACAATTAGAAGAAGAGGAAATAATCTATTCCGCTCTTGGTAGTCAAGTTAGAAGAGAAATCATTTCATTTATTCAAGGAAATGAAAAGGTAGGTTTTTTGGAGTTAAGAAAGAAGTTTGATTTGAAAGTTGGATCCTTATATCATCAATTGAATTCTATGAAGGATTTATGGCATCAAGATGAAAATAAAAAGTATTTTTTAACTGATTTGGGGAAAGTAGCATATAATTTAATGATTAGAAATAGGGATTATATTGTAGTTTCTAATGTAAAAGCGTCAAGATCAGTTGAAGCGAGAAAGAGTCAAACCTTCTTTGGTAAAATCTACCAAGGTCTAATTTTCTTTTTCCTTCCCCGAAAAATTATCCAATATTTGGTTTCTGAACCTTTAAGAACCTTATTTGAAGGATTAATTATTATTGGAGCGATGCTCTTTTTCTCAATTGACAGTAGTTATGTCTTAGTTGGTTTTTATCCTTTGCAAGTAGATGATTGGTATTATTGTCTTATTGGTGTTTTCAGTCTTTGGTTATTTTTAGGATTAGTAAGTGAAACCTTCAAAACCATTCTTTATAAGAGAGAATTTAATCCTACTAAATTGCTAGCAGTAACACCTTTTACTTTGATTCCAAGCCTACTGGTTTTATTCCTTCTATGGCTTCAAACAAAAGTTGTTGCGACATTCATGTTTCTTGATGGTCAAATACTTGCATTAGTTACACAAATCTGGTCATTATCTCTTATGACAACAGCAGTTAGTCAAACAGAAGAATTAACAATGAATAAATCAAGTCTAATCGTATTATTTACTTTTTATTTGACATATGTGATATCCTTTGTTTTATATGGGATTAGTTAAGCTTTCAGTCAAGATTACTTTTTCTTGCTGGTGCTTTTTGTTGTTTTCGTTTTACTAGTTGTTTTCTTTGTGCTCTTTGATGTAGTTGTCTTTTTAGGGCTTGCTGGTTTTTTGGTTTTCTTTTTGCTTAATGGTTGCTCTGATAAAATCTGATAGACCCATTGACCATCAGAATAGCCTATCCATCTCCCAGGGAGGATTCCAACATAAATTAAATCCTGAGTTACCCAATAGGCTTCTCCTTCAGTTACACCTATTGCTTTCTGAATATCTGGAAGATAAGCATGTGGTTTACCATCTAAAAAGTTAACAACTTTCTTAACAATTTCTGGATTCCAGCGGTCTAAAATTGCTGTTTCGGTTTCCTCGACTTCTTCAGCTCCTTTCTTTTTCTTCTTCTTTTTCTTTAGTTTTTTCTTTGGTTCAAGTTTTTCCTTAGCATCAGATTCTTTTGCATCTTTCATTTCTGTCAAAAATAAATTTATGATACTAGGATTTTCCAAATGAGAAACAAGATACGTCCCCGCATATTCCTTTTTATTAAAATCAGCTGATTGTTGCATTAGCGTTTCCCGCTGCTTCTTTCTAGCATCCGGAGTAACTATTAAGCGGATCATCTCTTCTTTTTCATCAACAATCATTCCTACAGGTGAATCTATAAGTTCATCTGGTGTGCATTCGACTAATTTCTTACCAACTAAGGAATATACTATCAATCTTTTTCCATCCAGTATTTATTATAAAATAAATCAACAAGATGAAATAATAGTTTTTTTATTAGGTACTTATTAAACATATTTAGGAGTTTTTATATACTCCAGAGTATATTTCCATGAAGAAGCTATGTAAAAAGTGATTGTAGATATGAGTTCAAGTAAAAAAACACCTACCAAAAAAACATCCCTACTTGATGATGAAATTGAAGCTAGCTGTCCACATTGTGGTAGTGAGCATGTTTATGGTATTAGTAGAGTTGTAGGTTATTTCTCGAAAATTGACTCATGGAATAACTCAAAATTTGCTGAGTTAAAGCAAAGACAAAAAGGTAATTATTGGACCAAAGATGAGATTTGATGTGTTTTTACTCTCAAAAAACGGTTCATTTTATGTCAAAATGAAAAGTCTTTAAAGTGATTTTGTCCTAATTTAAATACTGTTGGAGATAGAATTATGATTTCGCAAAAGCAATTTCAATCGACTCTTAAGAAACTTTCCGGATTTGAAGGAGTTAGAGGAGTAATTATTACGAACAAAGAAGGTTTACCAATATCAAGTGATATTGAAACTGATAAAACAGAATCTGTTGCTGCGCTTGTTTCATCCTTAGTTGGAAAAGCAACCCAAGCAGTTGAACAATTAGATGAAGGTGAATTAAACTTCTTTACTATTGACACTACTAAAGGTGAAATTCTAGTTGCTCCTGAAAACGACTATATTCTCATTGTTCTTAAAGGTAAAAAGAAATAAAAAATCCAGAAGCTTATAATTTTTCATAAGCTTCATTATCTGTTTCTTATGAGTTTTATTTGAGCAGTTATAAAGTTATTAGAATTTCTCAAGTTCTTTTAGAGCTTCTTCTAAGTTGTCTTCCATGGATTCATGAGCAGCACTGGCTGCTTTTGCAGCAGCGGAGGTTGGAAATTGAATCTTTTCTGAAAGGAATTCATTTAAGAGTTTTTCAATTTCAGAAGCCTCTCTCTTTAATACTAACCGAACTAAGCCGATATTAACATCATTGTCTGTTATGACACAGAGTATCCCTTTACCACAGCTCGCAGCAAAAATCTTACCTTTACCAAATTCAGAAGAAACGATATCCAAATCACCTAGATCAAGGTTTACACCCTGTTCTTCACTGGCAACGAAAACTGCACTGGCAATTGCTCCTACTCCATCTACATCTATTGGAAAATAGGAGAATTTTGATACGTGGGCAATTGTTAATCCAGTTCTATCAACCAGAATTACTTTTCTTATGCCAGCTTCTGCTTTGATAATTTTACTTAAGACATTGTCGAAGGCTTTTACGTTTATCAAATTCCTGACCTCTTGATCAGTTCTTTTAATTTAACTTTGAATTAAATTAACTTACCTTACTAATATTTTTGCAATCGGATTTATAAGGATTCATGTTTCTGTAATTTCTGTACAGATGGTTTTCGTCCTAATTTTCCACTTTGGTTACTTTTTTATTAGTATAGCTTTTATTTTAGAACTAGTTTAACAATATCTAATCATTTGGAGTTGTCATTACCTTGAGTAAACCCGAGAAAGGGAAGGATACTAAATATATTATAACTGTTAGGGCACTATGTGATATTTGCAAAAATGTTGACACATTTCAGATTCCCACTAAAGATCTTTTACCTCATATTGGAGGATTATACCAAGTCTCTACAATTCATCATTGCAATGACAATAAGGAAATGGTCATAAATATTGTTCTTGATCGTAACTTTGCAGTTAGGCAATCATCTGTTTCTCCTTTTGTTGCAGAACGCGAAATTGACCGTTGGTCACCAGAGAAAGTTAATAATATTAGATTTTTAGTAAAGCAAGTCAAGGAAGCTGATAGAGTTGTTCAAGCTGTGCTTTCAAATAGAACAGTGGTTATTGCTAGTAATAATAAGACCTTTGTTACAAAGATTGTGCATACTTTAGAATTGTTTTCACCTACAAGGTTTCCACAATCAGTAGATTGGACTGATAAAGTACTTGAGGATAAAAAAATAATTGGAACATCTCCTGCAGTAGCGAAGGATTATAAAAATGTAGTTCTTGTCAATTTAGACACAAAAAAAGTTACCAATGTAAAACCAGCTAATTACTGTCAAACCTTCTTAGATAGTTTAGTTACTTTGGAACCAATTGGAATGGCATATGCTGCTAGATTAAAAATTAGCAATCTTATTGAGTTTGCAAAAATGCTAATTGATTTAAGTAAAGAACCTGAGATTGGACCAAGAGCTATTGATCTTGTAAGAATGGATGTTAGTGCAGATGCTTTGGAGCTAATTCTAGAAATAGTTGATGGTTTTGATCCCACTGCTACTCAGATAATTAAAGAGAATTGGATTTAATCAAATCGACTTACAGTTCATTTCTATTTGTTTAAATCATATCTCATTTAGTTTTTCTTCAATTATTTGTTCTATCAATGCAAAAAGATTCTTCGTATTTTTGATTGCTGCTTGAGCAATTTTTGGAGTGCCCCCACCTTTGTTGTTTGTTTTCTTACAATAGATCTTAATCAATTCATCCGCTGGAAGCTTCTTTTCTTCAGAAACAATTACCAATATCGGACCTTTCACAATTACTACTGCAAGTGTATTCTTTGATAATTGACCCAATTCTTGTAAAACAAATTTCTTTTCCGCATAATGAAAATTATCTTTGATGACCTTTACTGAACCGATAGTTATGGGGTTATTCTTGACTTCCTCAAGTTTTTGCTCTAGAACGATTTTAGTTAATTGGCTATTATTCTCTTTTAATTCATTAAACTCCTCGATTACTTTATTCATCCTTTTTCCTACTTCTGTTGGTTTTGCTAATAACAATTTTGAAGTTTTAATAACGTCCAAATTGATTGAAGCAAACCTTTCTAATGCGTTCTTTCCAAAAGAGAAATTTATTGATTCCCCTTTAAAATCATTGATAATAATAATGCCAATTTCGCTAGTATTTTTACAGTGAGTTCCTCCGCAAAGTGATTGATCTAAATCATCAATTGAGACAATACGAACCTTTGGTGTATCAATTTCCACTAAGCTTCCTCTCAATATTGCCTTAATTTTCTCTGGGATCTTACCCTTCTCATAGAAAGCTGATTGGACATTCTTACCAGAGAGTAAAAATGAATTTGTGTTAATTAACACGGTAGATAATTCACTTTCTGAAATCTTTCTCTTAAGATAAATTACAACCTCGGTTTCATCTATTGTTGCTTTCATAGTTTTTATATTTACTAGATTCACAATAAACGCAGACAGTACATGTTGTGAAGTATGGGCTAACATTAAGTTATATCGTCTTTTCCAATTTATCTCACCTATTACCTTTAATCCCATCTTGAATTCAGGATCAATTTTCCCTTTGACATAATGCACAATCTCGTTATCTATCTTCTCAATTGATTTTATTGTTAATTTCTTAGATTTTTTGTTCTGCAAGATTATATGACCATGATCTGAAAATTGACCACCACCAGCTGGGTAAAAAGCAGTTCTATCTAAAATTAAAGAGTCATCTCTTTTTTCTAAAATTGTTGCTTCAAATTTAGTAAGATACTGATCATCCCAAAATAACTGTTCTGTTAGTGTTTCCTTTGGATTCTGCATTATTATCAATTACAGATAGTATGTATTAGCTACTTAATAGTTACTAACATTTATTTTGCTTATAATGAAGCAGAGATTATTCCAATTAGCACAACAAAATCCTTTATAGGCAGCTCATCAACTTTTTTACTTTGCGATACTTTTAGGCTTTGAGTTTTACAAAATGCTGAAAAATTAAATAGATCCTTTGCTAATTGCTGAACTTCTCCCTTTAATGTATCAATTACCATACTAAAGATTTCAGCAGATTTCCTTGAGTATTTTTCTGCAGCTCTAAATAGCTTCTCAGCTTTTACTCTTTCTTTTATGTTTGCAAACTCCTGTGCTTGAATAATAGCTTGACATGATTTGAAGAAAAGCATTGCTCCTTCTGTATGAGCTCTTTTCTTTTCAATATACTCCCAGTTAACTACATCTTCAGATGTGATTTGATACTTTTTCTTGTGTTTTAAAATCGCTTCATAATGAGATGTCAGTCTTTCCCAAATAGTAATCATTGAATCGAACATATACCCATGATTTTCTATTATTAAAATAGCAATTTCGATAGGAACTTTGCTCAAATCCATTGTAGCTAAAATGTCAGGTAATGTCCGAAGTAAATACCTTGCAAAGAAATATTGGTTGCCTATTTGGAGAATTGATGCTTCTTTCAAATGACTTTGAACTAAGGTTCTACTAAATTCGTATTTGACAAATTCTTGCAATTCTTCCAATACTACCCCTTTTTCGAGATTCTCATATGATTCATGTGCACTAAGGAAGCTCTTAACGAGCATACAAAGAGCTTTTGTTGAATTCTTTTCTTTCAAACCTTTGAGTCTGTAACCTTCGCTCAATAGAATATTCAATAGTACTTTACTTTTGGAAATGAGTGTTTTCCTATCTTTAACAAAGGGTGGTATAAGGAGAATCGATATTAGAATATCTTGTATTTTTACTGTTTCAGTATCACAAAAAGCATTTTTTATTTCTAGATCAACAAGATCATCAATCCAGGGTAGTTGTAGAAAAGCTCTACCAATGTTATCTATCCTACCCTTGAAAATTACACCTAGTCGTCTAAATCCTTTCTTTATTTCAGTCTTGATTCTTTCTTTTGTTAGGTTTTCATGTTTAGCTAGAATCTTAAGATTCTCCAAAACAAAACCGACGGTGTTCAAGAATTCGGATTGATTGTAAAATTCAATGTTTGATAGTGGCGCTTCTGATAGTGAAGTTAAACTACTGATTCTTGCATTCAGATCCTTCTTTGTTAATTCTTCTGAAGATATTTCGATAATTGAGCATGTTAATGCTACTAATGTTGTAAATACCTCAGTAAATTCAATGTTAACTTCAATTTGCTCAATTAGATCTTTAGAGAGAGATGATTCCACTGGTATTTGATTTATTTCCTTTAAGCTTTCATTGAATTCTTTATTTGCTAACATAAAACAATCATAAGCGTGTTGATGGTTGTCTCGCATAAGTGAATTTATTGCCAATTCAAGATAATAGGAACCGGTTGCTATTTTTGCTTGCCCTTTACAAATAGCAATTTCAAAATCAATGGTTAAAAGTAAGCTTGGATCGAGTGGATTTTTTAATAGTATCTCTCGAGCCTCTGAAAAGAATTTATCTGCTCTTGTAAAGATAAAGAATTTTAGTAATTGGTCATCCCACCAGAAATTTTCTTTGGCAAATTCCAATACTTGGGAGTAGTTGTCTTTGTATAATGTTCCTTTACATCGAAGATTTTTGATTTTTTGTTCTAATAACAAATCCTTGTGTTTATTCTTTTTACCTTTGTTTAATGATTCTAGATTTGTATACAATTGTGATTCAAAATTTATCTTCCCAATTGAAGTCATCATTTTGAGGAATTCTTCATCTATTAGCAACTCTTTTCCTAAACTGAATAGAATTATTTCAGAAAGCTCATGCATTTGTTGGGCATAATCATCAATAATAGGAGAATCTTTTATTGTTTTGAAAACTCCTTCCAACATAGTCTCATAATAAAGCAATGAAAGAACGCGAGCAAAGAACTCAAGAAGGATAGATTGGTCTCGAGATCTTGAGACAACTTCAAATGCCTTGGGATTACTCCTTAAGGATTTGATATTTTCGGATAATGTTTCTTGATATTCGTATCGTTCAAGCCTTGAGGCTGTAGCAATTTGATTGAGAGAGATAGCGCAAACTTTAGCAAAATCAGGCCATTTTGAACAGATTTCCTCAATTTTCACTCCTTTAACAGAGGAAAAAATCTCCTTTTTATGTGAGTCAAAAGTAACTAAACGATCAAAAAGTTGCTCCTTCAATACATCAAATAATTCAGCTTTAGACATTAATAGAACCCCTAGTTAGCTTATTGTCAAATCCTTCATTCCACTCGCAGATGAATTACTATAATTATAAACTACAATTAAATCATTCCCAAGAGGCAAAAGAGTGTCTATGAAAACAAATTCTAATAGTAATTGTCTCGAGGAACAATCTTCCTTTCTTTGAATAGAATTATCTCACCACATACAGGACAGCTAAAGTAAATCTTTGGATATTTGAAAGAATATACTTGAAGTTTAACCAAATTACCACAAATATGACAGAACCGAAGTTTCTTAATTTCTTCATCTGCTACTCTTTCCATTTCTGTAGACATGTTCCTTTCTTACCTTTGCAATTGTTATTCTACATTTATTGTAAATAACCAATCTAATTAGGAGAAGTTAGACTCAGAGGGATAAACGAAAGTATCTGGATAGAACTAAACCTAGTGTTATTAAGAAAAAAAAAGATTGTTGGAAATTAACCATTAAATCAGAATGGTGAATTCCAAGGTTTGATTTGAGTATCATTGAAGGCTATAGGTGCTTTGTAAAGTAGGAAATCAATTAGCAAAGAAATTTCAGCTTCGACACGCATTTCTCCGTCTTGGATGGCTAATACAGCAATGTTAGAAGTCATATTCACCTCTAGTGCACCAGTCCAAGTATCACCCTTTGCAACATCACCGATAGTATTTTCTCCTTGACCCAATAAAATACCATTAAGCGAACTAATAGCAAATCCTTGACCGTAGACTTTCAGAGAGATCTGTAAATCTCTAATGTTATAGAGACCACCATTAATGATTTCAAATGGAGTTTCAGTTACAATGAATCCTTCATAATCAATGCTGGGAGGAAAGATTATCACAATTTCAAAAATGTAACTAGTAATTGTCGCCTCTCCAACATCATAGCTGACGTTATTCTTTGTATAAAGCAACGTACCAACGAAAGCACTGATCAGTATAGCCAAAATAGTTGGCACAACAATCAGTGTAATTTTAATCCCTTTTTTTATGAAATAAATATATTCTATCGTTATAAAAATTTTAAGGAGAAATTATTTAGACAATAATCAAAGCTATTTTTTGGGAAGATTTTATTTATCAGTTTAGGTGTATTATTACTAGGAACATCGGTGGTTATTATATGTCAAAGAAAATTGAAGTGCCAAAGACGATTAAAATTGGCAATGAGCGATTTAAATTAACTGGCAGTTTTGCAACAAAAGCAGAGGCAAAGAAAAAAGCAGATTGGCATAGGTATAAAGGAAAAAAAGTGCGAACAAAAAAAATCGGACAAAAATTTCACAATTATACCAAGAGTAAATGAAATAAAAGGAATAGTAGGTATAAGGGGTTTTGAAACCATTTGTAAAATGTCAATTAATGTCCTATGTTAAAAATTAATCTCCCGTTCACTTATTTATTATAACAAGACATAACCGTTTTCTACAGGATAACCTAGATGAATTAAAACAATTTCCTCAACGATATTCTCAGATATATTTGTAATAGAACTCAACCAGAAGATAGAAGCTTTCGTTTGATTTGCTAACAAACGATTTACTTTTTTAATCATATCATCTGTTATTCCAACTGTTTCAGAAACTAAATAACTGGGTTCTTCCATTAGCTCAATAAACTCAGATTCATCAGGAGTTTTCCAGCAGTTGATAACAACTTTGTGAAAATTGCCTGCTTTGGTTGTAAATTTGAAATAATCCTCATAACAAGTTATTGGAGTTTCCTCACTTATTTGTTCCCTTAAGAATTCAAAATCTTCAATGTCCTTAAAGCTAATTTCTGCATTAGTATGTCTATCTTTCCATATCATCTCATTGGGAGTAATTTTGATAGCACTACCACTAATTGATAATCTTAGTGATGCAAAAATAAGAGCTGCAAAAACAAACCCTATACCTGCACCAATTAGCACATTGTGTTCAAAGAGCATATTGTGAAATGATTCTGTTAACCCTACATTAGCACCAATAATTAGGAAAA
>JAHLVW010000085.1 GCA_019058275.1 Candidatus Heimdallarchaeota archaeon
ATTGGGTTGATATTTTAATTCCAAATTTGAAATCCATTGATAAAGCTGACTTCAATAATTTATTAAAGACCTTTGAGGAAATTAAGAATACTAATTTTCCCTGTTTTTATGATCAATTTTCTTTGAATTTCAATGCACGTAAGAAACTTGATGAAGCAGTGTTACGTATTTTTAGACTAAATGAGAAAGAAATTAATGACTTAATTAAAGAAATATATCCAATAATTGCGAATGAGCTCCAAGCAATGCGAGATATGAAACAATAATTCAGTTTATATAACATTAATTTCTACATTGTTTATACGTAAACTCAATAAGGCTTTTCTTGAATTAATGTAAAACTAACAAATTCCAGTAAATCTTTCTTTTGTTCACCTACACTAATCTGTTCCTCACGACAAAATAAAAAGACCACAAAAGATGAACTAGACTTACAAATCTATCAATTCATTTTATAGTATTTGTTGTTTCAAAAAGATGTCTAGACACTTAGAAAAAACCATTTTGGAAGATATTTTTCATAAGGTGTTTTTTCTTTCTGAATTACAACTATAATTTAAATATTTAGAGTTTTAGGATGTTCATTTTCCATTTGATTAAATCAATAATTTGATTATTAGCTTTTAGTTGTTGTTGGAATTTCCTGAGAGCCTCTCTACAAAGATAGATTTAAAAATCTATAATTGATTAGAAACAAGAGTATAAGGGATTCAAGTAAAAAAACCATTGAATTTACTGATTCAATTACAAAATATAGTTTGTGTTGGAAAGAATGATAGAAAAGGAAAGAATGAGAATAAAGCTAGTTGAAATTGAAGAACTACTTAGTCAGAATCATTATAATCAATCAATCAATCGATCATTGGATTTATTAGCAAATATATTTCTTGATTTATACAAAGAATTTCTTCTAAATACATCGCCAAATAAGAAAGAGAAGCTTTTGGAAGTTGAAAAGAAAATAAATCCAAGCAAGAGTTTAGTACAATTTACATCTGGACAGATTATACAATTAATTAAAGAAGCAAAAGTTTTAGATCATTATAAAGATAAAGATGAGCATGGTATTTTAAGAGGTAACCTATTTTTAATTAGCAATTTACGTAATAAATGCGAACATCATGGTTACAAAGCTACTGAAAGTGAAGCCTCTTTAATGAAATCTTACGTTCAAGTAATTTTAGAGGTTTTTGATATCAATGTAGATGAATTGTTACAGGAAATTGAGGATGAGCAATCCAAAGCGAAGACAATACTGAAATTAAAAACTAATAATCTACCTAGACCCGAATACATTGAATTTATTGGTAGAAAAGAGAAGATTGATGTAGTTCTGGAACATCTTGGACCAAAGGGAAGATCCTATATAATTTCCATTGATGGAATTGGTGGAGTTGGAAAGTCAGCATTAGCATTAGAGGTTGCTTATCTCTGTTTAAATAAAAAACTATTCGATTCTATAATTTGGGTTAGTGCGAAAACTGAACGTTTGGGAGTAGTTGGTGTTCAGACTTTAACACCTAATATAAAATCATTGGATGATCTACTAAATATAATTCTAGAGGAATTTGGAAATAAAGCTGCAATTGAAAATTTTAAAATGGAGAAGAAAAAAAAGTTAGTTTATGAGTATTTAAGCAATATAACAGCATTATTGATTATCGATAATTTTGAAACAATAACTGATAAAAATATAGATGATTTCTTAAAAGATATACCAACCCCTTCAAAGATTTTAATGACTAGTCGGAAAAGAATGGGAGAAGTTGAACGTGTAATAACATTAGAAGAGTTTAGTCTAGTTGAAACAGAACAATTTCTAGAATCTGAGTTTACTGCAAAAAAGATTTCTTTTCCCGAATTTAGAAAGTATTCAGATGATATTCATAAGATAACAGGTGGTATTCCACTAGCATTAAAAATGACTATAGCATGGATTATTAATGAAGGACTATCCATTGAAAAAGTCAAAGCAAAATTACAAAGTCAAGATAGTGATATTTTGTCATTCTGTTTTGATGAAAATTTCGAGAAACACATGGATTTTAACACACGAAGAGTTTTTTGTGTCTTTCCAATTTTTAATTCTGAACCAACTTTGGAATTGCTTAAAGCTGCAACTAGATTAAATGAGGATCAACTAAATAAATCAATAGCAACATTACTGAATCTGTCTATAATTTTTGAAATAGAAACTGAAGATGAAAATCAAATAGATAATCAATATGGTATGCTGCCATTGACTATGATGTATGCTCATCAAAAATTGACTGAGCAAAGAGGACTAGATCAAGAAGCTAGAAAAGCATTAAGTGTATATTTAGAGCTTAATCAACAAACCCAAGAGGCTACAGAGCAACTTGATTTAGCACTACATGAAGTTGGTGGGCAAACACCAAAGGGAAGAATGGCAGCACAACTAGCAAATTTAGGTTTAGCCAATTTTCAAAGGGGTAATTATGAGGAAGCTGTGAATTTGTGTGAAAGAGCACTAAGAACAGCACCGAGATTATCATATTCATATCAAATTTATGCTTCAATTGAACGATTACAAGGAAATTATACAAAATCAGATGAGCTTTTCAAAAAAGCTGCTGAATTAAATCCAAGAAATCATGTAATATGGAGCTCTTGGGGTATGTTAAAAGCTGATTGCGGTGAACTCGTAGAAGCTCGTAAAATGCTAAAGAAAGCACAAAAATTGAATCCTGACAATCCAAGTATAAAGCAACAATTAGCTGTAGTTCAGAGTAAACTAGGACATTTCAATGAATCAGTAGAACTTGCAATGAAAAACATCATTATTCCTCCTAGTACCAAGAAGGAAAGAATGATTAATTCAATAACAATGACAAGTTTAGCTGAAACTTATTGGAAATGGGGAATGAGAATCCAGAAAAATAATGTCAATAAGGCTTTAGGTACATATTTTGAAGGATTGAATTATATAATTGAAAATTTCCAAAATTGTTATCAAAACAATTATAAATTAATATATGGGATGAAAAAATTACGAAGAGCTATAGGAATAATATATCGAAAATTAGGGAAATATGAAAAAGCAGAAGAGTTCTTTAATGATGTATTATATCGACGGAGTAAGCTATTTAGAAATGAAATAAAATTTAACTCAAACATAGAATTTGATAGAGTTCTTAATTTTAAATATTGGAAGAAACTGAAAAAAATGAATGAATTAGCTATAAAATCCTTTGAAAAATATGATGATACAAGATTTCTTAGATTTGCTGGTGGCTATAAATTCTCATTATGATATTAACTCACAAAAAAATACTAATTTAAAAATACAAAATAATTTTAAAAAAACATACTCGATATTTTCATATTTGATGTTTTCACAAACTGAACTTCTAGCTCTTAAAGAAGAAGTGTGAGTCCTGAACATCATTATTTTCTGATGAGTTTATATACTTCTAAATACTATTTTTGTCGATGAATAATCATGATTTAACTTTAGAAACAACAACTCTTTGGGATTTTCCAACTCAAAATTACGGTTCAATCCCTCATGGTGATAATAAATATCCTGGAGTTACTCCTGCTTTTATTATTTGGAATTTATTACAAAGGTATACTGTTGAAAATGATCTAGTAGTAGATCCCATGTGTGGAAGTGGAACAACAATCGATGTTTGTAAAGAAGAGAATAGAAGAGTTCTAGGTTTTGATATTGTTCCATACAGAGAAGACATAATTCCTGCTGATGCTCGAAAGCTCCCCCTTGTAAATTCAATTGTTGACTTTATTTTCATTGATTCTCCATATTCAAATAATATACATTATAATGATCATCCAGACAATATTGGACACATATCTTGTGAAAGTCCAAGATTCTACAAAGAATTAGAAAAAGTAGCTCAAGAATTACATCGAATTTTGAAAAAGGGGAAATATCTTGCATGGATTATTGCTGACCAAGCAAAAAAAGAAAAATTTACACCTGTAGGATATAAATTATACTCAATACTTGAAAAATATTTTACACCAGTAGATATAATCTGCGTGACGCGACATAATCAAAAATCTAATACTCCCATATGGCATCATAGAGCAAAAAAATACAATTTTTATCTGCGTGGATTTAAATATCTTTTTATTATGAAGAAGCCATAATTTCTTAATCAATGAACTTCTCTATATCTCCCTTTGGTTTTTCCTTCATTTTCGATTTTATCTTAATATCATTAAGTATTAATTTCTGTAAATCATCAATGAAATGCTCGAAAAGCTTCACTCTATCACTTTCCTCTAATACTATATTTGTCAATACATAACTCCCATCAAGATCTTCTTCTACAATAGCTCTCCCTTTGCTTGTTGGTTTTTTCCTTGTTAAAGTGCCATCTTCATCTGGTGTTATGAAATATACTTTGATATGACTTGTTACTTCACTTTGCAGGAGTTTTAGTTTCCAATAACCCGTTTGAGCAATTCTTTCTCTTAATGTAACTTTACTTGATACAACACAAATTATATTGTAGCTGTTAGGATCATATATTATAATATCAACATCAGGAAGATGAGAACCAAATTCACCATAATGAATTAGTAGATTCCTTTTTACTTTGTCTAACTCAAAAGGAAGATTTTTGGTTCTTTCAATTTTATCACTATCAATAGCTCTTAATCCTAATTCTTCTACTTCAGAAAATATAATATGTAGAATTAATTTTTGCATATTTTTACCTTTAAATGCTCTCCAACTTTGCTCATGATCCCCACTTTTTGTTGGATTTTTTTCCCAATCTCTTTTGTGCACTTCTTTTGCATCAATCAATAAATTTGACATATGTTTGTATGCATCTTTACCATATTTTTCTTTATATTCTTCATACATTACTTGCAGATCCTTAAATTTCACTTTTCATCTACTCCTTTTTTCCAACGACAATATACTCTACAGGATAGGCAATTGTATCAGCATTTTCATTACTAGCAAACCTTCCTGTTTTTTCATCTCTTAATTGTGGCAGCAATTTAGAATGAATTTCCCTTTTGATTAATCTATCAAATACGAATCCTGTGTTTTGTAAACTCTCAGCAAATACTTCAGCATTAAGAATATCTACTTTCTTTAATCTAGTATTTCCAATAACATAACAACATCTTCCGCCTGGTTTTAATATACGATAATTTTCTTCAAAAACCTCTTGCATATCTTTATAGAAAGCTTCAACATTACGTGAAAGTTTCTTATCATTTAGTTCTAATTCCTTCACGATCTCCTTAGCTATTTCACTACCCAGCTTGGCATCTTCATACTTTTTGGCTGCTGTTCCAATGAATTCTTTTCTGTAATCACTTAAACTTTCTGCCAAATCCAACCATATTGTTGATAATTGATGTAAATCTGCATATTCATAACTGGTTACATAAGGACTGGAAGTTATTGTTATATCAACAGAATTGTTTTTAGCTGGTTGTTTTCGTGCATCAGATAATTTGATATTGAGCAGCTTTGAGTGATTTGTCTTTACTTTATCTGAGATTATATTATAAAATGCATTATTTCCTTTTACCATTTTTTTCAAATGTCTTTTCAAAACATCATATGGATTTGGGATCTTCTTCTTCAAATCTCGAGTAGGTTTGGTACTATCCATAAGCCAGATAGAACAATTCTTTAAGCAATGACTGAAAGCTACTTTGAAGAAATCCCGAATTACTTCATCTTTCTCATTTAAGATAACGTTAAGAATTTTACCCAATTGGAATTTCGTTTTTTCCTCAAACCAATAATCTATTCTTTCAAGATGTTTTTCTGGGATATATGGTTCTATGTCATCTAGTTGTTCTAGTAAAGTATTTTGGGAATTAATTCTGGCAAGGAAATCCATAACTTTCTTTTTTAGATAACTTGGTTCAATTGGAGTAGCTTTTACTCGAGTAATAAGATAAGCTATCCTATTTATATCTGTACCATTTGCTTCATAACCACGAGAAATTGCAGAAACTATTGTTGTCCCACAGCCAAAAAAAGGATCATTAACAGAAGCTTTTGTTACATTAGGATCAATATACTCATCAAGTAATTTTTCTACAATTTGGGGTATAAATTTTGCAGGATATCGATGATAACTATGTGTCCATTTTCCTCTTTCAGATGGTTTTGATTCTTTAAAAGACCATTCGTCGTCTATTGCTTTCTTTTGAAAAATATCATTAATTTCTATTGCATTATACATTCAATTTACTCCATATTAATTACTACTTGATGATATCCTTTCTAACCATTACTACTAATTAGGATTTTCCTTTTATATGTCTAATATTTAACTATGTTAATATTCCAAAATGTAATCTGTTATTTTGTATATTTAAACTAAACATTTAATTGTTGACAAAATCTTAGACCTTAAAGAAGAGGTGTGTGCAGTGATTCTACTTTTTTATTGAGATTATATCAATTTTTAATAACTAGTTAGAGAATATTACAGTTAAAATTATTGGAAGAAAAAACAATGAACTCTGAATTTGGGACTGAATTAAGAATAAAACTTCTTAAAGAGGAATTTTTGCGTTTAATTAAATTATCTCAAAGAGAAATTATTTATAGAGTGAAAAAAACACACCTTTTTGCTTACGACGGTTTTGTATTTTATTGTGAAGAATGTGAGGATAGTGATTTCGATACAGTAATCGTTGGTTCAGAATTATCAAATATTAGCTTTTTCTATGAAAAAGATAGAAAGAGAAAATAATAACTCTTCTTTCATATCTTCTTCAAGCGAAATGTTTAGCCAGTAGGTTCTTGCCACCTATGTGTGTCCTTCCCGAACTGGACTTCTCGACCTTAAAGAAGAAGTGTGTTTAGTATGCTCTCTTATTTTGTGCTTAAATTAAAGAAAATTGTTGATACTAAAAGAAAGAATCTTTATTCTCCTCAGTTATAGGAATGATTCCTTCAGGATGAAGCTTCTGATTGCATTTAGAACACATCCCTAAAGCTTTTAGCCATTCATAGAAATGAACGAGATGAGCTGCTGTGCCACATAAGCTGCATTTCCCAACGATGTCACCATATAAAATGGGGCGGTTACAGACAAAACACTCAATAATCTCTCTGCCACAAGAGGAACAAGAATTACCCCTTCTATCTAATAATTGCTCGCAAAAATAGCACCGATAATACTTCGAAGTGTCCAGTTGCATTCTAGGAAGATAGAGATCATCGGTAAAGTATTCAATGAATTGAAGATGTTCGGTGGAAATGCTCTCGGAGGGATAGGTAATTCGTTCAATGGAAAAGCCATGTTTTGCACCTAACTCCTTAGCCAATTTGCTGGAGGCGGATTGTTTCAGTTCAGAAGCATTAATACAGGTAAAATCATAGATTTTTTGATCAAGTTTCGAAACAATGATTAAGGCAGAATTATCGAAAAGTATTTTCGGACGGGGAGTGATACGTTTGTGTAAGCCATTGTCTTCAACGAGGAAATATTCTGCTAAATTGATGCGAAATAAGTTGTTATATGTTCTACTCATTGATAACCCTTCAATAGTGATATTTAAGGTTTCTATAATAAAAAAGTATAACGCTAATAAAAATCAAACTGATTCTTTAAAAAGATATAAAATTCATTATATTGCAACAATATTCTTTATTAGCTCAATTATCATCACATTAATTGTAATAAGAAAAAGAAAAGTAGATTATGGAATATTGAATAAACTTAAAATAATGGCGGTCTACCGTTGAAGCGTGTCTCTTCTGAAATGGACTTCTAGACCTTAAAGAGGAAGTGTGAGCAGTGATTCTACTTTTTTTTTGTTTTTTATTTGCTTAGTTGCACTTAGATTCACTTGAAGAAGAAATGTGAGCAATTGGTTTTTATTGAAAGATAGATATATTTACTGTAAGAAATCTGTGATATGTTACATCTCTATTTAAGTAAATTGGGGGAAATATGAGGATGATTTCAATTTTCATTGTAGTTCTCAAAGTGTTAAATGTCATGCCCTATCCTTATCGTTTCTATGCTTTTTCTGGCTTAGGAATGATTGCTTGGTATCTTTTATTTTCTGTTCATGTTGCTTTTTCTCTTTTCTTCCTTTTACGAAACTTTTCTAAGAAATATTCTTCTTATAATCGCTTAACTACTCTCTCTCTCTCTCACCTTTACAATCACTTCCTTTCTTGCTTTTCTAGCTTCTTTTATTTTCTTCCTTTTATTTTTGTCTCTCTTTATTGAGTGGCAATACTTCAATAATTATATCCCCGAATTTTTTAAATATCTTTTACCACTCTGTTTCTTCCTCATTTTTTCTCTCAGTTTTTTCTTTTGGTTAAGATATCGTAAAAAAAACAAAGTTATTAGTAATAATGAAAAACTTATTTCTAAAGAAGATGTGTGAGATCGTTGCATCTTTTTGATCAATCAATGGGAGAATAGGTTTTGTTATTAAAAATCAAAGAAGATAATCTACCATTATTTCTCATTATGGATACTGAAAATCAATGCTATATTATTAATAATCAAATTATAGGTTATAAGATGGGTGGTTGGCTGGTCATTATTCTTTCAATGCTTTTTACCAATTACATCGATTATTTGATTCACCAATAACTCGAAAAGAAATACCTAAACAACTGCTTAAGTTTTTTACTTCATCAACTGAACTACCATCTAATTTCAAGAATTCTTTTTTGATAGGAGATGTCGATGATTATTACCATCATGTTATTAATTTACAAATAAAGATAGCAAAAGAATTTTATGCTCCAGTAATTTTGTATAATATCTACTACCAAAATCATGATCTGCGACAAGACATCGAGCTGATAAATCTTACTTCAAGAGAAGCTTTTCTTATTTTTGCCAACATTTTAGCTAATGATCGTTCCTATTACTATTTCTCTGATACTCCGTTTGAGGATACTGATGTAAATTCCGTTTTTCATAAATACCATTTTCTTTCTTATGGCGACGATTATTCTAGGTTGGTTCATTTTGGTCACAATTACTTACTTTACTTGAAAAATGCATTACTCTCTAGTTCCTTATCCCCCTATGAAATTGCTTTCCATAGAGGTATAAGATTGCTTTGTTTTCTTAGTCACCTCAAACCTGTTCAAGATTTTGCTTACCTAATTTTAGAAGAGATTAATAATCATAATGTTTTAACTTTAAATCAAAAAATTATCTACCATTGTTTTTAGAATGCTTTAAGCTTTTATTCAACTTTAGGTTCAAAATTAAATTTAACAGAATATCAATTCCTTGAAAAGTTAAAACAACTTAAATAAGCGATTTTAGGTTTTAATTACTCTATTATAATACTATTACACTAATTCTAGCCCTGAAAAAAGAAGTGTGGTTAATAATAGACTAAAAGGAATTATGCAATTAAAAATTCATGCCAGAAAATACATTAAATTAATTATTATTTAAAACTTACAATTCTATCTTATTTTGTAAAGGTCAATTTACCAAATTAGTCTGTTAATAGAAAGTTAGGTTTATCTAACTTTTTATATCTATTATCAAAATTTCACTAGCATTTTTAAAAGGAAAAACTCATTCTACAACGATTTCAAAAAAATAAAAATTTGTTTTATTTTGATGAGGTATAAAAATAATGTTAACTAATATCAGTAAATATATGATGACTAAATCCTTTAAAAAAACAAAATATCAGTTTACGACAATTCCCTCACTGTCATTTAGCAAGGATGTAGGCATTTATATTCATGTTCCTTTTTGTTATAGTAAATGTTCCTTTTGTCCTTTCTATAAAGAGCTTTATTCAGCTGAACTAAAAGATCAATACATTAATGCTTTAGTTAAGGAAATATCCTCTGCTCCACTTGAAGGTAATTCAAAATGGATTTATTTTGGAGGTGGGACTCCAAATACACTCACTCTTGAAGATTTCACTAGAATTATTAACGCTCTCAAATCTAAAATAGAAATAACAAATATGGGAATCGAATTATTGCCTTCTCTTGTAACACAAGAATATCTTAAAGGACTAGTTTCACTCGGATTCACTAAAATCAGTATTGGTATTGAAACATTCTCAAAAAAAACTCATCAAAAAACAGGACGAAAAAGTGCCGGATACAATCACATTCTTGAAATTATTACTTATGCAAAATCAATAGGTTTAAGTGTTGCTGTTGACTTAATGGTTGGATTGCCTGAGCAGACAGCTTATGTTTTTGCTACTGATATAACTAAAATCATCCAGATAAAACCCGACCAAATAACCATCTATCCCTTTATGATAATTCGTGGAGTAAAAGCAACTCCAAGTTGTTCCACAAAAGAGCAATTCATATCTATTGAAACTGCAGCTTTAAAATTGCACGAAGCTGGTTATTCACGAAAATCCGTTTGGATTTTTGTTTTGCCAAATACTACTACAAATGATGTCTACGATTCCTCAAAAGACGAACTAGTTAATGATTATTATGGTTTTGGTCCTGCTTCTTTCTCAACCTCACACCAATGGAAAGTTGTTAAACCTGAATTATCTGTATGGTTGAAAAACATTCACAATAATGAATCATTTTCATTTATCGCTCCTAAGAAAAAAAGTACTGATGATTGGAGAAAGTTTGCTAATAGGATTTATGATCTCAAACTTGATAATTCGTATCACTTTCCTTTTTATATTAGATTATTTGATTTCCTAATAAAAACAGCAGGATATTATCGAAATGGTTATTTAAGCAAAAAAGGACGGTATTTTTCACATGAAATTACTAAAGCTGTTGTAGAATCATTACCCTTTCCAGTTCAAAATCCTGATTGTGTGGAAAATCATGAGGATTATTTAGTCTACAAAAGGAGTATTCATGATTTATAAAAACCAATTGCCACTCATTTTAATCAATCCTAAATAGTATTTCTCGAATCTAAGGTGATTGATTCAGATTGGAATTTATGATATATAGGAATCATTCTTTTAAACCCCATTCAGTTAAAATGAAAAAGTCGATCCAACACAAACCTGATGGAATTGTTTGGGAAATTGCTTTTTTAATAATTCTAAATGTCTAGTACAATGACAAGCGCCAATTACTTCAATATTATCAAAATATGAAAATTTATTAAAACCATGAAATCCCCCAATAATTGCTTTAATTTTACCTAATTCTCTAGCTTTGACAATAAATTTTTCCAAACCAGGATGAGTGCATCCTACTAAAATAACAATTTCTTTCTTTTCAGTCTCTAAATAGAGTGCTTATTCTTTTATAAATGAACCAATTTGACCTGAAGAAAAAACATTTTTTTCGATTTTCGTAAAATCTGATACTCCAATAACATTTGCTTTAGAATAAGTTCGTACAAAGTTATACTTATTTTGATGAGGAACATAAATTTCTAGATTTTTATTATGGGTATAAATAGTTTTTAATACTCCAGAGTGATCATGATTATTATGGGAAATTATAATTTTTGTAATTTGTTTTGGTTTAATACTAAGTTGTTTTAAATTGTGAAGTAAAATACGACCATTTCCACCAGTATCAAAGAGCAAATAAGTATCAGTCTTTCTATTTAACACTAAAGAAGAAAATCCAAATCCTTCTGTAAATCTTAGTTTTTTACAAAGGTTATCATAGATAATAGAAATTTCAAAGATTAGCAATTGACTACCCAAAGAATAATTATTTTTATCTCTTAAATAAATTTCACAAATACTTATTTATTTTGATTAATATTTTTCTAACCAATCATGTCTTTCTCGAACTAGGTTTTTAATCTATAATTGAATTGTCAAGTTAAGGGTTTCGAGTAGTTAAAAAGTAAAAGGAAACAAAGAAAAAATCAATCTTTTCTTCGTTTAAGAACAATTATTATTGCAAACAATGCTATACCAGAAAGAAGACCAAAAGTTAAAATGCTATTCCTATTGATTCTGTAAAAGTTTCAATTATGGTTTCATTAGGAGGAGTTATAGTAACTGGCGTGGAGTTATTGTCACAGGGGGAACAGTGGGATAATCATCTGGATCAAGTGGGTAGGTTTCTTGAATAATTTCTATATTATCGGGATAATCGTCTCCATCGGTATCAGTATCATTAGGATCCGTTCCGTTTGTAACCTTATCATCATTTAAACCATCCTGATCACTATCATAATCATTTGGGTTAGTTCCGTTAGCAATTTCATCATTAACTTTTAGGTTATCCGAATCTATGTCCTCACTATTAGAATCAGTAAGATAACCATCTGCTCCTGCAATAACTTCTTCACCATCTTGAATTGTATCATCATCTATATCGTCATCTAACGGATCAGTTAAACTAAACAGAACTTCATAACCATCTGATAAACCATCATCATCAGTGTCAAAAACTATTGGATTCGTTAGGTAAAAGTTAATTTCATCATAGTCTTCAGTTGAGATGCTCAGCCAGCAGGTACTTACCACCTATGCGTGTCATTGCTGACCTGCCCTTCTGCCCCTTAAAGAAGAAGTGGGTGCGTGTGTTGTATCTTATACCTTTGTTAAGCTTTAAAGGATTGATAATAAGAAGTGAATGTTTTTATAAGCAAGAAGTAGTAATAATAATGTAAGTGATTGAAGATGGCAGATGATTGGAAAGCACAAATAAGCTCAAAAGTAACGATTTGTCACGGGAAGGTTTGTATCAAAGGCACTCGAGTTATGATCTCTGTTATCCTTGATTGTTTAGCAGAAGGGATGACTGAGGACGAGATTCTTATAGACTATCCATCATTAAAGAAGGGTGATGTTAATATAGCCATACAATATGCTGCTTCTCTAGCACGAGGAGAAAGGATTCCAATACGAGCAGAAAGTTGAAGGTGGGATTATGAAATTCAAGCTCGATGAGAATATTCCCTTTTCTCTAAAGAAGCATTTAGAATCATCTGGTGACCATCAACTAGAGAGTGTCTTTCATGAGAAGAAAACAGCTATAGATGATCATTCCCTACTAAAACTATGCTTAAAAGAGCATAGAATACTCATTACACTGGATAAAGATTTTAATAATCCTATCCTACATCCCCCAGACTCATTTTATGAAATTATTATTCTTCGTCCAACTACCCAAGGGAAAAAAGCTGTTTCTACCTTATTTGCAAATTTCTTGGAAAGTTTTGCACTTGAAAAAGTCTTCAAGAAAGTCTTACTTGTTGAACTTGAAAATATAACTATACGTTGGGATTGCGTCTAATATTATTTCCTCCTTCTAAAGCGTGTCCTTCCCGAACTGGACTTGTAGCCCTGAAAGAAGAAGTGAGTGTAATATTTTTTTTCTATCTTTAATCCTGGTTGTTACAAGTCGAATTTAATAATTTTAAGCCTTAAGGGTTGTCAATAGTATATCACATCATTTAAGCTAAATTGTTGTATGCTCTATGATTGCTTTGTTAATTTGAAAAACTCTTCTTTTGATAATTTGGAGTCATTGATAATTTTTAACAACAAGCCTTTTCCTAATTCTTCTCCTTTGTGTTCAGGAACTACAATTAATCTACCGTCTGGATGATTTAAAATTACATGACTTCCTTTTCTTCGAGTAATCACAAAACCGATTTTGGTTAAAGTTTTAATAACTTTTTTTGCTGTTAGAGGTCTCAGTTTCATTCATTTGGAACCTCTATGAATTGAATGCCTACAAAATCCTTTTGTAAATTTCTTTTGAACTCTGAATCAACAGTTTTTAAATAAAGATCTACTGCTTCTTCCATTCGTTGAATTAATTGACTTAGAGATTTTGCTTGTGTATAACAACCTGGTAGTTCTGGTGCAGAAGCAATAAAATATCCATCCTGGTCTTTTTCGATTAGAATGGTGATTTTCTTCATATCTGCTGTCATTTCTTTTACGCTCCTTTAATACTATTACTCGAATATAATATATAAATAAAATTATTTCTTTAAATAACATTCTTTATCCATTTATGCAAGTTCTTCCCGAACCGGACTGCTAGCCTTCAAGAAGAAGTGTGTGTCCTTAGTATCAATATTTTTTACATCCATTAATTTGACACTAGCATTAATATAAGCTAACATTTTTAGTATAATTGCACATGTTCGGAGAAAATTAATAAAAAAGATTCTTTACATAATTACTTGTTAGATTGTTGGTTGAGAATATTTTGAGAATTGGTAAAATAACTGCTAAAGCAATAATAGAATGTGTTGAAGCAATAGACTATCTTTCATCAGATTCAAAAAAGCCAGTAACATCTGAAAAAATACATGAGTATCTAAGAATGAGCTTTGAATATGTTAATGATGCAATTGAAGTAGCTATATTAATGCAATTTGTTAGTAATGGTACTAAATTAACGCTGTCTTCTGATGGATAGAAGCTAATTAAGTCAACAACAAAACAATCACGAATATTATTTGAAAAACTAATGCAAAAAACACCCCCTACAAAACAATTGATTAAATTACTACGTGATGGAAATAAACTCAAAGATATAATTAGAAATATTATAAAACGCTATGAGATCCAAGGTAATGAAAAAGAGATTTCATATTCATTAAGGAATTTACTAATATTTGCTAACATAATTGGACCTGAATGAGTTATTAACAAAGAATAAACAGGTGATAAAACTCACTATCGCCTTTTTTATCATTTGTATTTATTTTCTGAGCATTGATTATATAAGTGTGAAACCTAAGTATCATTTCTTTTTATACGAAATTTATAAATGAGTTAGAAACAAATTATTTTGTATGCACAAAGAAAAGAACTATCATACTAGAAAGTTTTCACCTACAAGAATGATCCTTGCAGACTACAATGCTGTAGCTGCTTCTTTAAACAGGGTTTTTGCGTTAATTGAAATTGATATTACAGACGCTTTAGCAAAGATAGAGGAAATTGAGAAACAAGAAAACTATAAAGTCTCTATGACTGCTTGGGTGGCTAAATGTCTTAGTCAAGCTGTTATGGAAAATAAACGTTTGAACACTTTTCGTAGAGGACGAAAACTTGTGGTTTTTGATGAGGTTGACATAAGTATAATTATCGAAATTACTACTAAAGCAGGTAAAAAGATTCCCTATAATTATGTTATCCGTAAAGCAGAAACAAAAAGTGTTAAAACTATTACAGACGAAATACGATCTTATCAGGATAAAAAAATCAATGAAAAGGAACAACTTACAAGAGATACAACTCCTTATATGTCGTTTTACACCCTCTTACCAAAATTTTTCAGAAGATTTGTAATAAGAAAAATGATAACAAACCCTTTTAGATTAAAAAAATTGATTGGTACAGTTGGTATAACTTCGCTGGGAATGTTCATTAAAGGTCAAGGCGGTTGGCTCGTACCTTTTTCTGATAAATCTTTGAATGTTGCTCTTGGAGGAATTAAGAATCACGCTGTTGTGCGAAATGGTAATTTAGAAGAACGAAAACTTCTTTGCACTACTTTTCTGATAGATCATGATATCATAGATGGAGCTCCTGGAGTGAGATCCATTTCTAGATTATCAGAATTGATGAGGGATACCTCCTACCTAGAGGACCTAGAAAAGATTTAGAGAAAAAAAGACCTTTTCTTTTTTTCATTGGTCACTGAACTAATTTCACAATAAAATAAAAAACCACAGAAGGAAAATTTATCTTATAATTTATCAAAAAAATATACTTACCACTTCAGCGTGTCCTTTCCGAACCGGACTGCTAGCTCTTAAAAGAAGAAGTGTGTGATTTGACCATCATTGATATTTTAGGGATTGCTAAGAAGAAGTGAATGTTTTTATAAGCAAGTTAGAAGTATAATTATTGCAGAGGTTGTAGTATGGCTGAAAAAACGATCAAAGTATCTGAAGAAGTTTATGCAATTTTGGAATCCTTACGTAAAGAGAATGAATCATTGGAAATGTTGCTCTTACGTTTATTACCCATAAAAGATACAAAAATAACAAAAGATATGTTTTTCAGCAAATGGATTGGCTCCGATGAAGAAATTGACTCTATTTTCACAATTATTAATTCTACTTGGAAAGATTGGAGTAATTCATTACAAACATAGGAGAAATAAAAGCTATGTTTTGTTTAGATAGTGATAGTCTTATTGCTTATCTTCGAGGCAGTCAAACTGCTAAGGAGAGAATTACCGAATTTGAGAAACAGGGATTGGTATTTATTACTCCTATTAGCGCTTACGAATTATATTTTGGAGCTTATTTATCAAGTGAATCAGCAAACAACCTTCAAGCAGTCTCTGCTTTACTATCCTATTTCTCAATTCTTCCATTCTCCCAGAACGAAGCAAAACTTGCAGGTGAATATTCTGCCCTGTTACAAAAGGGTGGTTTATCCATAGGTATTCGTGATTGTATGATTGCTAGTATAGCAAAAACACATAATAAGATCATTATAACTCGAAATACTAAACATTTCTCCAGTATTCCGAATTTGAAGATAGAAAAATGGTAGCTATTATTATTTCCAACCACCTAAGCGTGTTATTACCGAACTGGGCTTCTAGCCCTTAAAGGAGAAGTGTGGGTCCTGAATATTTCATTGGATAATTAATTTAGTTTAATCTTCTGTTAACCAATCATCTTGATCTAGCTTTTCTAGCTTATTTAATAAGTTGATTAGAACTATTTTCTCATTTGCTACTGGGAATAATTTCTTAATCTTGTCCTCATTAAGTAACTCTTAATAAACGATAAAAAGATCCAATTTATGTTTTTGCTAATAACATAGTAAAGAAAAAAAAGAGAGATTAGAAGAGCATTTTCTCTTCCGCATGAGGATTTATCATTAGTATTTGTTCATTCATTGCTTTTTGCCAAATATAGTCGGTATAAATGAAATAGAAACTTAATACCATTCCTGTTAATAAGCTAGCTACTCCTAAAGCAATGAATAATCCCATTAACCAAAACTCGGAGTATACCATTGGAAGTATTAGTAGGTTCAATAAAACTGTTCCAATTAACATCATAGAAAACATAAGAATTGATAAGCTTATTTGCTTCTTCCCTGATATTGGCATAGTTTGATTTTTCACTGAATTATATCCCAAATACTTGTAGAATTTATCATATTTCCAATATCTAACAATAATCATGAAAAATGGAATAAAGGTAGAAAGAATTATGTAAATTAACACATTATTTTTGTCAGTTTTTAATGATGGTCCTTCTTTAGGAGGTCTTAATTGTACTAAGTTATTCAGATCTTCAAAATTGAAGTATAAATAGATCAGATAAATTGGACTAGCTACATAAGATAATAACCACCAGATTAAGAAATTCCTTCTAACTAATACAGGCAAGTTGGGTTGATAAGGTGTCGGTTGAGGTTCAAGTATAGGAATACTCTTCTTTTCCAATCGATTGAGTTCAGTCCCACAATTCATACAAAACAAATGATTATCTTGATTCTCCTTTCCACATTCTGGGCAATATTTCAAATTTGTTCTCCTCAAATAACATACACTAAATACTAGCTTGTATTTAAGCTAGTAAGTATTTAAAATGTACCAATCCTAGTATGCCCAACCAGCAGGTACTTCCCACTTCAGCATGTCCTTCCCGAAATGGACTTCTAGCCCTTAAAGGAGAAGTATGTGGGAGTTTTCTACTTTTTTCTTTTTTTTACTAAATTTATCTTTCGTCTACTGAGTTATTCAACTAAGGATTTCTATTAGATAAGTAGGTTGAGATTTTGTTATAAGATAATTAATACTGAATTATTTATATTCAATAAATCAAAAATAAATATATGACTATTGGGGGAAAATAATGAATTCAAAAAAATTACTTTCTAAATTATTAATAATAATTATTTTTGTTACATCTTTCACACCTCTAGTAATTTCATCAGAAAAACCAAACACAGAATTTGAACTTACTCCAGAACCTCAGCAAACAAAAAACTGGACATTTATGATATATTTCTGTGCTGATACTCGAGATGATTATGTAACAGCTGATTTAGATAATTCAGCTAACTGGCTTGCAGCTGCAATGTTAGCAACAATAAATGCTTTGTATTGGTATGATTTAGAACCAGGTTCGGAATCTAATTTAAATGTTATAGCTCTCTTTGATCATCCCTACTCAGCAAGCTATCCTTATGGACAATGCAAACTCTACGAAGTTCAATATAATAATCTAATTGAATTAGCTAATTATGGTGCCAAGAATATGGGTAATCCCTATACTTTGCGGGATTTTATTAATTATCCAGCAAATAATTATGCTCTAGTATTAAATGACCATGGACGTGGATATGCTGGCGTGTGCTATGATTATCACGCTACTCACGAATCCTGGGAATACGCCTTAGGTGATTGCCTTTCTGTGCCTGAACTAGAACTTGCTTTATCATTGTCTGGTGGAGTAGATGTACTCATTTTTGATACTTGTTTAGGTGGTTCCTATGAAATGATGTGGCAACTAAGAGGAGATGTTAAATATGTTGTTGCTGGTGAAACTTTGCAAACGCATCGTGCACTTTACCACCCTCGAGATATTCTTTATACTCTTAGTAGAGATACTACTATGACTGCTTTAGAATTAGCTCAAGTGGCATACGATTTTGCAGTTAATCCTGTAAAGGTACCAACAGACCCCTATTATTCACCTCAATGGCCTACAGCTACACTTTATGATCTCCCAAGTTTTGAATCATTACCATTAACGGGAGGCTACAGTCTTTTCTATGCATTTAATAAGCTGACTGAGTATTTGTATGGTGAGGTTTTACATAATCTTACTTATGCTCGAGAAGTTTTTAGACCTATCAGAGATAAACTGACCTATCCAATATCAGCGTTTAGATCTAAAGCAATGATGGTTGATCTTGGAGATTTTGTAACTACAGTTCTAGAACATTCAGACCAAATGTACTATCAAACAGAAATAGAAGATTATGGAGGCCAAGTACTAGCTCGTCTTGTACCTTCATCCACTAATGCAATAATAAGTCATACCTATAAGCCTTCATATGAAGGTGATAATCTCACTGGATTTAGTATTTGCTTCCCGTACACAAGAGACATCTATCAAGAATACTTGTATGCGAACTTGTATGATGATTTTGATATCTCAGCTGATACATATTGGGATGATTTCATATTCAATATCTACCCACCAAATGAAACAATTTTTTATTTTCCAATTCCTGAATATTACGAGGAGTGGCATTTCTTTTTAGATCCTATTGATCCAACAATTAATCTACACGTTTTCATTGATACTGGACCTTTTGAAAAACCATTACATATTGGTTATTCAGGACCAGATACTGGCATTGGTATGGGTATTGAAATTGGTATAGAAGGTGCGTCATTCGAAGATACGCTGATGTTTGGTTCCACTATGATTATAATACCTGCTGCTAGTATTCCCAGTTTGACTAAAGATGTTGTTCAAAATATTCAAGTTGTAGTAAACGCTTTAACAGCTGCAAGTGCATCTCAAGACGTTAATTTAACCGTTCGTCATGTTGATTCCATAGGTATATTATGGGAAGAATCTAAAACTTCCAACATAGAAATTGGTCAAATAATCAGCACAACTATCATAACTGATGATGAATGGACAGATTGGGAAGAATTAGCACCACCACTAATTACTAAAAAATTCAGTGGTTTTGACACAACAATAACTTCAGTTTCAATAATATTTACATCGATAATTGCTTTTATTATAATAAAGCGAAAAAAGAAGGAAAAATAATTCCTTCTATTTTTTTCCTCTCAAACTGTTTCTAAACTTTGGAGAGAGATTGTTTAATATTACTTGAGACTATAGATACTCATCATATATATTATCTTATCTTGATGAATTACTATATGATTTTTTTCTTGAAGCGACTTGATGATATCATTAATTGTATAGAGACCACAATATCATGCAAAAGGTTTGAAGATTTTTTTAGCAAAGTTCGTATAAGCAAGATCTTGAAATAAAAAAATGACTTTTAAATTACAATCTCATATTCTTCCCGTAATACATCAGTTCATAGATTCCCGTAGATTCATACTGTTCTTTCTTACCATCTTTTTCTACAACCAATTTTGATTTTCCTAAAAATCGGTGATACTAGGGATTTTTACACATTTGGTTGAAAAATAAATGAGGGCTGTTCCCTAATAGTAAATTTTGTAGTACTAAATCTTTATTTCGTTGAAGATTCAATGTGAATTTAATTTTATCATCATCATAATTGAACTCTAATGAATTAGAGACCATTTTTTTGGTCTTAGGATGTTTTTCAGTTTGTTTATAAGTAACAGTTATTGTTTTAGTATCATCTGTTAGAATGCTTGTCTTATCTAATAATATCATGTATGACATTTGTTTTTGTCTGCTTGCGAAGAAAATTAATAAAAGTGAATCTAATACATAATTACTTGTCTGATAATGGGTTTGGAATATTATGAGAATTGGGAAAGTAACTGCTAAAGCAATAATTGAATGTGTAGAAGCAATAGAATATCTTTCATCAGATACAAAACAGCCAGTAACATCTGAAAAAGTACATGAGTATCTAAGAATGAGTTTTGAATACGTTAATGATGCAATTGAAGTAGCTCTATTACTGCAATTTATTAGTAATGGTAATACATTAACACTATCACCTGATGGAAAGAAATTAATTAAGTCAACAACAAAGCAATCACGAATATTATTTGGAAAACAATTGCAAAAATTACCTCCTACTAAACAATTGATTGAATTAATACGTGATGGAAATAAACTCGAAGATGCAATTAGTAATATTATAAAATGCTTTGCTATCCAGGGCAATGAAAAAGAGATTTCATATTCATTAAGAAATTTACTGATATTTGCTAATGTTCCATCTGCATCAAGATCTGCAACAGTTAGAGATGACTCAACATAATCACCTGTAGGGAAATTCCATAATTGATTCACTCACATTGTTGGAGGTAGAGGATCACTATTAATTATTATCTCTTCATTCTTCGCTACAAAATTCATAGGCTTAGTAAAAACTACTACCAATAATAAGAAAATTATTACTAAATTTCTTTTACCTTTTGTCAAATTATACCCAACCTCAAAAACTATATAGCATAAAACTTCTAGATTCATTTAGTTTTCAGTGATAAGAAATAGAACTGTCATTGAAGAATCTCACTCTAATGATAGTAAATACCGAAAGAGTTTTCTAGCAAATTTAGGAGGATATTAAATTATAGTGTTTTTACTGGTTTAATATCTTTTAATCTGAAGTCAGCGAGCTTAAATTGGACTCGAGTAGATTTTGGTTTTAGTATCTGTCGTACACCTAAGCTTACTAATATTACAGGAATTATTCCTCCTAAAGCTATGAGACTAGCAATACTCATTCCCCCAAAAGTTGCTTCTGTAACAGACCAAAGCTCATTTAGTGTTGAATTGAGTCCTAGATTAATTCCTAGGATGCTAATAATCTTTGGAACGAAACTTGCAAGTATCCCAAAGTAAGCAACAACTCTCGCAAAACGGGGATCTACGACTTTTGCTTCTAAATCAATAGTATGAATTTCTTTTCCTTCATTTATGAACTTGATATGTCCAAGAATCTTACCTTTAACTCCAGGAGTAACAAAAAATGTTAGTTCATCCTCAGTTTGAGTGAAATCTGTATCAATATCTCTAGGAACAACACTGCATCCAGGAATAGTAGGACGAACTGTAATGATAGGATCTTTTAATGTCACATCCATTTCAGATTGCTTTTGGATTTTACGTTCTCCAGTTATTGGATTTACAACTGGAGTCATTCTCTCTTTGATGATATCTGTTATATTGATGGTCATTGGATAGTAATTTTGTGGATTCATTCGATCGAAATATTCCATAGAAATATGCTTTAGATAATCCTTTTCCTCTTCTACAATTTCTTCTCGCATTTCCACTTTTTTTGTATCTTTAAAAGCAGCTTTTTTCCTTTTTGGTGCTGTAGGTGCAAACCCGGGTGCACCAGCTAGTGTTGGTGCTAGTAAGTCTTCAATTTCCTCAACTTCTTTTAGCTCTTCAGTTACCTCAGCTTTTACTATTCTTTCAGCTTCTTTCATTACTTCAAGTTCGATTGTATCAGGAGCTATTTCATCTTCTATAGGTTCTTCTGTTAACTCAGGCTCAAGACCTACTTCATCTTCTATCGATTCTTCTACTTCATCAAAACTATCCAAATCCATAGATTCAACTACTGGAGGTTGAGGAATTTCTCTTTCATCTCTTAAATCTTGAAGTTTTTCAAACACTGCCCCAACAGGCTGACCAAAGCTTTGTTTTTCTTCTTCTGCTTTATCTAGGTCAATTTCATCATCAACTTCTTTTTCAGTAGGAATTTCTAGATCAAAGATTATTATGAATACCTTTTCTCCTGAGTCCTCTATCACACCGGATTCAAGATACTTGCCAGGTAGTCCTGGTTGCTCAGCTTCAGATTGAAGGCTATTAACTTCACTTATCCAAGCATTTTCCGCTGAGAAAATACTGGAAAACCCTTCATTATTATAGACCTTAATCTGTACTTTTTTGTTTGTTAATTTTTGAACTCCATCAAATAGCCAATAATTTTGAGCTTCAGAAAGGAGATTTGAGATTTCATATTCATGTTCTAAGGTAATTGAGTCACCTTTAACATAAGGACATTGCATCATCTTTATCACACAACTACTAAATTAACGATTTTATTTTTTTAATATTCAAAAGAAATATCCTAAACATAAAATTTGTTGACTAGGAAAATTTATGGAAAAATCAATGACAAGCAATTGTTTTAGTAAATTAAATACTCTAATTTAACTATAGGCTTGTTAAATGCTGCAGGTTAGATTAATTATTTTGTTGCGAAACATTTTTTCATACTATCTAGAATAGTTCATTAGGATTTTAAATTCTGAAGAATTCTCTTGATTTGGAAACAACTAATGAAGAAATAGAAACCGAAACTACAGAGAAGCAATTGCGAGACTTAAGAAGTGAATATGTTTTTTGTCCGAAATGTGGAAAGAAGAATTCGTTTAAAACTGCTTCAACAGGACAAACAAAATTCTTTTGCGATAGATACTCAAGAGAATTAAGTGATCTCTGGGAAAGTTTCAAACAAGATTTATATGGGTTAATTTCTTGTTCAGTTTGTAATGAATATACTTCAATTAAAGGGAAATACTGTATTAATTGTGGAAACACTTTTGCAAAACCAAGACTTTATGGAGACAAAACGCGAATAGTTAGAAGAGCATTAATTAATCCAGATGCAACATCTATTCTTGGTCTTATATTAACTATTATAGGATTTGGATCGCTTATTGCTTATCCACTTGGTTTTTATCTTGAAGCTTCTGCATTAAGCATGGTTATATTTATTTTAATTCCAATATTTGCCATAATAACAATCATTGGTATAGTACTGGGAGCAATTTCAAGGGAGGATAGACTCGGAAAGATTGATCTAGTAGTTAATTGTGCTGTAGTTATAGGGTTTTATTATCTACATGATTGTAGCTTGGATTATTATCTTAATTCAAAATGCTTAAAGCGGGGTATGATTCAACTTAAGATTTTTCTAGATAAATTTAAAACAAGAATATTGCTGTTTATTGAGATTTTAATTAAAACTTGGTATTTGCTATGACTCATAATAATAACTAGAATTAAGGCTAGCGGAGAAAAAGAGGAATATATAATTGAAGAAGAAACAACAGAGATACAGCTAAATTACATTGGAGTTAAATGTGTTCAATATTTGAGTTATAATTATGCCAAAAAGGAATTATTTTTATTATTGATTAAATGTATTATATATTAAGTAGTGAAAATTTAATTGAAGAAGGGTTTTCTTTGTTAGAGTTCATAAAAGAGATAACTGTCAAAAATCCCATTCCTGTTCCTTATAGCATTGCAATGCTAATATGGATGTTTCTTGGTCCAGTTCTCTTAATTTTTCTAATTTGGTTTATAGTCAGAATAGTTAAGCATTCAAAAACTCTCCCTAAAGATAAGACAAGAACTAACTATCTAATAAAGAGTTCATTATACCTCATCTCGATTACTTTTCTAACCTTTGGTTTTTTGTTTATCCCTGATATTATCTGGTTTGCTGTTCAAGGATTTAGCTATTCATTTTCTCTCTATCTTTTCCTTGGTTTTTCTGTACCTGGTCTGATTCTTCTAATAATCGCTTTTGCTTATCAAGATTCTAATCGAAAAGATATCATAAGTATTCAGAAGCAAATAACTTAAACTATGCAGAAAATGCTATTGCTAGAATCTAAAAATGAAATTGATTTGAAGAACCAATTCCCTTTTGGAATATTTATTATTTCTCAATAACTGTTTTAACAATTTCCTATGGCAATTTATTCTTCTCAGCAGATTTTTCAAAGGAAGCAACCATTCTTGGACTTATTTCAAGAGCTTTCTTAAAATAGTAAATTGCCTTATCTTCAATTCCCAATTCCAAGTACTCGTAACCTATGCTTGTCCAAATATCAAGATACCTTGCTTCCTCTTTATCCTCAAGGAATTTCCCAGCCTTATCAAGGATTACTAGTTTCTCTTCATCATCCGCTTTTTGAAATTCAGAATAGAGTTTCCATATTGTCATCAGATTTTTCCTAATGTTAAGAATTCGACCAATTTCTTTGATAGGTTCATCATGATACTCAATCGTAATATCAATTACTATGTCAGATCTTGTGATTCCTCCGCCAATTTTAGCAACAAATACCCTTGCGTTTTGTTTACCTCGAGCATCACCACCAGCATTATCACCAGCTTGAAGTGCTGAATAAAGTCTGTCCGTTAAAGAACCCTCAGTATTCTCAAAAGCAAATGTCATCTTGTCTATTACTTCTGGTCCAACAAGGATGTTACCTTGACAAGCATAATCTTTGCTAGTTTTATGACCTGCCCAATGAGAGCACTTATCTCCAGTGAAAGCAAAAGTATCTCCTTCGAAATTTACCAAACTTATTTGTCTATTTTCAATGTTCTCATCTATTTCCTTGAAGTGATCCATTATTTCTGATAAGGTTTTGTTTTTCTCTAATTGCTCAAAAAATACTGCAAGGAAGGTTGATTTCCCTTGTACTTGTGATGCTATGACTCCTTTTTCAGCTATTGCTCGACAAACTAATCCTGCATTCCAAGAACAGGAAGCAATTGCAAATCCAACTTCTTTGTTTTCTTTATCTATACCTACAATTGAAAATGTCATATTTTCCTAAATCGCTGGTTAATTTAAAAGGGTGGTTCACATTATGAGGTCCCCATTTATGACCTTTTAGAAGCTACCTATAAATTATATCAAAAAAACCATGAAATTTTTTCATTGATCAATTCTAATTATTCTGATTGAATCGCTCTTTTCTCCACTCAGATTTGGACAACATGAATCTGCAAAAAGAGCTATTTTAAGAATTCGTGATGTAATAATAGGAAGAATCTCTTTTCCTTTAGCAGTTAAATTATAGGTTCTTATTCTTTGGTCTTCTCTTCCTTCCTTTTTTGTAGTCTCTTGTATGAATCCTTTCTTCTCCATTGATTGAAGTATTTTATAGGTTGCTCCTGGAGAAGGAGTCCAATCTAATCCTAAGTTATCCCTAATATTCTGTACAATTTCTGATCCTGAAAGCGAAACAGGATCATTTAGTACCATTAGGAAGAAAGCTTCCATTGGTGTAGCATTAAGACCTTTACCGATCATCGTTTTTTGACTTCTTGTTTTGTCTATGTTTAACTTATCTACAAAAAACTTTATAAATGTTTGTGCATAAGGAATATTTATAAGAAATATTCCAAAAGAATATTCTTGGGGACTAATTTCTAACTTACAAACAATGGATGTGAATGAAATGTCTGAAAAGATGATTAAAATGGAATCTTCTTCTTCCAATGAAGAAGAAAGCGATGTTTTGATTGGAAACGAGCAAGAAAAAACAAGAAGAGAAATTCGCAAACGTTACAAAAACGTTGCAGAAGGAAAAGCCTTAGAATTACCTAAGGAGGAAGAAAAGCTAGTAAAGAAAGCAATGAAATGCAGTCCAGCTCTCTACTCAAAAGAAGAACTCAATAAAATACCCAAGAATTCGAATCTAGGATTAGGTTCAGGTAATCCAGTTTCTTTAGCAGATATTCAATTAGGTGAAACAGTAGTTGACTTGGGTTCTGGAGCAGGTGTTGATTGTTTTTTAGCAGCAAACAAAGTTGGTGATTCCGGTAAAGTTATTGGAATTGATATGACTTCTGAAATGATTGATCTTGCAAGAGTAAGTGCATTTAAAGATAATTATGAAAATGTTGAATTCAGATTAGGAGAAATTGAGCATCTGCCAATTGCTAATGAAACTGTAGATTTGATTATTTCCAATTGTGTAATCAATTTAGCTTCAGATAAAACTCAAGTTTTCAGAGAAGCATTTAGAGTTCTAAAACCTGGTGGACGATTAATCATCTCAGATATAATGTTTGCTAACGAACTCCCTGAAAAGGTTAGTAATGCATTCAAAGGAATGGCTGGCTGTGTTTCAAGAGCAGTAGTAAAGGATCAGTATCTTGGTTTTATAGAAAGTGTGGGGTTCGAGGATGTTGAAATTATAAATCAATATACTATGCAATCTCAAAAAAGAAAATTAGCTAAGAAGAAGAAAAAGGATTCTCCACCAAAAACTGTTATAATTGCAAGTGGCAAAAGGATTGAGCTTGAGCTTACTCCTGAAGAATTAGAACAAATGGATACTGCAATAATTTCTGCACATGTTAGGGCTTTTAAACCAAAAAATAATATTTAGATTGAGTGTCAATTACAAACACTCATTCTAATATTAGCTTCTTTTTTTCTTGAAAATTATCATACACATAACGACTGGTATTATTATGAAATATGAATAGGAAATTCCTACTCCATCAGTAACATGATTGCCATCATAGAACGTGTAGTTCAAGTCCACTGAAATCAACTCATTTAGTGACATGACAGTTCCGAATACTGTAGGTGTGTTTTTAGATAGTAGACTAGTAATAATGTAAACATCTCTGATATTTTCACCTTCAACATAAATTCTAATGTCATCAGATTTCTTTTCATTTATCTCTTGTATAACAGTCCAACCATTATCGTCTTCAAAAGCAATGGAAATGCCAAGTGCATAGGGTTGTGGATTATCTATTACAAAAGTAAAATTGTCATTTGAAGTATAGATTTTCTTTACATCAAATCCATAGTAGTAATGTCTCCTTTCCATAATGAATTCACGAACCATTGATGAAGCTGCTTGAATTCTGTAATCGACTGTCTCAAAACCATAAATTCCATCGTAGATTTCTGTGTTATCTAGTACACAAGCAGTTATCCAATCTAAGTATAAATCATTGAATGTAAGATTATAACCGAAATGCTCGAGAGCAGCATCAACACCTATTGCGCCATCTTCCTCAATAAACACTAATTTTTTTGTGAATTCATTTCCGAATCTATTTGCTAAATATGTTACAAAAAGATAAGCCTGTCCATAACTGGAATCCCACAATTCTCCATATTCTCTGACAAAATGTAATAGTGAAATTTCAGGATGATAAGTGAATGAAGTAACCACTGCTGTTGTAACCCAGAAATCGTAACCAGCATAATCTACAGCATAATTAGCTAATCCTTCGTTAATAAATTGGCAATCATTCCAGTCATTGTTATACCAAATTAGATGATTAAACTCATGAATTGTTATACAAATCGTATCATTCACATTATGCTCTGAATCTACATAAACCATTTCTCTGAGGTTAGCATAAGGGAAGCTAGGATTTTCGTTATCTAGATTAATAAAACCTAGGTATGCTTGCCCCATGTATCTTACTGTAGGGGCCAAAAAAACTGTCACTTTTGGATCTCCATCTATATCACCTAATACTCCACTAGGATGACCTGCAACTTCAATTGCTTTGGGATAAATATAATGATCAAAAGCATCTCTTAATGCTTCACACTTTGAAACAGAGTTATTTTCTCCCAATAATTCGATTGTTTCGTTCGCCATGTAAATATAGCAGTCATCACCAACTGCAAGACAAGTAGCTCTTATTTGAATGAATTCAGGTAGTTGAATCCAAAACAACCTTTGATCTCCAAAACTTTCTGATAAAATGTTAGCTTGTTCAATATTTTTTGGTTGAATTATTTGTTCAAAATTCTGCTTCTCATAGAGAGATATAGTTCTACCAGAATTCTTTATGTTGACATTACTAGAAAAAGTAAGTATAAGCATAACAATAATCAAGAAAATGGTTTTTCTTAATTTGGTCATTTCCATCAGCTGGTTTACTCGAAGGAACCTAATAAAACTTAACAAAGAACTTGGAAAAAAAGATAATATTATCTCTTTTCCATGAGTAAGATTTTTGGATATAAAAGATATTATAGTTACCAACGGTGGTTCAGATGGAGGAAGAACTCAAAACTCAATTGAACAAAGAGGATGTCAAACGTTATATCAAGGATTTGAAAACTGGTGACACTAAAGAACGAGCTGTTGCTGCATATATGCTTGGAATCATGGGAGAAAAGGATAAGAGCATTAGACGGGCTTTAACTAAGGCCCTTACTGATGATAATTGGGAGGTACGTAAATGGGCTGCTCTTTCTTTAGGTGAGATAGGTGAGAAAGACAGTAAATTAATTCCTATTCTCATTGATGTTATGAAGCGAGATGATAGCAAGGAATTCCGCAGTCATGCTGCAATCATTCTAGGAGAATTCGAAAAGCGAGCTGCCTCTGCACTGCCAACACTTCAAGATGCTACTCGAGATGATAATACTCGAGTTCGTGAGTGGGCTAACTGGGCTGTAAATAGAATCGCTGGAGAAACAACGAACTATCAAGTTAACTATCCTGCAGAGAGACCAAAATTGAGCGATAGACTTCGTTTTGCAGAAAAAGATTCAGATTAATGTTGCTCATCATTATTATTCAAGCTCAAATTCCGCCAGTTCTCCACCTACTGTGTGATAATGAAGATCTATGCGTTTTTCTTCAGGAACTGATTGATCATCCATTTCTTTTGTAAATTTTTCTTGTAAACGAGACAACTTGCCATACATTTCTGCTATTAATTTAAGGATCTCAAATAGGTGTCGAGGAGTAGAGATTTTCAAATCAATATTACTTATGGATATACTACCAATTGGATATTGCTTGTTTTTTGGTTTAGCTCCTTTTTTAATAGCTTTTTCTATTCTTTCTAAATTATTTATCATGAAATTCTCGAGTACGTGATTATAGGCTAATCTCTTTCTATCTCTATGTGCAGTGTCCCCTATTTCTGGATTTTTAGCCATCAAATCAAAATAAAATTTAGCGATCTCCTCATCTGTTTTGCCAGATATGACTTCATATAATTGAGTAAAAATATCTTCCATTTTCTCAGGAGGTGGTTCACTGAAATATTTCAATGCTAGATCAGTTGGCTGATAAAAAATACCTTTTTGAGCATGAGTTTGCTCTTCATCAATTCGTAGTAATTCAGGTTTTTTAGTTAATTCCTTTATGTGATAGTAAATAGTGGCTTCGTTTTTACTTAGTATTTTAGCTAATCTCTTAATGTTAGATGAACCAAATGTGTTAATGGCCATAATTATTGCATGCCTTGTTTCAATTTTGTAGACTTTTGATATGCGATCAAGAATCTTCTTGTCTTCCTTTATATCCTTGTATTTAACATCCAAATCCTTAATCTTCTTACTCATACTCTAATCCTCAATTCAATCTTGTAAACTTCTGTCAATTCCACTATAAAAATTTAATCATCAAATTATTTTGATTATCCAATTATTTATATAGGTGATTGATAAAGATTTAATCATCAAATCGTTTTAATCATCAAATAATAAAACCTTGGAAGAGAAAAAAATGACTGAAACAAAAGTGGAAAAGAAACATCTAATACAAGAGTCTGAGAACGAAGAATTTACTCTACGTCCTTTAAATCTAAAACAAGATTTCGAGGAATTGATTCCTTTTTATGATCAAATCTTCGAGAAGGAATTGTCAGCAAAGGGGGCATCAGTTAGAGCAATGCTTTCTGAGATGAAGGCATTCATGCCCTTCTTCAGATTCATGGGTTTATTTTCAAAGAATTTTAGGCATGTTCTTGATGGCTTTGTTTACGAGAATAGTAAAGGAAAAATTGTTTCTACAGTTAATATCGGTTACAGCGGTAATTTTTGGGAGATCGCAATGGTTGCAACTCATCCAGATTTTCGTAGACGAGGATTGGCTAAGAAACTGATCTTTGAATCATTGGATCATGCAAAAAAACATGATGCTAAAATGTGTGTTTTAGAAGTTTTAGAGGAAAACGAACCAGCCTATAGATTATATCGAAACCTTGGATTTCATCACTTTGACACTAGAATAAAAATGAGGCTTGAAAATAACAAACTAACCTCTACAGATAAGCAAGAATTACCAACTGGTTATTCTATTAAAATTCGAAAGCAAGATAAACAAACAGGCATTGACATGTATGAACTAGAAAAATGTGCAACACCCCAATCAGTTTTGGACTATTTACCTGTTAATAAAATAAAATACCAAAAACCATTTCTAATGAGATTAATTAGACCATTTGTCAAGTTGTTTATCCGAATGAAAAGTTTCAGATGGACAATTCATTATAAGGATAGGATAGTTGGAATTTTGTTTGTAAGTGTTGGTCGATCTAAAGATAGTTGCCATGATATGGAACTAATAGTTGATCCAAAACATCGTGAAGAAATAACACAACCACTAATTAGCTATGCTTTGAATCACATAAAAGATAACACATCCTTTGATCTAAATACAATTACAATGATAAGGAAAGTTGATGAATACTTGCTAGAAACTTTGAATAACTTTGGCTTTGCCACTTTCGAGACTGATCATATTCTTGGATTAAAGTTCCATAAAAATGTCAAATAGAGAAATAAGCTATTGGATCGCTAGTTAATTCTACTAGCTTAATCCAACTTTTTTTCATAAATACCCCAAGTTGCTACTTTGCTGAGTCCTAGTGATTTTACTGCTTCTTCAAAACGCAAAACAGAATACACAACATCTACAAGAAAATACTCACCATTCTTTTCTATACTTCTGTTTATTGTTTCTATAATCAATTCTTTGAAATTCTCATCATTTTTTGCTTCAATATAAAAGGATGCAATGATTTTCTCATTAATATTGTTTGGACATGCATAAGAGTACCCTGTCAGTTCATCATTTTCACGTATTACTAAATGACTTACCAAATCCTCTCTTGAACTAATATCAAGAATGTACTTCTCTGCTTGTTCATTTGATATCAAGAAAAATTCTGCTATCCAATTAGTGCATTCCTCTAAATCCATTTCTTTATCAAATTCCTCAACTTTATTTGTTAGTCTTTCAAGCTTTCCTTTGCTTAATTCATAATTATAATAGAGTTTGTAACCAAGAGGATATTTTTGATTCTGTATAAATCCCAATTTTTCAATGTACTGTACACTTCCCTTTCTCATTGTTGATACTCTAACTCGTACCAAATTTACTCCTTTCTCCTTTAGTGCAGAGATTATTCTTTCCATTAACAAATCTGTGGCTTTTTCATATCCTGGGAAAACCCTTGGATAGAATATTCTTGCATATACACAGTCTTCTTCTTTCAAATCAGGTCTGATTAGTGAACTATAGCCAATTCTAGCTAAAATATAACCTACCAATTTTCCATCTTTGAAACAAGATAACAGAAGTTTAGGATCAAAATCAGGTTGTGAACAGATATTCCTTAAACCTTCGATTGAGTGTTGGTAGGGCCAAACCCATTTTAAAGCTACTTCTGTTCCAACTTTTACTAGTTCTTCTTCCATTCCTGGTTCATATTCTTTTATCAAATACTCAGACAATTTTCTATCCCTTCTAAATAATTTGTTATTCAGAAAAGAATCCGACTAGCTTCTGAATAGTAAAACGAGTGATTTTAGATTATTTTCTCTTAAAATAAGGATTGTTATTTCTCTTGTCTTTTTACTAATTTACAATACATAGTGAGTTCGCTCTCATATGCAAGTTTCCATTAGAAAAAAAAGTAAGTTTATTATAATCTTATTGTTGTAATGCCGCACCACAATGACGACAAAAAGTTACATCTTTCTTAACAAGAGCTCCACATGTGTTGCAAAACATTTCATCAGCTTGTTTTTGTGGTGGTGGTGGAGAAGGAAAATGTTGTGGTGGTACTGGTGGTTGTGGGGGATGTGGTGGTGGTGATGGTGGAGTAACAATAATTGGAGTAGTTGATTTTGGTGAACCATCCCAAGATGAAACAATTCTCCCCATGCTATCTGTGAAAGAACCAGCTAAAATGATAATAAGATCAATTATAAACCATAAAAATCCAAATCCACATAATGACAATAGCAATAATAGAATGCCAGATCCAGATTTACCGACATAAAAACGATGTGCACCAAATCCCCCAAGAAATAAACAAAGGAGAAGGGCTACAGTTCTGCTATAAGGCGAAACACTGCTCTGTTGAACGTAAACTACAGTAGTCAATTAAATAACCTCTAATCACCTTTTTTTATTGTTAATTGTTTTCCATATATATAAAAGAAACTATCCAAAATAGCGTTTAAAATGATAACATAATTCATTCTAAAGCAAGAAAAAAAGTTCAATTACATAAGGATATCATTTTATATCTTTTCTTTATATTATTTAAACGAATGTAGGAAAAAGCTGTTACCATTAGTAATGCTGGGATGATTATCTCTATATTAAAACCAGAAGCTTTTGGAGTATAACCAATATCATAACCTGCAATTGTAATGTAATATCTTGCTCTGTCAAAGATCATGGTTGTATCTGATAATGTTAGGATTGCACCAAATTCCCATCTTTTGATAAATTGGATGATCTGCAATTGAATAATCTCCTCTATGAACTACATCATTGATTTCTACTCTATCAATTGCATATGAGATTGCTTTTCTTATAGCTAGTCCAACTGTGATGGATTCATCCCCTGGAGCAGGATTTGGATTGCCAATATGATCTCTATCTTCTCTCATATTATAACCAAGAAAATTGAAAGCACTTGTAACCTCTTCTTGGATAGTATAATCGGGATTTGCCAAATATGCATCTCTCTTATCCATGAAAGTACCTAATTCAACCAAATCTATTTTACCTATTTCAAATTCTAGCAATCTGGTATATAAGTCTGGAATAATTCTTATTCTCAAACTATTTACTCCATTTGAGAAATCTCCAAATCTCTCATCTGAGTTCATATTTGTTTTGTCTACTGAAGAATCTGTTAACCAACAATCCTCAAAAATCGTTAATGTTGTATCTATACCTTCATTATAGGAACCTAACTCAAAAGGACCTGTTCCTAAGCAGTTTGTTGCGAAGGTATTCCAGGATTCATCAAGAATGTCTGGAGTAACTCCATCTGCTTCTTGTGTTTGGTTCAAGTAATGCTCAGGAAACATTTGAGTAGAAAGACGTGGTAAGAATGATGTGAATGGTTCATTTTCTAGTGTATCATGATCTCCATCAATAAAAATGTCAATTGTGTATTGATCTACAATCTTCATTTCCTCTATCCACTTATACAAGTGTTGAGTTTCTGATACATGTGCCCATGAGTATAATGAGAAATAGATATCATAGGCATCAAAGTATTCATCTGTAAATACTCTTCCAGGATCTGTTTGCCATTTGATTCCTTCTCTACATTTTATCCTAATACAAGTATCATTCAACATTGTATAACTCTCTGCTAAATGTGGTCAAGCTTTCTGTTCAGCATCATAGTAGATTAAGGGATCCATAATAGCGTTACTTATGAAAGCTGAAGCAGAATCAGAATAAAAGAATGGATTAAGTTCATGCCATTCATCATCTGCTACTACTAATTTAGATGAATCCTCTTGTTCAGTATGTAATCCTGTGAATTTCATTTTACCAAAGGAATTTATTACTCCATCAGAGATATTATAACCATCTAAGTTTGACCAAATTGCCATATAATTATTTGGAACAAAGGTAGGTTGACATGGAAGAATCTTATCCATTAGGTGTTGTTGCCAGTCCCAGTAATGCTGTAACCGTTCTGATGAATCTGGTGGCATGATTAATTGCCCTTCTTTCATATACCACTTATTTAATCCCGTTCCTAGATCATCATCCCAGTCCATAGATGTGTTATAACCAAAAATATTGAGTGCTCCGTCCTCATTATAAACTCCTGTAAAGTCTGGATCAGCTCCCCCACCTGATATTCCTATATAGCAGATATCAAAATCTCTAAAAGTTAATAATTCGCCCACAAATACGCCCCAATCTTGTACAATAACATCCAATTCCGATTCTTGCAAGATGCTGTTTTACAAAGTTAAGAATATCTGGTCGAACTCCACCTCCATTTGTTTTCGCAACTAGAGTAAAGATAGGTTCAGTTGTCCCTTCAACATCAATTGGCTTTTTAATAATTTTTCCAGCATTTAAGAGGATTAGAATAGTATAAACACAGAATATAAAATTCCTATTTTTCACTAAATTATCACCCAAGAATTGGTTTTTTGATTCCTCCCTTAGATGTATTTATGACTATTACTTCATAAAAATATCGCTGAAATTTTTCATTTATCTAAAAGAATTGTATTATAATTTTTAATCACTATTCAGCTTTTAATCCAACCTTTTGATACATTCTTTCTTTCCTTTCTTTTGTCAATTCCTTAGCATATTTCTTGTAGATCCATATCTCCCTATCTATAGAGGAAGAATCATCACTAACAATATATGGTTTTAAAATTTGTTTAAGAAAATCAACCCTACCAAGGAAAAACCATTCATTAAATTCATCTTTTATCTTCATTAATACTTCGTAATATTTTTTGAAATTTTCATTTACTTGCTCAATGAAAAACATTGGTTTTAAAATATTCAAATATTCTTTTCGATAGAAATCTTTCATGTCCTGATTCAATTCTTTGTCAGCTAATTTTGCTTCAAATTCCTCGATTTTCCTGCTCGTTCTATGAATACTATCTTTGTAATTCAATTCAATTTTTTTCAGCTCAATTCTAATCAGATTTAGCTCATGTGTCATATGCCTACTGAAATACTTCTCATATTTTGCTTGTTCTGTTATTTTCTCTGCTAATTTTTGAAAATTTTTAATTTCTTGAAAGAATGATGAAACAGAATCTGAATATGCAAATGAAATTACTGTTTTGCAAAATTTTCTAATTTTATTTCCGTGCTTTATTCCTTTCATGGAATACACAATCTCCGATATTCTTGTTAATTCATCTTTTCCTTAAAAAACTAAGCTAAATAATTTAGGTAAATCCAGCTTTTAATAAAAAGAAAAAAAGAATAATGGTTATAATGGAACCAAACGAATCAATTCATTTATTCCACGACCATTAGTCAATTCTAATTTTTCTCCATCCTTAAAGATGAACTTACCCTTGAGTTTTACCGGTAAATCATAGAAAAGTGAACTCCATCCAGGTATGTTGTCTACCATGAAATCTTCCATTCTTGTAGGTGGTTGAATAAGTTGAGGATATCTATAAGGTTCAATTGTATATTTTAGCTTCCCTTTATCAGTTCGAACATCAACGCTTTGCTCCCAAGGAATAAATCGTTTAGCTTCGTCAAAATAAACCCAGCTTTCAGGCACAACCTCAAATTTGTTTGCAAAAAGGTAATCATCTGAGTCAATCAAATAGACTTTACCTGTTTCAAAATGAAATGGACTTCCCTCATTTGTCTGGGATTCTGTGTGACAAATATAAGTATAAAGTTGATCGAAATTAGCATAAATCCAGTTCATTATTCGAATTTGGAAGAAGTTTAATTGACCAAACCAAACATGCTCAAATAAACCTGGAGCATTATCTACTACTAATTCCTTTCCGTTTGCTTTTATTGTTCCATTTGCCCATGATAGGGATTCTATGCCAGCTACTCGAGTGTCTTCTGTAACCTCACAGAGAGCACCCTTTTCTTTGCCCCAATAAAAAATCGGTCCTCTTGGTTTTAACGTTAAATCGAGTTCCAAATTTTTATTCTTGGAAATCACTCTTCTTTGATCCTCTTTACTAATAACTTTCATATCGCCCATTTCAACTATTAGCTGATCATTTTGAGCATCAAATCTGAAGTCATCTTCATCTATGACAAAATTGATGTCATTTTTTGGCTTCTTTAAAACTGCAACACCATTTTCTTGAACAATCTCAACCGGATCCCAAGAAAGACTAAAGAAATTTTGTTGTCCGAGAAGTGAACCCTCAGTTAACGATAGCTTTAAGCAGTATTCTGTTCCTTCGTAAGTAAAATCTGCTGTGTGATACCAGTTGTTATACCTACTTGCTTCCCCTAAAAATTTCGGTTTTAATTCATCAATTGTAATTTTTTGTGTAGTCATTAAAATCTCTCCAACACAAAATAATCAAGTATCATTATTATGAAACCTTATAAATTTAATTGAAACTGGAAATTGGTAGTTTGAAAGGCGACAAAAATTGCAACCAAGGAAAACGTTTCACTTAAATAGTTTAAGGACTTTATAAAAGAGAATTAAAATTAAATGTCTAATGGAGGAAATACTAGGAATGCCTACTCGAGAAGAAGTTGTTGATGCATTAGAAGCAGCTCGTAAAAAACTGCTTGATGAAAACGCAAAAAAAGAATTCAAAGGATGGACAAGGACTATCCAATACCACTTTAAAGACACAGATGAATTTTGGCATTTTGATGTCATAGATGGAATACCAGGTCAACTAGTCAATGAAGAATCTGATGATGCAGAAGTCAAATTCAATATGACAGAGGATACCTTGCTAGGGTTAATTGATGGTAAAATAAAAGGAATGGTTGCTTTTACAACAGGTAAAGTAAAAGTCAAAGCTTCAATGAAAGACATATCGAAATTGCAAAAACTCGTCTAATAACCATTTTTTCTCTTTATTTTCATTTTTACATTGGGATTATTTGATATGATTTTGAGAATGAAATTAAGGTTTTGGAAATAGTGATATGCCTAGTAAATCATAACCTAAATGAATCGCTACTCCTGTGCCAATGAAATCCATTGTAAAATTATGATTCTCTGATTTTGTTTCTAAGTTAAGTACTTCTTGTACTCGCTTGGCATCATCAATTATTATGCCATAAAAGATTATACCTTCGAGCTCTTTACCTTCAAACTCAATTTGTATAGCTTTAGCAATTTCCTGTATTAATTATTCCTTACTTCTGACTGTTTTAAAAGCTTTCAAATCACCATTATTGTTCATGTTCTCAATGATTACTGGTTTTAATCCTAGTAAATTGCCAAAGAAAGTTGTTACCCTTCTAACACATTCACTTTTCCTTAATGCTGTTAAAGAGTCTATATAAATGTAGGAGATGTGTTTTTCTCTTACCCAATTAAGATAATTAATAATTTCTTCTAAGCTTTTTCCCTCTTCATCCATAGAGATAGCATTTTTCATCATTAATTTCATTAAAGGATCTGTAGTTTTTGAATCAACAATTAGCACATTTTTTGCTTTATCTGGATTTTCCTTCGCTAGTAGCTTTTTAGCTTTGATTGCATTGTTAAATCCTTCACTATATCTTTTGCTAACAACGAGCACAATTATAGGCTTATCTTCTGGAGCTTTTCTAAAAGCATTTAGAAAAGATTCAACTGTAACAGGAAAACTACAAACACTTTTATCTAACATCAAATTTTCATAGACCTCTGGAAAGAACATCTCCTCATTGTAATTTCTTCTTGAACCATCATCAATGGTAATAGTAAAAGGAAGAACATCCGTTCCAATAGCTTGACCTTCTTCTGGAGTGATTTCACTAATGGCGTTAATTATATAGTGATTTAGCAAATCGATTTTTGTTTCAATTTCTTCGATTTGTGCGTAAGCACCTCGAATAAGCCCTTCATGATCAATATATACCATTAGTTTATGTAAAGGTGTACCATGTGCAGCAATAGTAATTCCAGCTAGACCACTGGAATATCGACCTTCTAAATCTTCTTTGCTTAAGCTAAATGATATAACTTCTTTGCAGAATGGACATAAGAGTGTGAATTGTTTAGTTTGACAATCATTTCTGTCATCACCCCAACTATTCTACTTCAAAGATTAATATATTAGTAAGTTACGTTTGTTGCAAATGATTAACGAGTATAGTGTTTTTTTGATAAGAAAGAACCGATAATTTCTTCCTTCTTTTCTTTCCTTTTTCAGTTTAAAACCAAAAAACTGTTTTTAAACAATTAAAAGAGATTCTTTATTATAAATCATAATTAATAATAATATGGAATTAAATATGGAACTGATGTTGGATGGCAATAACAATAGGAAATCGGAAATTTGATAGGGAAAAACGAAAAAAGCAGGAAGATGCAAATGATAAAGGATTCAAAGGATTCATGATTTCTCTTGCTGTTATATATCTATTAACAGCTACAATAGCTACCACAGTTTTAACACCAAGAGTGATGAAAGCAAATCGGAAATATGAAAACGGAGAAATAGTTATCTTAAATGATAATGATTTTACAATAAAGTACAACCTTCCTGGTTCAGGAGCATTTGATGATCCTTACCGCTTAGAAAACATTACTTTGCAAACGAAAAAATTATGGGGCATATACATTGATGAAACTACAAAGCATTTCATCATTAAAAATTGTACAATTAAGGCTAACCAAACATCAATTCTCATTTTACATGTTGCATTTGGTACAGGAATAGTTGAGAATAATACTTGCATAGCTAATTCTCCTGATCATTATTCTAGTATAATAGTTAATTTTTGCTCAGGTACAAAAATACTCAAGAATATTTGTAAGAATGGATTTTCGGATAATAATTATGGGATATCTCTATATGGTTCACCTAATTGCATCATTTCTGAGAATATATGTAATAATTTTCGAGAAGGTATATCATGTTATAATTCTATAGGAAATTTAGACATTAGAAATAATATTTGTAATTATAATACTGTTTCAGGAATAAACATATACAATTATGTTTATTCTGATTATTACACAATTGATAGTATTGTAATTTACAATAATACTTGCTTAATGAATTATGTAGGTTTAGATGTCACTCTTCAAGAAAGGTTCTATGTTTTTATAATTGAAAATAATTTTAGTAACAATACAATTGATGGTATATCACTTGAAGATCATGATTGTGAAAGCATAATAGCAAATAACCAAATAAGCAATAATGGTTTAGGAATCCGTTTATATTCCTCTTGGAATATTACTATAGAATATAATCATATAAACAACAATACAGATTTCGGTATGATTTTATCTCATGTCTATAATTGTTATGTTTATCAAAACAATTTCCTGTACAACAATCTTGTAGGTCAGATTGAAGGTTTAAAACAAGCATCAGTAGAATATCAACGTTATTATTATAACCACTTTTGGTATAATAATGCAACAAAGAAAGGAAACTATTGGTCTGATTTAGTATGGTCTGAGACAGCAATTTATAATATAACCAATACTACTGATGCTGATTTATATCCATTACAACATCCTGTGGATATATGATTAACTCATAAATTTTGTAACAATCTATTATTGGATGAAGAAAAAAAATTATGTCAAAAAGATGATAAGTCAATCATCTTTTTGAGTATCACTTACTTTAGCATCTTCTGATGGTCTGATCTTGTACTTGACTTCAACTATCTCATTTGGAGCAATTGTCTCAAATTTCCAAGTAAGTATTTTATCATCATCTTTATCAGTTATTTTTGCTTCATGGCTGACATCAAACAAATCCAAACTAGCAGGTAGTTTTTCTTTAAGTTTGTAGTTTGTTAGTTCTGCTTCACCCATATTCTTGATTGATAAAGTGATTTCGAATTCACCTTCAGTAGCTAATGCTTGGATATCTTTACCTTTTGCAAGGTTCTTTCTTAAGTGAATTACTTCAATCTCTATTGGGTCTGCTTTAATTTCAATTGCTTTACCTAGTGGATAGGTATTTGCACTTAGAATAGCATCTGCTTGGTATAATGTTTCTCGAGTTGGTTTAAAAGCTGTGATTGGATATTTGAACTCAATTTCGTCTCCAGGTTTCATTGGACCAGCATCTGTATCCTTTAGATTTTCAAGATTAATTGTTATTGTATGATCAGTTGTTGGATCTTGGTCTTCAGGTTCAATTTTGATTGCGTTATATGGTAAATCCATAGGACTTCCATTAACCAAAACTTCTACTTCATCTGTTTTTGGAGGTAAGAATTCTGCTTGAATATTCTCAACAAGCTTAACTTCATTAAGATTAGCACCACCAGCGTTGGTTACTTTGCCAGTAAGAGTGAATGGTGTAACTTTAAATGAAGGTAGTTTCTCAACATCATAACAAATTGAACCTTCTAAAGCTGCTACTGCAAGCTCAACATCTGAGAAATTCAACTTAACTTTTGTAGCAATTTGGTGGTCAGCAACTGTGAAGAATTCAACTTTTGTTTTGAATTCTGGATAATCTCCTTCTTCAGAGGTATAAACCCATGGCTCTGATTCCCAAGTACCTTCAGCAGGAATAACTTGAATATCTTCTGGATCTATGTCAACATATTTCACGCTTGCATCGTCATGTTTGTAGACATTTGCATTTACTAATCGAATCTTGAATTCACTTTTATTCTCAAAAGTAAATTTGCACTCATAAGAATTGGGCTCTTCTTCCAATTCTGAAGTATTGATATTAAATGAGTTGTTTGTGTAAGCATCAAATGACCCTATCTCAAGATTACTTGCTGTCTCTGGTTTGAGATATTTCACAACGAATTTACCTGATCGGAGTTTGCTATCTTTATCAGAAACAAATGCTTGAACTCTTAGATCTAAGGTTGCTTCTTCATCTTGGACAAGTTTATCAATTTCCCAAAAGACTATTTGTTTACCTTCTTTATCCTTAATTTCAGCGTTTCCTACAGTTTGACTAAGGATTTGTGGGTTACTGAAGTCTTCAGAAATGACTTTGTAAGTAGCAATCTTAGTTAATTCACCAGATGCTTTGCTAGTTAGTTTTATTCTGATAAGAATTTCATTCTCAGCATTAACAGCTAGGGAATAAGATTCAATGTCAGGATCACCAGCAGTCGAAATAAACTCATGAACTTCTATTTCAGGTTCAACTTCAACCTCAAAGGTATATTCGAATTCTTTTATATCTTGAGGGTTTAATTCCTGTAATTTTATAGAGTCCTCTTCCATATCTGTATTTGAGATATTATTGAATTTGAGATCAATATCCCATAATCTATCTTTTTCAGAGTTATTGGTGATTTCCACTTTGCCAGTGCGGGTTATTTCTTTATCTGATGGTGTTCCATCATGCTCAAAGAATAATTCTATCTTTTCATCTATTTTTATCGGAACCAATTTGGAATCCATTTCACTATCACCTAAAATTAGTTTTCCTTCTTTTTCACCAGTTTCCTTATCAAAGGTATCCTGGTCTTCTTCTAACTCTCCCTCTGTCTCATCCATTTCTTCCCCTTTCAATTCCTCTGCTTCTTCCTTTTCTTCACTCTCTTCTGCACCAAAACCTAGTTGTTTTAATTGACTTTCAATACCTTCGAAGTAATCAATTATTTCTTGTTTCTTTCCAAATAGTTCTGGTTCGTATTTACTGTTTATAGCTAATCGAATCATATGTTTACCATCAAAGGACAAGTTATCTGTTAATTCAGGAAATCGTTCAAACAGCTCTTCAGCAGAGATATTTATTTCGATTTTCAATTTCTTGTTAATTGTTACTGTGCCCAAAGATTCCAAAATTATTGAAGTCATAAAAACAAATCCATTAAGCAGTATACAAAACAGTTGGGATTTGTATTAAAGTATTATCAAATAGGTATATTCTTAATTTATTCATTAATCCATACTTGCATAGATGATGGTTCTCTATTTGCCCAACAGAAATAAGGAATAGCAGTAAGTTTTTGACCCAATTTATCTTCAGTAATTAGCTTATTTACACCACCAAATAGCTTTTTATCAAATTTGTATGTTAATTCTTTAGTTAGATCAATGGTTGCATTAGGTATTGGTATTAAAGGATTATCTGGTGTTTCAAAACAATAGACAATTGGACCTTTCGAGAGAGCTATCTTATTTCTATTAGATTTTACTTTAGGATGTGCTCGATGAATATTAATGCTCATTGGGAAATCTATTTCTATTACTGTCTCTTTCTCCCAAATTTTTGTTATTGGTTGAAACATGGAATTATAAGGAGAAAATCCACTACCCGTTTGCATCGTTTGCAGTTTTGTGTTTTGTAGTGGCAAGTTTTTATTATTAATTTTGATTTTTGGATTATCAGTCCAACTAGGTATTCTCACATTAATTGTAAACTCTCGAGGATCAGCAACTTGAACCGTTAATTTTACCATTCCTTTCCAAGGTAACTCAGAATTCATTTGTAATTTTACTCTATAGTCACCATTACTCAGAAAAATCTCAGTACTATTCCCTACAAATTGATGTATCCAAATATTCTTACTATCAAATGAATAGATAAACTCACCAAACGAAGCCCATATGCGAGAAATATTACTTGGACAGCAAGGAGTAGCAAACCAATATTTTCTTACAAGCTGACCATCTGATTCCAGCAGATTTTGGTAAAGGTATGAATTGCCTTTCAAGCCAATTCCAACAGACATTGCATTATAAAACTGCCATTCTAACAGATCTGAATATTTGGCTTCATTTGTTATCAATGCTAACTCCCAATTGAGCATAATATTAGCAATCGCTGCACATGTTTCACAATAACAATATTTACTATTCAGTTCATAATCTCGTCCAACCCCCTCAACAGTTCCTAATGAACCTATTCCACCTGTGATAAACATCTGTTTTCGTACCAAATGATTCCAAGTGAGTTCTAAAGCTTTTAGGATTTTAGAGTCACCAGTTTCTTGATAAAGCATAGCCATTGCTGTTGCTAAGTAGCCCCATCTTACAGAATGTCCGTATGGACGCTTCATTTTATGAATAGGTGCATTTTGCTGTTGATATCTACCAGTTAAATATTGGAAGAAACTTCTAAGATCTAATAAAGGAACCTCTTTCTGGTGTTTGGTTTCTCCTCCAAAGAAATTGATACTTGTTTCATTAACGACATTCTTGTTCTGCATATCTTTCACAATATGCTTCTGTCGTTTGTTCTGATCTATTACTTGCTTAATGATTCCAATACCAAAGAAAGGAATTTTACCTCTTTTATACAGAAGATGAGCAGCTAAATCTAGGTATTTTTTTTGACTAGTAAGTCGATATAATCTGATCAATGCAATTTCAATTTCTTGATGTCCTGGAGTATATTTCGATTTAGCATTTTGGAAATCATTTACCAATAAATCAGCAGCTTTGGTAGCGACTCCCAATAATTTTTGCTTGTAAGTATCAGGCTCATTTGTTTCCATGTAACTTACTGCTGCTTCAATCATATGTCCTAAACAATACAATTCATGCTCTATCTGGATGTTTGCCCAACGACGATTTGGAAAATGAAACTGATTGTAAGTGTAGAGATATCCATCGGGTTCTTGAACACTCTGTATAAGATCAATATATTCCTGAATTAAACCTGAGAGCTTGTTATTCACATTTGTTGTTAGAATCCGTGCTGCAGCATCAGCCCATTTGTGTAAATCTGAATCACAATAAAAGAAACCTAAACGATAACCTTCCTTTGTACCTGCTAAGATTCGAAAATTATCTTGGTTATGTGTTTCTTCTAGTTGATCCCATTGATAGAAAATTGCCAATGAATTGTTCATTTTTAGACGTTCATTCCAAAAAGCATCTTTTATTTGTACAGTTTTGAGAGGAATACTCTTTGATTTTACATAATTTGAGAGAGTCATGCATTCACACCAATTATATAGATGGTCAATTATCCTTTATGTTAATGAAAATCATAATAATATAATAGCTAATAGCAAAATAATCTTATCATAAAATTGTAGAACAGAATTCTTTAAACATGTCTCTTACTATAATAGTAATTTGAGAAAAATGCCAATAAAAACAAGTGAAAGTAAATTTGAGCTTGAACCATATGGACTAAATCAAATGATTGTTATCTTTAGTACAACTTCTAATCATAAGTGTGATCTCAGTTATTGCTGGAATTTTACTTAGTCAATACCAAGGAAGTTGGATTCTCTATCTTTTTGCAGGTATTGTTATTATCTCTGCTTGTGTTCTTTTTGGTATAAGGTATCGAAAAATAAGCTCAGGAACACTGGAAACGGTTACTATAAGTATTGAAGGCATAAGAAAGCATAATAAAAAAGATGGAACGATAAAATTCATGAGCTGGGATGATGACTTACATCACTCTGTCTCTTTTGCTGATTTTATGGATGATGAAATAAGAATGAGTTGTCCATCAACGATTATGATAACTAGTAAAGATGATCTTTTAGAAATAAATATCGAAGAATATGCTACTGTATTGGTTAAAGCTGATAAGATAGTTCAGGAATTTGAAAAAGCATTTAAGCATTTCAAAAAGCAACATCGTAAATTAAGCAAATGATTTTTTTTGAACACTTTTGATGCTTATCCTATACAAAATCTAATTTGTATCTGATTACGTGAGACAATTTACTTTGCTATATTGAAATAGATTTTTAGATTTGTAAGTGGAAATAGAATAGTTGGTCTAAATGGTTAAGAATGGTAAGGATCAAGAAGATAAGAAAAAAACAGAGGGCTACTATCAAAAGGGATTAGTCTATGGACAACAATCTGATGCAGAAGGTGCAATTGAATGTTGGCAAAAAGCAGTAGAACTCAATCCGGAATTCTTTGATGCTTGGTACAATCTAGGCAATGCATATCATATGGAGAAGGGGGATTTCAATACTGCATTGAAATGTTGGAAAAGAGCTCTTGAATTAAAACCTGATGACACAGATGTTTTATACAATTTAGCAAATGCATACAGAGAGATAAGAGAATTTCAAAAAAGTAGTGAAAATAAATCTCAAAGATCATGAAGCATGGAATAATATGGCTAATGCACATTATGGAAAGGGAGAACACGATAACGCTATTGAATGTTGGAAGAAAGCACTTGATATTAAACCTGACAAGATTGAAACTTGGTATAATATAGCTGTATTATATTATGAACTGGAAAAGTTTGACTTATCAATTGAGTACTGTAAAAAAGCATTAGAAATAAAACCAGATTCAAGTGTTTTACAACGATTATTAAATGCTGCAACCAAAGGTAAAGAAGATACTTGATCGTAGTTATTTGGAGTAACTCAAACTATGCCTTATGTGAAATCGTTTGATGAGACAGATATCTATTATGAAATAGAGGGAGAAGGAGAACCATTGATCATGCTACCCAGTTGTGGTGTAACATTAGATTACTGGAAGTTTCAGAACCCTTTAGCTAAGAAATACAAACTTGTAAAGATTGATGTAGCTGGTATTGTTAAATCTAGTAGAACTAGGAAAGAATATACTTATCCATCATTGGCTGAAGATGTGAAAGCAATAATCGAAAAAGAGCAATTAGATAAAGTTGTTATTTTAGGTCACGGTCAGGGTGGGGCTATAGCTCTTGAAACAGCTTATCTTATGAAAAATAGAATAAGAGGGATAGTCTCCGTTGATTCCTTACTACCTGGAACAGTCTACTATGGAGTAAAGGCAAATGATGAAGAAATAACAGAAGTCATGGACCTCTATAAAGGGAATTATCAAGATTACTATGATAATCTACTTCGTAGTATGTTAGGGGATAGAGTTGTACCAGAATTGAAAGAATGGTTTGTATCTATTGCTGGGTATGAAATTAATGATCCAGATATCTTGAGAGAAATAGTTCGAATTATGTTACCTCACGACTATCATGATATCATTGATCAAGTCACTTGCCCAATAAAATATCTGCTTCAAGGAGGTTACAGAAAACGAAAGGATGTATTGGAAGAGCAAAAGGACGCAAGATTCATTGATAATGTCGGTCATCCCTTAAATATTGAAGATCCTGAAACGTTCAACCAAATTATTGATGAATTTATGCAAGAGTTACTTGGTTCAGATTCTTAGTGGATTAGTAAGATTCTTTCATTTGGTGGATACAAAAACTCCACACCATTTTCAGTTACTATTGCATTATCTTCAATATTGAACCGTACTTTTCTTCCACCCCAATCCTTTACAGGGGTGTATGCAATGAATTCAAATGCAAATAGGTTGTTTGGTTTAATAATCAAATGAGCTCTATCAGGTCGAAATCCTGCTATTGAAGGTCCTGAAGCTACCTCACTGTTCCCAGTATTCCCTACACAATGACAATCAACTGTGATCTCTGTCTTTCCTGGATACTTTTGGTTTTTATTTGGTTCTAAACCTGGACCTCCACCAAGCATAGGATCAAGATCAAGGTGAATGTAAGTAAAACCTGCTTTATCAAGAGCACTTCCGATATTCTTCAGTGTTTCTTCAGCAGTTACACCTACTTTGATATTCTTTCGTATAACATCTCGAGCCTTTAGGGCTTGATCCCAACCATTTTGAATGCCTGATGGAACTTTAGCTTCACCTTCTTGTAAAACATAAGCTACACGCTTGAAATCAGTCCCATAATTCATTGAACTAATCCCGTAATCATATTGCATTAGATCTCCACGCTGAATGATATAGTTTTTTGATTGAGTTTCAGTCTTATCTGATTTAGCAGAATGTATAATGTGGGGAGTACAAAAGTCAAATGTGGATCTCGTTCCTTTAGCTAAAAGCTGATTCTCCATCCACCATCCAACATCTTCAAGCGATGTCTTTCCAGGAATAATTACTTCATTGGACAATGCTCTTTCTAGTAACCTTCTTGCTGTTTCACATAACTGACCATAAAGAACAATCTCACTAGTAACTCTTCTTGTTCGGAAATCAGTAATTAATTGGTCTGCTGAGACTAATCTCTTTGCATATTTTTCTCCAAGCATTTTGATTAATTTTTGATAGCCTGTATATGATAATCCATCTGCTACTGCTAACCATTCAGACATATTAATTGCTATATTTTTCGGATCGCGTTTAGATACAAATTTACTTAGCTCTTCCTCTGAACCATAAACATCATAAACTCCAAGTTCTTGAAGTACATCCTCATATCCACCAAAAACTGCACGTTTAACTCTCCCTTCACCACGATTTGAAAATACGAAATAACCAATATCTCCTCCCAAATCCAAAGTTAATGGATCTGGATTCCCCTCCCTTATGACATGAATCCACATATCAATCTTGTTTTCTTTCATTGCAATAGGTAAGATAATATCAAATTTCTCTTTACGAATTAGATTCAACATTTCCCAACGTAAACGTGCTTCATTCATTATTTTTCCACCAATACTATGAATTTGTTTGATTATTACTTTAAGATTCCTTATTTGAAATATATTTTTTGAGTAAAAATAAGTATTGTTTTTTTTTGATGTGCTCCTCTATGGTTTTCAATACTGTTATTCTTTTCATACAGTAAAAAAGCATAAGCGTTTAAAGAAAAACAATACAATAGAGTGTTGCGATTAGGAGATATTTCAAATGGGATTCAACATTAATGAATTATTATCAAAAGATAGATTTTCAATCAATATCTTTTGGTTACATAACAAATCAATTTTTACTAAAGTAACATTATCAATGATCTTTGCTTGTTTAACAGGATTATTTGCACAGATTAGACTATATTTACCTTGGACTCCAATACCAATTACTTTACAGTCCTTAGCAGTTTTTGGAAGTGGAATCTTTTTAGGTTCATGGTTTGGAGGTTTGTCACAAATTCTCTATATTCTATATGGTTTAATGGGCATACCTTGGTTTGCAGGGAGAAACGCTGGAGTAAGTGTTCTATTAGGTCCTTCTGGAGGTTACATTATAGGTTTCATTTTCGCTAGTTTCTTTATTGGAAAAATAGTAGAAAAATTCAAAGAGCAAAATAAAGCTACTTTGTTAATTTCCAGTCAAATCTTCATATCAAATTATATCATAATCTATGGTTTGGGATTGACTCAATTGTATCAATGGTACTATTTTGTTGAAGGAACTAAATTAAGCCTTATAGTACTGTTATCAAAAGGAGCATTTCCATTCATTGTTGGAGATTTAATCAAGATTGGTGTTTCCATTCTTTTGCTAGCTAGATGTATGCTAATGGAATATAAAGGGGAATAAAACACTTTTTTAAAGAATATTGTGAACTTCTTCTTGATGCTTAATGGAAATTCGACTAATAAACAAGGATGAAGTAACGATTATTGAACAATGCCAAAGGCTAGCTCAACAAAATTATCTTGATAACATGGTGTTGTTACGTGATTTTTATCCTCCATGCATACATCTAACTAAAATCTATGGATTGTTTGAAAGTAGAGTTAATTTAGTAAGTTTTTTCGTAATCTTTGAGGGTTTTAAAGATTCTTCAATTGTATTGCCTGTAAAACAAAAGCAAAGCTATTTCACAAGTATAATGGATTTCTTGATTGAAGGTTTACCTGACAGTTTTATCTTCCTATCTCTGGAGTTAAAAAAAGAGAACATAGAAGATTACTTTCATGTAAAGGATTTTCATAGCGATTTTTGTATGACCCTAAGCTCGACACAAGAACTACCTATAATCACATCACCCTATCTAAAAGTTGCATCTGCTCAAGATTTAGATCGAATCGATTCATTCTACAAATCCATAGGATCCTCTCCGTGGCATCCAAGTCAAATGGACAGTGGTTATTATCATTATATTGAAATAAACGATCAAATTGTAGCATGTGGTGGAACGCATTTTGAAACCCCCCAACTAGCTCAACTAGGGAATATTTTTGTTTTAGAGAAATTTCGAAGACAAGGATTTGGCTTAATCCTGACAATTGCAATTACAAGAAAAGTATTGGATGAGAAAAAAACTGCTACTTTATTTGTAAATCAATATAACAACCTGCACAAGATCTATACAATAAACTTGGTTTTAAAATTCACAAACCTGCAAATCTCTTTATCTGCAACAAGAGATAAATTGTGGACTAAAAAAAATAAGTAATTAAGTTTTTTAATTAAGATTAACAATTACGCTAGTGATTAAAATGAGATTAAAAAATGAAACTGCTATAATAACTGGCTCAACAACTGGCATAGGAAGAAAATTAGCTGAATTATTATTAAAAGAAGGTTGCAAAGTAACTATCTGCTCAAGAACTGAAGCTAAAGTAAAAAGGACTGTCTCAGAACTAAAGGAGCAATATGGCAAATCGGTTATTGGTTTCCCATGTGATGTTAATAACCCTAAAGATTTAAAGAAAATTGTAGAAAAGACTGTTGAACTATTTGGTTCTGTTAGAATATTAATAGCAAATGCTGGTCTAAATACTATCTATGGGTCTTTTGAATGTTTGACTCCTGAAATGGTTGAATCACATGCTAAAACCATTATTAGTACTAATCTAATGGGAGTAATGAATTCGATAAGTGCTGTATTGCCCCAAATGAATAAGCAAAAGTATGGTCGAATTATAACTACTTCTGGTGGAGGAGCAGACAGACCACTAGATAACATGACAATTTATTCAGCTTCAAAGGGTGGTGCTGTTACTTTTTCGAAATGTTTAGCTCTAGAATTAGCTGCTAAAGATGAAGATATTAAGATTAACATATTTCAACCAGGTATAATAAAAACTACTCTAATGTCCAATGTTAAATATGTACCTAATAGGAAAAGCAATCAAGAGGTAGAAGAGAATTTAGAATTAGTTCTTCAATATATTGGTGGTGATCTTGAGAAAAGTTGCAGTAAAGTCATTCCTTATATTATGCCTAAAACTAAATCCAACGGTAAAGTTTTCCGTGGTTTCTCTCTACCAAAACTAATCTTTAATTCTATGAAATTGCAAAGAGCTATGAAGAAAAGAAAGGTTACTTGAATTAATTCAACTAATCCCTTTGCACTTTTTAGAAATGATTGTTTTTTACAAAGTCTATAAGTTGGCTCCAGTTGCCATATGAGCTTTCATAAAAGTAATCTGGTTCCGTCTTAACCTCTTCGTTTGCAAAACCATATTCATTTAAGCCCATATCTGATGTCATTCTAATTACTAGTTTACTATATGGAAGAACAAAATACAATGGTGTTATACCTATGCCATCACCACATGTTGTTGTTCCATAAATTGTTGCAAAGTTTGATTGTTTGCAAAAAACTGCAAAAGATTCAGCAGCTGAATAGACATTATTATCTACTAGTAAAATTATTTCGCCATTGAAATCATATTGATCATAAGCAAGTGTAAATGGTGAAGTTGTATTGTATAATTCGAAATCATCTGTTAATACTTCAGGAGGTATGTTACTAATTTTATCTTTGGGTACAGTTATTTCAATATCATGTGCTTCTCTAAAATATTGAACATATTCACCAGTCCGAAATGCCATATATGTTTTATAATTCATGGTTCCATTAGCAAGTGGATTAACTATGTTCTCTAACCAATAATCAGTAGAACCTCCTCCATTACCTCGAATATCGATTATAAGACAGTCAAAGTCTTGAATCTGATTATAGAATGAAATTAGTGTTTGATAATCTATCGAGATATAATTATGTGGAAACGATCGAATATGGACATAACCAACGCTTTCATTTGTCCATACTTCTGTATACAACATTCTTGAGGGATATTTCCAAATATTCATATAACCAGCATAATTTTCTCCAATAGTTTGTGTTGTTTCATGACCAGTAGTATTTCTTATAGTAAAAAGTGCA
>JAHLVW010000086.1 GCA_019058275.1 Candidatus Heimdallarchaeota archaeon
CCTGATTATGAAAAGTTCGGACAACGAATCACTAAATTTAGATCAATGGATGCAAAATATACTGAAGCTTACAAGAAACTGCTAGAAGAAACTTCAAGTAGTGATGAAGCTAAACGATTTGCAGAAGAGCTCTCGGGAATCGACGGTGTCATGGTACTTTCTGATGAGGGAGAAACTCTTCATTTGGAATTTCCTAGAGGAGAACCAATCTTTGATATTGGTATTTTAACAAATTTCCTTGTTGGGCTCAGAAAATCTATCAAAAATCTTGATCCCGGTAAACTTGAAGAAGTCACTACTGAAAATTATCGTTTTTTGGTACAAGATAGTGAGGAGTATTTCTACGTTTTTGAAGTCATTAAAGGTCTTGCTAATGAGGATAATCTAATGAAAAACATCCAGAAGATCATAAGTAGATATGAAGGGTTAAAACGAAAAGATAATGTTACTATTGAACTCCTTAAAGATTTAGAATCTATTCCTGAACATGAAATTCTAGGAGAGTTATCATTAGAAATGAGAGATCGACAAAGCACTAATGGTAAAAATGATTATTTCTTAGATCGTAAAACTAGTAAAATTACCTTTGGTGGTGAAGGAACCAAATGGGCTAAAGAGGATGAGCAATTGAATTCTTTTATGTCCATCTTTAGTGAAATTTTCATGACTGGTATTATTATACCAAATGATACTTATTTTATTACTAAAAAGACACCTAACATTAATGACTGGATTCAATCTGCTAAGGGAATTATTTTAGAGAAATTGTTAAAATTAACGAGAATACGACCAGCAAATCAAATAACTTGTTTATCATTGCGAGATAAAGAATTCCTTGTCTTGAGGATAACTGATAGCTCTGTCTTATTTGTTATTTTGGATCAAATGAACTCAGCTATTGAACGATACATGCTTCGATTACCAGCAATTCTTCGCAAAATAAGTAAAAACATTATCTAGAGAAATCATCCAGAGTCATCTGTTTCTTTGCTATTTGTTTACCTTTTACTATATTAATTCCCTTGTAGTCCGAAGTTTCACCGATGGTTAATTCTCCATAACTACCATCAAAACCAGGAGGTGTAAAACAGAAATTTCCTTTTCGTACTTCAACTATAGCTTCAGCAATCTTCTCATCAATTAATTGATGTAATATCTCTTCTAAAGCAGAGAGCTTTGTAGTCCATAACTTACATTCATTACCAATTGCCCTAACAATTACGTCATAGAGCTGTCTTATTCTTTTCGAGTTAGGATTCTTAATACCAATTCCATGTGCAAGTATTTCTACAAGTGGAACCATTCTATAAAAATTCCTTTTCTTTCCATAGATTTTACCATATTCCCTATCACTCCCTTGTGCTGCAGACAATTCGATAGCTCTTTGAAGGACACCTGGCACTAAAGTTAAGCCACAAATTGGACATGTTTTATTTTGCGGTATCATGTCTGGTGAATAAATGCAATATTCATCTTGTTTGTGATTTCTAATACCCCCCCTATGACCTGTGAGAAAATATCTACCTTCAGAAGGATGGAATTCTGCAGTATAACACACTCTATTGTTTCTTATTGCATCAATCAATTCTTTGTAAGCAATTTTGTTCATATCAAAGCTTGTTAGTTCCCTTCCCAATCTATTCAATGCAGCTGAATGAGCATCACTATTAGATATCAATGTTAAATCATCTAGCTCTGGTATTAATGTAGTAACCGAAGGATCAGCACTTAGTCCTGTTTCAAATGCATGGATTCTTTCAGCAGCTTCTCCAAAGAAATCAGACATATAAACAATCGGAGGTTTAGGTCCATAGATTCCTAAAGGAACCAGAATATGTGCTGGTATAAATTCTATTAATGGATTAATATCTAAAATTGCATTTATTCTTTCTCCTGTTTCCTCAATGCTTGCATTAGTCAAGAATGGTCTTCCCATTGAATTTTTCACGCCAAATTTCTCTATGAGCTTTATAGCTTCCTCAATTGAATCGAAATCAGGCCAAAGAAAGATGCAGTGAACATTTTTTCTATAAACATCTATAGGGGCTGTAACTGCAATTTCAGTTTGCAATACAAATTTCGTTTTTGCTTCTTCTTCAGAGGCATTTTTCAACTCATATATCCCTATCTCGTTAGGATCATGTAGCTGCTCTTTCAATATTTTTAACCAAGGAGGATACAAACAATCACCTGTTCCTACAATTCGAACACCCTTTTTTGGCATATTTTGAACAGCAGTTTGTAAATCAAGACTCCCTGTTCCCCCCGCATATGATGAATGTGAATGCAAATCACATACTATACCCTTTTGAAATTCCTCTGATAATTCGATTTGATCCTTGAGAGCAGTCATTTCCGTTCAACAATGAATTGTCATGGTAATTTAATAATTCTTCTTTTGAAAAACTGTTAAATTACAGTAGAGATATTTGTTTTATGTTCAGAGGTAAGGGTCTCTATGAAAGACAGTGAAAATGCTATAGAAATCACTGAAACAGTAGTTTCTCAAGATACAACAGTTGATGAAGTCCAATCAAATAGAATTATAGCATTTTTTGATGGTGAAGATTCAAGTAAGATTACTCTAAAAGAAGCAACTATATCAAATCTCATTGTAGGACCCATTGCTTTGATACTTTATTTCGCTTTGGAATATCAATATTTTATGATTTTAAGAAGCCATTACTACTTCCATGCTTTGCTTACATTCATATGTTTTATAATTGTTCCATGTAGTTATCTGCTAATATTTCAATTAAAAACTGGAAAAGCGAAATATTTCTTTGTAGCAACAAAAAAAGGATTAACACCTCAGAAGATAGGTGGGAGTTTGTTACAAGGGTTAATTATGCATGCAGGATTATTCTATCCATGGGTTCTCTTATCGCAAAAATATATGCCAGGTGTTGCTGAACTCTATTACTTTTTGCCAGATAGAATTAACTGGTTCTGGCAATTATTCTTTGTTGCATTAAATGTAATGATGTTTGAGTTCTATTCAAAAGCATTTATTCAGTTACAATTCTCTGAAGCACAAGGATCTCTAAACCTATTTAATAATCGTATTGTCATAAAAGGTGGTAAGTCTTTAGGTTTTATTCTACAATTTTTAATTTGGATGGGAGGTCATGGGCAAGAATTTACATGGCTGCCTAATTTTATAGGGTTAGCAAATTCCATTTTCTTTATCCTAGTGTCAGGAATACTTACAGGAATAACTGTTTATAGAACAGAGAATATTTTTGGAGTAACTTTAGGACATATTTTACTAAATGTCTTTATTACAATAACTTATGCGAATTAAATCTAGAAAATTACTCATAATAAAAAGATTAAAAAATAGAAGGAGTAAGGAAGGAAGTAACAATAAATTTGGGCCGATAGATCAGACTGGAAGATCGCCTGATTTGCATTCAGGAGGCCGCGGATTCAAATTCCGCTCGGTCCACCATTCTCTTATTTTTTCAATCAATTATTTCCTCCATCCCAAACATTTCTTTAGCTGTATTGGTTCGCTTCTTTAGTAGTTTAAATACTTTACACCTCAAGTATTGTTTGATAAATTAGCTGTATTGTGTGAACTATATGAAAG
>JAHLVW010000087.1 GCA_019058275.1 Candidatus Heimdallarchaeota archaeon
ATGTAGCATTAAGACGATGAGTAGTTTCTTTAGTTCTTCTGGATAGTTTGGTCCTAATCCCTTTCTTATTCGCAGTTTCTTCCACTTTCGGGGTTCGGGTTGTTTTTGGTAGGGTTCCACTCGATAATTCAGCCATTTTATTTTTCCGAAACCATCACTAGTATTGTTTCCGAGATTGTCCAATGCTAATAAATAGTTGAGCCTTTTTTGTGCTTGTGTTTCTGAGAAAGTAACATAGCTTATTCTTACGAATCCTCGATATGCATAGAGAATTGTTGGTGCTTTTCGCTCTCCCTTCACAAGTTTCCCAGCAAAACTTCTCCTAGGTTTCTTATTTGATGCTAATTCTCCCACTATACTTATCCAGCACCCCTTCTTCTTGAAGAAAGGTCTTGGGGTAATGATAGGTGAGAGAAGCTTTCCCTCTAAAGTGTATAGTTTTTTCTCAGTATTCACCATGCTTCCATCGCTTCCTCTAATTGCTTCCAAAGGTTTCGTTCTTTTTCTTCTTGGATTATTTTCCCGTTCTTACTTATTGTCCTTGTTCGTATGATTTCTTGAAGAATGATTTCTTTCAGTTCTAATCTTCCTGAACCGTTGTTGACGCTTCCTCCCAGTCCTAGTTCTGGCATGTAGAGGATTGCTTTTAGAAGATAACCTAGTTCTTCTTTTGTTAGTTCCTCCCCTAATTCAATGATGAATGTAAATTCCCCTGCGATGTATCGTTCCCCAAAATCTTGAATGCTTTTCTTCGAGCCTTGCATTAGTGCGTTTCTTGTTTCGGTTGCTATTTGCACTTTCTGTGCGCCTTCGTGTTTTCCTTTCGCTTTCACCGAGATTATTATGACTGGTTCGAATTTTATTTTCGATGGTTTTTGTATTGATCCCATTATTCTGTGTTGTATACACTCATTCTCTGGGTAACAGGCTGCTTTTGGGTGGAATCCTTCTGGGAGGAGGTTTTCACCACTCTGGGTTTTTTCTTTATCTGAGCTGTGACAGACTTCTACTCCCTTTTGCTTTGCTATGTTCATCATTGCGTGGTTGACTAGTCCACGGATTCCTTTCACGAGGTATTTTTTCCCTTCTTTCCCGTTCTCTATTAAGAGGAAATTGTTTGTTTTCCCCACTTTAGATACAATTAAAAATAAAACATTAATAACTGTAATGAATAATGATACCCATGACCCAATTATAGTTGCCATATGTTTTCCAAATTCCCTATTTGCTTTATCATTTTTGTCCCAAATTCTTAGAACCTTTTCTCTTGTCTCATTTTAGCTTTTTCTGAATCTTTATCAATGCTCTCAGTTTTCATAACCTTTTCCCCAAACACATAGCTTAAGCTCTATTTTAAAAAACATTTCTCTAATCAATTGTTTATTAATATTTAAATTTTCAATCCTTGTTTTTTTTAAATATTTCATTTGCTATACATAGTCGTAAATCTTCTCTTTTCTCCCATAGTTTTTCTATTGCTTTTGAACCTTTCTTGACTGTATTTTTCACTTATATAGCTGCTTACCTTATTATTTTGTCCTTTTCTTTATGCTAAACAAACCTGTATTTTTCACTTATATAGCTGCTTACTCGAGAATAACTCTCTCCTTCGAACCTTTTATTGGTGGGAAACTCATGGCTCATGCTAAGAAATGTTGAGATTACAGAAGTATTATTAGTTTCTTTGTATATATTATTATGAGAATAATGGGTTTCTCACAGTTAATTAGCAAAATTGCTTCTGATAAAAACAGTACTAAATTAGGAAAAATTGTCAAGATTGAAAAACTTCTTGGAAAAACAATCAAGAAATATAGACCATATGCTATGATTTTGGTGAGTAAACGTTTCAAAAAGGATGTTGTCGTTCCGATAGACATTGAAAAGATAATCAAAGTGGGAGAACAGTACGTTTGGTTTGACGTTCTAAAAGAAGAATTTGATAAAAAAACTAAGAGAATTTCAGATATTAAAGCTGAAAGAGAAATTTACCATGGAAGTATTAGAGAACAAGAAAGTCATAATCAGTTCTGGACTGGTGTTGATTTTACAAACTTAAGTCACAAAAGTAAAGAAAGGAAAAGGTAATTTTATCATTCAGAACCAAAACAGAAGAACACTTGGTTAAATGCTAATGATCTCATAGAAGCAGGAAAAAAGGATCAAATTCTACCAAAAACTATATGGCATTTCAGTATTCTTTCCTGTTGGCAAAGGAAAGGGTTTAGAAAGTTCTTTTTTCATTGAATCCATAAGCTCTTTATTTCGTTTATAAAACTCTTTAATTTCCAGTTGATAGTATTTTGTTTCAAGTAAACCCATCTCTAGCAAAGTATAGTACCTTATTTTTTGATTCCTAGTTAATTTTTGATAGTTTTCTTTTACTTCCTGCATTATCTGTTTGTAGAATTTTTTAACTATTGGTATGTCTGATAAAAATGCTAATATTCTCCAACCATTTAATCTAAGTATTCTCTCCGGTGTAATTTGCTTGATCAGATATTTTAAATAATCTAATGCAAAACTTGTGATTCGATAAGTTAACTCTCTACTGGGTCCCAAAAGATTGTTATTCTTATATTGACTTGCTATTTTTTCCTTTAGCATGGATGAGTCTAAATCTGATTCAATTTCCTCTTTTCGTGATGGATAAAGCCAAGAAACTGTTCATGAAGTACAGATGTTTGCGAAAATAGTATATACCTCTTCTGCAGACAAGCTTACCTTTAGGTTTAACTGGGTAAAATCAAACAGTTTTTCAAATGGGTGAAAAGCTTGAATAATCGTGAAATTGTGAAGAAACACGGGTAATGGGGGTTTATCCTTTTCACACACATTCAGAAATAAACACAATTGGCAAATACCTTGATCTTCTTCTCCAGCAATGGATGAGATAGGTACAGTCCTCAAAACTTTCTCTGGAATTTTTCGGGAATGATTTGCTAATTTCTCTGGAAATGCTTCTTTAGTTATTGAATGTTTAAATAATTGTGTTAAAATTTTGAAATCTTTGCCTGGATGAAAAGCTAATCCCCAAAAGTCAACTAGTCCTATTACTTCATCAGCAATGACATAGATTGCGATTGATTCTGTTAAGTTAATGAAAAAAGGCAATGTGTCATTTTTATTATGCATAGAGATACTTTGGATTTATACATTATAAATTGTTATCTGAACATTAATCTTGGTTATTTATTGATAGCTTATTAACCAATTCTTTTTTGTTTCCAAATTCTTAGAGATATAATTACTGCAACAGCAATCATTACGCTGATAATTATTTTCTTTTTCCTTGACCATTTCACGGTTTCTTTACTCTTTACTGGTTGCTTTCTATCTGTTTTAGGTATTAATACTGTTCCAGCATAGGGATAGTACCTTTCTGAATTTTCCATATCTCTTCCTCTCTAATAGTATATATTGGTAAAACATTGCTATAAAAGTTGTTTACAAAAAGAAAAGAAACTGAAAAAAAAAAACAACAGAAAATCCGGAATACATACAAGTAAAAAGCAAGCTGGAACTAAATGCTCAAAAAACAAACATGAAGGATGAACCTCAAGTCCTTTGCTGGTCGCAGACTCGTGTCCTCGCTACCAATCACTTACAGTGATTGCTGACGCTTGCATGGTGCTCTTTGGTGCCCTCTCAGGTTGCTTTGAGTTTCTTGCTTGTGAGCTGTTCCCAAACACTTTTGAAAAAAAGAATCACCCTCCCTTTTTCCAATTCATGAGGATTTCTTACAATGTGGACAATAGTAAATTACTGTCTTTTCTTGTTGTTCTTTTTCGTTAGAACGCCACCGAATATCAGCAGCGTCCAACTCATTCTTACAGTGCGGACATATCTTTTTTGTCATTTCCCTCTTTTTCTCCAATAATCCATTACAATGATTGCAAATGAATATTTAAGATTTTGTGATTTACCCTATGATTACTTAAGCATTTCTGGAACCGATAACATCACCGAGTTTTGTAGGTCTTATAATGAAAAATTTACAATATCACCATTGCAGGAAAGATTTCAAGGAAATAATGAATTAGGAAAAAAAAATTAATTGCAATAACAATTCTTTCTCAAAAGTTAGGTTTTGATGTTGATGGATAGGTGGAGTTTGACATGAGGGAATACAAAAAAAGAATTAACTGTTGTTTATTACACCGTAATTCTTAACAAAAGGATTTCAGAAACAATAATAAATTTGTAACAGCTTTTGTATAAGTCCAAGTAGGGATTGATCCAACTTTCATTTTTTCCATTTGAGTTAATAAAAAATAGGAAGGTTAAGAATTTCTCTTAACCTTTTTTCGTGTTGAAATACCTTTGGAATTGAGTTTCAGCAAAGAAGTTTTATCTTCTCAATATCTACAACAACCTAACCAATTACCCACTCCTAAATATGATTTAACTCTTGGCAAGTAAGCAATTTTCTCTTTTACTTCCATTTTTAGAATATGTTCACTTGTATTTAATTCATACTTGCCAAGCCTTGTAGGATTTTCAGGTTCTCGAACATCAACAATTTGCATGCTGATAAAATCTTCTGTTTGAGTTGTATTTTGCACTCCAAGATACATAAAACCATTCTGAATACAAAAGATTCCACCGTGCTCTCCCTCTTCAAATATAATTGGAGTTTGTTTTTTTTTTTAGTTCCCCTTCACAATATAATAACTGTTAAAGGTTGTAACAACAAGAAAAATTGAGCAAATCGCAACAGTCTTTAGTTTTCTAAATAATACTCCTTTTCCAACTCTACTCTTTTCATAGCTCCCTACACCACGAATCAATGAAATCTAATATAGTATATAACAATAATCAATTTAAGTATCTCTAATTAATTGTAGTTTTTCTAACTATAATCAAAGAAGTGTTTAGAAATAATAAGTTACCCAATTGTTCCCGTAAAGGTATTTGATGTATAAAGAAAACCCATCAGTTAGTTCTGGCATTTCATCTATGAGTGTAAATGTCGCTACAATAAAATCATCCTGTTTGTAAACTCCTTGTATATCTATTGTGCCATAATTTGTTTGTTTATATTGAGAGAACAGAGTTACTTCTTTCACCCATGCCTTTCCCCTATTTACATCCATTCTTATTTCCAAGAAATCTTCATGTAATCCTTGAGTAATAATACCTGCACTTCTCAAATGCAAGTTTCCATTATAGACTATTCTTGGAATCGTTGGTGCTAGTATTGCTATCAGAATTATTGGTCCGATTATCAATGATAACTTAATAATTTGCTTCTTTTTCTTTGGAGTAAAACAAAATGCTCTCTCTTTCTTCTTGCTTCTCATCTTTTGAAGAAAAGATTTTTGTTTATCTCCTCTCACTACCTCAGATCCGCAAACCTGACAATAAAGTGGTTCTTTCATAATAACATACCCTTCTATGAATACTATAAATCTCCACAATTATAAAACTAGCTTTTTGAATTTGTTATATAACAATAGAATCAAATAAATTCTTTATACAATCGATTTTCTCTTTATCGATAATTCTTTGCTTCAATCTAGATATTACCAAACTTAATTATTCGAAGTAGTCTTTTAATTTAAAAGAAGATGTATTTCCTCTTAACAAGGAGCTTTTTGCATTATGCTTAATGATAGCAGTTTTAGTCGTACCTTACAAGAGGTTATTTCAACCCTAGGATTTGAATCCTTTACTCCCATCCAGGAATTAGCTTTTCCTAAGGTACTTGATGGTAAAAATGCTCTCATTATTAGTGCTACAGGATCAGGTAAAACTGAAGCAGCTGTTTTACCTGTTTTTGATCATCTTATTAGAGAATGGCAATCTGGTAACCAAAAACCTGGTATAAATATTCTCTACATTACTCCTTTACGTGCTTTAAATCGTGATATTTTTAAACGTGTTATTGATGTTGGTGAAAAGCTTGGCATCAAAACTGGTATTCGCCATTCAGATACTTCTCAACATGAACGAAGAAAACAGACTCTAAACCCCCCTAATCTTCTAATAACTACCCCCGAAACTCTTGGGATCATTCTTACAGCTAAGCGTCTTGGGCAGCACCTACATAATGTTTCTTGGGTTATTGTTGATGAAATTCATGAACTTGTTGATTCCAAAAGAGGAACACAGCTTTTCCTTTCTCTTGAACGTTTGGAGCGATTTTGTGCCAATAGTTTTCAACGAATTGGTCTTTCTGCTACAGTAGGTGATCCTAAACTAGTTGCCAATCTTCTTGTTGGTATTAATCGTGAATGTGAAATCTTAGAAGAACCTACCCTTAAACCCATCAATTTATCCATTGTTTATCCTAAACCCACTCAAGTAGATGAAGAGCTCTCAGAGAAAATCTTCTCTAGTCCAGAAGCCACTGCTAGGGCTAGAAAAGTTATCAATGTCATTGATGAAAATGTTCACACACTTGTTTTTACTAATACTAGGCAGTTCACTGAAATTCTTGGTAATAGAATCCGTTTGATTGGTACAGAATTCCCATATGGTGTTCATCATGGTTCTCTTTCGAAAAATATTCGTCAAGAGGCTGAAGACCGTTTCAAAGAAGGTGATCTTAAAGCCATTATTTGTACCTCTAGTCTCGAGTTAGGTATCGATATTGGTAGTGTTGATACTGTCGTTCAAATGATGTCTAGCAGAGAAATTGCTCCTTTACTTCAACGTATTGGTCGAAGTGGTCACAATATTGGTAAGACCAGTAAAGGTGTGCTAATCACTATTGATGCTGAAGATATTTTGGAAGCAGCGGTGATTGGCAGGAAAGCTCTAAAGAAAGAACTTGAAGTTCCTGAACCTCACATTCTTTCTTGGGAAGTTCTTTCCCATCAGATTACAGGTATCTTGATGGAAGATAGTCCTATTGATTTTCAAGAATTATTTTCGATTATTCAAGCTTCATATCCTTACAAAGATATTACTCGAGATAAATTACGTGAGTTACTTCAACTTATGAAAGAATTAGGCACTGTTTGGATTGAAGATGATAAGATCTCGAGAAGAAAGCAGACATTACATTACTACTTCAACAATCTTAGTCCTATTAGGGATGTAAAACGATACAAAATCTATGATGTAGCAACTAATCGTACTGTTGGTTCGCTAGATGATGAATTTGTACAAATTTCTGGAAAGGTTGGCACTGTTTTTATTGTTAAAGGTGTTCCTTGGAAGATTCTTGCTGTTCAAGAAGATAGAGTAGAAGTTGCACCAGTTCATAACCCAATAGGGGCTATTCCTGCATGGGATGGTGAGCTTATTCCTGTTCCACTTTCTGTCGCTCAAGAGGTCGGAATGATTAGAGAGAAGATTTGGAAGAAATTCATTGAAGAAGATGATATCAATAAAGCAAAACAAGTTCTTAGGAAATACCCTATTGATAATGATTCTAAGCAAGAGATCATAAATTATCTAAATGACCATTTCTCTAAGGATAATCCTATGCCCACCAATAATCGCATTGTCATAGAAACCATTGGAGGAGATTTAGGAATCATTCACTGCGATTTTGGTAATAAAGTGAATCAAACCATAGGTCAGTTGATTAGTTCCTTACTGATGGCTAAATTTGCTTGTTCTGTTGGTATTCGATCTGATGCTTATCGTATCGTTCTTAATTATCCTTACTTCATAAGGCCAGAGCATATTGAGAGTGCTATTAGGGAATTAAAAGGAGAATTTGTTGAAGAACTTCTTAGAAGAACTTTACCACAAACTACTATGTACGAATGGAGATTTATCCATATAGCTAAGCGTTTTGGTGTCATTAAGGGTACTTGGGAGTATGGAAACTTACATCCAAGAAGAATTGCTCGAGCTTATGATGGTACTCTTGTTGCAGAAGCAACGTTAAGTGAGCTTATTCATGATAAGTTGGATATTAAACGAACAATAGAGGTTTTAGATAGAATTCACAGTCAGGAAATTGAAATCGTATCCATTGTTAAGAAATCTGTTAAAGAAATCTCTCCTTTGGCAGAATCTGCTGTTAATCACCTAAGGTTCACTGGTTTCATTATACCTCAAAAACCAAATCGTCAACTAGCTTTGAAAGTTCAAGAAAGGCTCGATAAAAAAGAGATTAGACTCATTTGTATGTGGTGTGCCAAGTATAATGTCATTAGTAAAGTTGGTAATGTTGATGAGAAACCTCAATGTCCTAATTGCGGTGCTCGTTATATTGCAGCTGTTTCCCCATACAATGAGAAATTAATCAAAGTTTTGAAGAAACACCTTCGAAGAGAGAAGCTTGAGCCTGATGAAAATAAAATTTTGAAACAAGGTTACAAAAGTGCTGATTTAGTTATTGCTTCTGGTAAAAAGGCAATAATTGCTTTAGCAGCTCGTGGTATTGGTCCTTCAAGTGCTAGTAGAGTTCTAATGAAAAGTTATTCTAAGGATGATTACGAGTTCTATTCTGAGATTATCAATGCTGAAAAGGAATACTCAAGAACCCGTCCTTTCTGGGGTGACTGATGTAAGAAAAGACTAATTTACTGATTCCTCACAGGTTATTATATGGAAAACTTTGCTTGGTATCTTGTTTTTGTTGGAAGACCCAATGCTGGTAAGAGTTCTCTAATTAGCAAACTAACCCATGCAAAACCAACGATAGGTAAGAAACCCGGATCTACTCGTAAAATAATCGAATATCAACTAGCAAAGAAGTTCAAAGTTGTTGATGTTCCTGGTTGGGGTAAAATCCATAGCAGAAGTAGTGATTACGAGGATCGAATTAAAAATGAAATAGTTTCATTTTTTGAAGAAAAACATTTTAGAATTCCTGCTTGTGTGCTTGTTATTGATGCTAAAAGTTTAGTTGACGTTTCTAAACGCTTGTCAAAGAAAGGTATAATACCAATTGATCAAGAGTTATATAATTTCTTGAAAAATATGAAAATCATCCCTATTGTTGCTATAAATAAAATTGATAAGATTTTTGAATCGGAAGTGACAACAGCTATTGATTATTTCAAAGAACTAATCGATTTTGAATCACTAAGTAAGGAATATCAAGAAGCGTTTGTTACAGTAAGTGCAAAAAGAGATACTAATCTGAATACCTTAAGAGATTTAATTCGTAAACATTTACGCAAGAATGATGTTGAGGAATTTGAGAGATATGTTAAACTATGATTTTCAAATATTTTGAATCTCTCCAAAATGTTTTTATTGGTTTTAAGGTTATCCGAAACAAAATTGGAAGGTAATTCCATTAATATCTTTAATTATTCGCTCATAAAAGGTCTTAACGATGTCCGCTCTTAATATTCAATGGAAACTCGGAAAACCATTTGGTATTTTAGTAATTCTTGCTGGTTTTGCTCTTATAACCCAAATACCTATGATTTATCATGCACGTGAAATTCTAGAGGTTGTTAGTAGTGAATATTTAGCTGCATACATTACCATCATAATTGCTGCAGTATTCATTATCTCCAATGCTGAAGTTGTTCTTTATGAAGCGTTACTCATTCGTTTGAGATCATATGACATTAAAGATTACAGAGCACCATTTCTATCTGCTTCAATAATCTGTGTTGTTTACTATGTCTGTTATTTCTTGACATACTCAGCACTTGTTGGATTAGAATTATTTGGTTTGCAAGATCCTGTTGCACAGTATGCTTTTTGCCAAATGATCAGTCTATTATTGATAATGGTTATATCCTTCTGGTATAATAGACGTCAAAACAAAGTAACACGAGGAGCATAATTTCTCCTTTCTTCTCATCTTTATTTTTTGTTCTTATGATACTGGTTTCCAAAAGATACTCAATTCATCGGCCTTCTTTGTAGCTTTGTTCCATTCTTCGGGGTAAATTCTTCGATTTATTGAACGATATTTATCATGTTTACTTAGTACCAGATACTCTGGATGATATTGGTCCATTAGATTAACTATTGCTTTAGGTATTTCTTTTGAACACCATTCAAGTATAGGGTAGGTGTCTTCCTCAACTCTTCCAGGCATTATTAGATGTCTAATTAATAATTCTCCTGATCCTTCATCATAAGCCATCTTTAAATTTCTAGTAATAATCTCTCTATACTGATTTATACCTGACATTTCTTTTGCAAACTGGTTATCCCAGAATTTAAAGTCAGGTAACCAGAAATCCATTAATTCAAGAAGCAGTTTTGTTGCTTCTAATGATTGGTATGTATTTGAATTCCATAAGATGGTAATTTTTTCATTAAACTCTTTGAGAGCAGAAATTATAGTGTGTATATTGGGAGTTGGATCGCCACCAACCAGATTGATATTTTTAGCTCCTTCTTTTCTCAATCTTTCAGCTAATAAAGCAACTTTTTTCGGAGTTACTAAAATTCCACCTGTGATTTTCTCTCGAAATTCATTGCACCATTCTTGAGATATATCATGGTTTTGACAGAAGACACATGTAAATGTACAGCCAGCAAAAAAGATGGTTCCACTTGGAACTAAAACTGATTCTTCTCCTGTATGTAGAAAAGCTGATGAAACAATTGACTCTTTACCAAGTCTGCAATAACCAAGTTTTCCCTCAGCACGATTAACTTTGCACCTTCTTTCGCAAAAATGACAGTCTTTTAGAATTTCATGAGCAATATGCTCCTTTAAGTCTAAAAATGAAAGTCCAGGAACTTCCAAGTCTTCAAAAGAGATTTCTTCTTTGTCTATCTTTTTGATCGTTTCATTGAACTTCTTTGCAGCTTTATCATGTATTTTCCATAGCTCTTTAATTGAATCGTCGAAGGAGAAATTAGCAGATATTTTTTTGGTAATCAAATATCTAGGGATGTTTGTACCATCAAGAATACCTCGGTAACGCTTGTACCTTTTACGAATTTCTTCATTTTTCCAAACGTTTGCAGCATCAGGTCTGTAGAGAAACCACATTTTTTCACCCTAATAGAATATTACTTTATCAATATTTTACTTTTCAGTATCTTTTTTGCTGTTGGAGTTATTTAATGGAAAATAAATTGAAAAAGAATCGGTTCCCCGATTCTACTATTTTCTAAAGAACTAAGTCTGCTAGCTCGTCTAATTTACAATCTAAAAGAAATGGATTGAATTTCTTACCTAAAACTTCAGTTAATTCCACAAGTCGTTTGTGTTTCATAGTATTCTTTGAATATGGCCACTTATGCTCAGGTTTAGGTGTAACTCCAAATTCTTCGCATGCACTAACTAAATCTACTATAGCATCAAATACAATTTTTGGAGTTAATTCTTCGGGTCGTTTTTCACGTGAATGCATGATGATTCCTTTGATTTTCTTGTTATCCTCATAGTAAACTGATGGAGCATGACCGAATTTTATGAATGGTTCAAATGTGTATTTCCTTAGAGTATCATTGATTTTAGTAATTATTTCCTCATATCTTAGCAAGTTCTTGCCATAGATTCCATACCCTTCAAACAATGCCATTTGAAATCCTTCTGGTGGATTTCTTTTTGCCATTTTGACCCTAATATCAGCCATTCTTTCGAATTTTTTGAGATCAATTGAAGTAAAGTCAGCATTTTCGATATTTTCACAAATATCTTTTATTTTACCATCGAATTCTGTTGGGTATTTTAAAATAAACATAGGAGGATGTGTTTCTCCAGAGATGTCAGGATGTCTTGCTTCTACGATTGTTTCTCCATAGGTTAATGGAATGTCTAATTCTATTAACTCGTAAATTATTTTACCAAAATTATTTAGATTATTGGCATGAATAACTGCATAGTTTTCCTTTCCTGCTTCTGGCAAGGGTTTTATATCTACTTTAATCTTAGAGATAAAACCTAGTACTCCATGAGAACCAGCAATGTCAAGAAGCGTGAAGTCTTTTTCTTTTAGTTGTTTTTCTAATTTCCTGTCTGAACAAGTGATTTTTGCTTTATTGACATCATTATCAATTTTCTCCACGACAATCAAATTATTGTCATAATCAAAGAATTCTACTTCCTGTATATTATCAACCATTGTTCCAGCTAGCCAAGCATCATTTCCTCCACCATCAGTGCTTATAATACCGCCTAAAGTTGCTATGTCTCTGCTTGATGGAGCTACGAAAAACTTCCAATTTGGTTTTACTTGTTGAATTTCATAATTAAGCTCATCTGGTGTTAATCCTGGTTCAACCACCACATATCCTTCTTCAAAATTCAATTCATGAATTTTCTTTAACCTCATTGAACTAATGACTACCTTTTCTCGAGAAGCACCAGTACAAGCTCCGCTCATACCAGAACCTCCGCCTTTACTTGTGATTGGTAAATCGTTCTCTTTTGCAAAGTCAATTGCCATTTTGAGTTCTATATCATTTCTTGGCATGAAAACTTCAACATTTGTTTCAGGGTCAATTTTTTGGAAGATTGAAGCATTTGCACCAATAATATATCGATTTAATTTTTCCATTATTTATCCTCCTCCAAATTTAGTGCTTTTACAAGATATTCTGTTATATCCCAGGTGGTAACGCCACTTTGTTCGTATTGCTCCAAACAAGATGGACAGCAAGTTATTACACATGTGTCTTCTTTCTCGAGGTTTTCTTTTTCAATTCGCTGATCCATTATTTCTTGAGCAATTCCTTCATCAGTTACTCGAAGCATTCCTCCACCTCCGCAACATGAAGGTTCCATTTCGATGACTTCTACACCCATTTTCTTTAGCAACGAACGTGGTGCAGTAGTAACTTCACTGTTACGGAACAGTTCACAAGGATCATGATATTTTAGTTTGATATTCAACTTATTAGGAACTGATTCTATCTTTTCATCAAAGTATTCAGTCATGTGTAATATTTTTACTGAAGGATCAATTTTATGATGATCAATTAATGCTTCCAAGCACCCAGGACAATCTGTCACAATTGTTGTTGTTTTTGCTTTGTGAATAACTTCTGTATTATGTTCTCTTAGTTTATCAGCTTCTTCTTCTTTACCTAAGAGATCAAGAGGATGACCACAGCAATATTCTTCACCACCTAATATGATGAAATTCTCATCAAGATGCTCCATTACTTTCAAAATTGATTTCAAAACGTTAACATGTCTATTTCTAAAGGACATTAAGCAACCAACAAACAAAATCGTATCACCAGTCATTCCATCACTATAGATACGATCATCGATGTCAGGAAAATCATCATATAACTCCATAGTCCAAGTTTCAGCACGCATCTCATTATCTAAACCATAAACGTTCATTTCATCGCTAATATTTTCACCAATTTGCACCAACTTTGGAAAATCGTTAACAGAAGCTTTTCTTTCTTCCCTAAAGATATCAGTCAGCTTTACTTCTGAAGTACAAATTTCTACACATCGACCACAAACAGCACAAGTAAAAATAGTCTTTGAGTATTCCTTAGCAAGTTCGTCATCAAATTTCTCGGGATATGCATCTTTCAATTTTAGGTAATAGAGTTTTCCTCTTGGTGAAAAACTTTCATTAAGAGTAGCTCTATATATTGGGCAAGTCAAAATGCAAGAGCCACATTGAACACATTTTTTTAATAATTCATCTACTTCAGTTTTGGAAGTCATAGGTATATTATCCTTCCATGATTTTTACTTCTAGAGTTTAAGCAAACAAATACAATTAATAAAGTTAATCTTAGTTTTAAATCTTCAGCAAAACAAACGAAAAACTATTTTGCTATATTTATTTATTGAAGTTTTTACTTATTTTTGCCGCTTTAAAATTAATTAAAAAGTGAGAAGTATCTATTCTACTACCACAATTTACTAAATTAAGGGTGGTTAGAGTCATCTTGACTCCCCAGGAGATAGAAGAAACCAAATTAACTGAAAATTTCTACAATGCTATGAGAGGATTCATTGTAATTGAAGAATCTGGGTTACCTAAGTATATTGAATTTCTTACTGAGGAAAAAATAGATGTTATTCTATTAGCTGGCGTATTATCAGGTTTGCAATCTCTTGCTGAGGTTATTAGTGAAGAAAAAATCAGAACAATTGAAACTAGTAATTCAAAATTTATTTTTAAAATTAGAAAGAATTTCTTTTATGTTCTCTGGATAGAAAAAAGAATTGAAAACATAGATTTATATGAACCAATTATCATGAAAATTATCTCAAGATTTGAGGGTGCTAGCAGTGATGATATTGAAAATTCTTTATTGATTTCAAATCTTACTGAAACACCTGATTATGAAAAGTTCGGACAACGAATCACTAAATTTAGATCAATGGATGCAAAATATACTGAAGCTTACAAGAAACTGCTAGAAGAAACTTCAAGTAGTGATGAAGCTAAACGATTTGCAGAAGAGCTCTCGGGAATC
>JAHLVW010000088.1 GCA_019058275.1 Candidatus Heimdallarchaeota archaeon
ATAGGCTAAATGTGGTTCTTCACATTCACTATCAATGATATTTATTTCTTCAGGAGTGTCTAGTATTTTTCTTTGAGCAGATTCAACTGGTTGTTTTCTCAAATCTTCTACAACTATATCTGGCATTTTTTCATCTAATTTTCCTCTGGTTGGTTTTGTAGCTCTAATAGTTTCTTCTGGCATTTCTTCCATAGCTTTTGCTTGTCTGCTTTTTATAATTAGGAATACTAGATAGATAATATAGCTAACTACTAAAGCTATTCCAGCCAATCTAGGTAATTCACCTTCTATTTCATCAATACCAGCAAAGAACGTTTCATTTTTTACTTCTAGGAAAATTACATCTAAGATTTCAATAACCGCAATGCTAAAAGTTAATAGCATAGCAACAAATCCCCATCTTAATAATACTCCCTCTGCCATTACTGTTTCTTTCTTAATTTGAATATATCCTTTCTTTTTCCCACCTACAAGTATTACAATTCCAAGCAAGATTGCATTGAATCCTGCAGCAGCTAGCGTTGTATAGAAAGCTGTTAAAACAAGAGAATGATTATCAGTAACTGTTCCTTTTACAAGCAATATTCCCGCAGTTACAGCTTCTGGTAAATTACTGGCTAGACTCGAGATAACACCTGCAACAAAGGCAGTTAAACCCACATATCTCATGACATTGTCTAGACCATCTACTGCCCATTCACTTGGTCTAAAAGCCAACCACAAACCAAGCACTGAAGCAGATACTACTAATCCTATCACCATTCCTTTACTTTCCCCGAGAACTTCAATTAGAACAAACATTGTTATGGTAGCTCCAAGCATTATAGCAACTATGAGATACTCGTACCATGGTAATTTTATTACGTCCCACAAACCTTTACGATCATCATGTTCTTCCATAGCAAGTTCCACTTTTTTGTGTGAATCTTCTTTTAGTTTCTCATCCTTTGCTACTAGTTCCTTCTTTGAGTTCATTTTTGTTCTACCATTGTTCTTTATAGACTATTATTTACTTCTTTGAAAAATCTTTTCCGATGTTTTTTATAATTTGTTTTCGTTACAGAAATCCCGAATATTACCTTTTTTTATCTTTTTTGTACTAATTTACTTCTTTAGTAATATTAAAAACCGAATACTTCCAAACTTAGATTAAGCTATTGATTTACTATAAAATATAACTACTCTTGAAAGGGGTTACCTGATTTGGAAATTGCTGAAGATCTTGGCTTAAACACATTCAGTATTACAGCAGAGCAAATTCCATCAATACTGTTTAAATTGCTGGGAGCTGGAAGACCATTTTATTTACCTTCTGTTGATGAGATTGACATACCAAAAGGACCTATTGACCAGGTTATATTGATAATTATTGATAATTTTAGCCTATATGAAATAATTACTTACCAACCACCTTGGATGATTCAGAATTTGGAAAACCTGCTATTAATTGAAGCTGAATCAAAACAAAAGTCACTTTCTGGTCCTATGATGAAATCTACCTTTTTTAGTAAGGATAGTCTTACTTTCAATCTTGTATCTGTGTTAGATAGCAATGGTAAGCACGTAAAAGTGGTTGCAAGAGAAGAAGATTTACCTAATATTACCAAAGATTCTTCTTTAGCTTCGACTGAGAAAACAGATGTCAACATCTACGTTAAAGGAATTAAAGCTATTAATCGTAATGATTTACTGGTTCTCCATTTTGCTGATTTTGATGAAATGTATGAACGATACTCTATGAATCCTCCTGAGGAAATTGCTTCCAAAATTATGAGACGAACTGATAAATGGCTTAACCTCATTTGGCAACAATCAATTGATGGTACAATTCTAGTTGTTATTGGTAATGATGGTAAGAAACCTCTCAAGATGAATCTTCAAGGTCGAGCTGCTGAATGGAAACGAGCTAATATGCCTATTGGATTCATTAAATTTCCAAAGAAATGATTTATTTCTTTTATACTGTTGTAACAGCTAATATTATCATGATCAGAGTAATTACTAATGCTAATGCTCCAAAGGTTATACAGAACCAACCAAAGTTAATCTTCTTTGCTAATCGCAAAAATAAGTCAATTGTAAAATAACCGGTTACTCCTGAAATTACTACTGCCAAAATCATTCCATACCAAGGTATGTCTGCAAAAGAAGCATCCCCTAGAATTAAGTCAATTACTATTATTAGAATATTTGCTCCTATTACTGCCGGAATGCTAAGCAAAAAACTCCCTCTTAATGTATCCTCTTCCTCTATACCCTCAACAAGCATTGCTCCTACAGTTGATCCTGACCTAGACACTCCTGGAATTATTGCTAATCCTTGAACTGCTCCTACGATTAGCATTTCGATAGTTGTCATTTCATAAAGTGATTTTCTAGTTGTTTGCTTGCGAGAGTATAAGATAAATAATCCAGTTCCTATCAGAAATACTCCAATTAATATTGTTATGAGATCTCCACCTGAGACTGCTCCATTAGCAAATTCAAGTAGCTCTCCTTCTTGTAGTACGTATTTGACTAGAAGATATAGCGGTATGCCAATGACAGCTGTTGCTAATGTTGCTAGCAGTATGAATTTCCATAGAATTTTCTGTTTTTCTTGTTCGGTATATACTTGACCATTTTCAGATTCGTTCGTTTCTTTTGGATCTTCTTTTGTATCAGTATTCTTCTCAGATGTCTCTTCTGCAATTTTTGTTTTCTTTCTAATTCCTAATAGGATGAAAATATCTGCTCTAAATCGAATAATTACTGCAATAAGTGTGCCGATATGCATGAATAGTGCTATAGCTAATGCGTTTTCTGATTCCCCTATCCATGTTAATATTAAAACTAGTTGTCCTTCACTCGAGACTGGTAACCACTCTAAGACTCCTTGTACAAAAGCTAGAACTACAACTATCCACAAAGCTATCATTTGTTATGCCTTCTATTCTAAAAAAGAACATACTATATATACAAAAAAGTTTTCTATTATCTTAACATTAACTGTTAAATTAAACTAGCAGTATCTAAGGGGAATGTTACATGGCTAATGTCAAAATTATTTCAGATTCCACATTTGATTTACCTATAGTACTTATCAAAAAACTTGATATTAGCGTTATACCTGCAAATGTTATTTTTGATAGTGAAATTATCTCGCATTATGATATTAGTAATGAAGATTTTTACAATCGTTTATCAAAAGGTGAAACATCTACAACAGGTGTTCCTTCACCTAAGACATTCAAAGATGTGTTTGATGAATCGTTAGATGCTTCCGATGAAGTCCTTGTTTTTACATTGTCAAAGAAGTTGTCTGGGATGTATTCAACAGCAAAGCTTGTAGTTGATAATTTTTTTGATGAAAGAATTACCATTCTAGATACAGAATCTGCTACATTACA
>JAHLVW010000089.1 GCA_019058275.1 Candidatus Heimdallarchaeota archaeon
AGAGAAGATTTAAAAAACAAAAGGAATAGCAAAAAACACCAAATATAAAAACGGGCGCATGGCTCAGTTAGGTAGAGCGGGAGACTCTTAATCTATCGGTCGGGGGTTCAAGCGTCTCAAATTTCGATTTGTTTCGGAATACATCCCACAGCGCCTACCATTTCCTTTTTTTCTTTTATCCATCTTCTCATTTTTATTGGATCATTTCTCTCTGCATCGTGTGTGATTATGAACACTCCCACATTTCTTTTTATGTACTCTTTCTCTTCTTTTCTTTCCGCTTTCACTTTCCATGTTCCTGTTGCGAACACTCCGTTCTCCATATCGTAAAATGGTGCGTGTGTATGACTAATTATTAGTTTATCTGCTTTCTCTATTTTTGGCAAATTCCAGTTTCTCTCTCTCACTAGTTTTTCTTTCAGTCTTCCTGTTGCTACTCGCCACGTTTCTTCTTTCTTTTTCACTAGTCCTATGTTGTGTCCGTGGCAGATTATTATTCTTCCCTCTTCTGACACTAATTTTACATATGGAAGAACTACAATATCCGGTCTATCGAACAACAGATTTCCTTCATGCCCCATTCCCCCTGTAATGAATACTATTCTTTCTTTCCAACCTTTTTCATCAACCCATTTAAGGAATTCTTCTAGTGCCTTTGCACCTTTTTCTTCGTATGAATCTAGAAAATCTCCATTAAAAATCATTAAATCCATATCTTCCTCAATACTTTCCACTGCTTTATAAAATTCTTTTTTTAAGCATTCTTCTGCGTCTAGGTGTACATCTCCAAATATTGCTGTTTTCGTCATTTTATTTTTCCTCAGCTATTATTTCCATAATTTCTTCTCTTATTTTCTCTGTTATTCCTTCTATTACTTGCTCTGTCCATCTTTTTTCTTCCTTCTCTTCTCTTGCAATCAATTCCCTCATACCACCTAGCACTTTGTCAAATTTTCTGAAAATCTGTTCTATATTCCCCATTTCCCCTCCTTTTTCGTATATCACTATTTTTCTTTCCTGATAATTCGTGTATGTTCTAAGTGATGTTTCTGAGATATGCAGTTTTATTTCAATTGCTTTCTTCATGATTTCCCCTAATAGCTTCATCCTTTGTTTTTCTTGTTCCTTTGTTGTTTTTCTTTCCACTGGCTGTATTTCTATTATTAGTCCCTTTGTTTTCTTATCCCAATGGTAATTTTCCTTCCATTCCTTTTCTTCTTGATTCTTCTCTCCTAATCTCTCTCCTTCTTTCTTTATACTCCTCCCTTTTTTCCATCCTGTTATTAGCTTCCCATCTCTCGAGTATCTCATTATCTCATTTGTTTCTTTCCGAATAATCATCCTCCCGTATCTTATTGTTAATTTCCTAAACTGCTGTACTCTTGCTTGTCCTTCTATAATAAACAGTGGTTGTTTTAACGTGTTTCTCTTTATATTCGTTTGATAGCAATTCAATTGTTCAACAATTACTTTTTCTTCTCCCAGTTCTAGTACTCTGTATATTTCCCCTTTGCTTCCATGTAGTAATAGATTTCCCGGTAAAGCATTCCTAATTATCCGTCCCTCTTCGATTGTTCCAATTATTCTTTCTCTTTCCCCTTCAGTTACTACAATATTCCATTGTCGTTCTATTGCTCTTATTTGGTGTTTTCTGATGAACGCTTGTACTTCTTTTCTATCGGCTATGTTTACTGTTCTCTCTAGATATGGTTTTTTTTGTTCCTTTGTTTGCAGCATTCCTTGTGCATGTAGGATTGCTATTGCTTCCTCTATTACTTTCCTTGTTTCTTCGTTTTTATTTAATTCAATTATCTCTTTTCTTGTTGTGATTCCCAGCATTACTCTTAACAGCACAAATGCCTTTGCTCTTTGTAATGCTTTTGAATCGAACAGTATCCTTTCTGCTTTGTTTTCTAGTAGTATTTCCTCGAGTTTCTTTGTATTCTTGAGGTAGTATCTATCAATTGTGTTTTCCGGATCCAAAAAGATTGTAAAATTTTTTTTCTTTTCTATCTCGGGAAATCTTAATCTTCCCATTCTTTGTAATAAACCATTCACACCGGTTATCGGCCAACCAATATTGATTATATGCTGAATATTTGGAATATCCATTCCTAATTCCATCAATGAAGTTGTAAATACAAATCTTGCTTGCCCTCTATGTGTTCTCTCTACTACTGTTGACTTTTCTTTCCTTGTTAATTGACTGTTCATACAGACAAATGGTGAGTGTGCTAACACTAACTCTTTCGCTAAACCAGTTTTTTTCATTAAGTGCTTATTGCATTTTGCTACCATCTCTGACACTTTCTGAATATTATCCACAAACACAATTGCTACTCTACCTATTTTCTGTAGGTGAGGATCTAGTTTCTCAAGCAAAAAAGATTCTAATTTTTCAGGATCTAACAACATAACTGTAACTGTTCCTCTCCTTGTTTTTCCCTGGAAAACCTCTGCTGTTGGTAAGAATTTGTCTCTTAGTTTTTCTACATCCCTCACTGTTGCAGAAGCTAGAACCACACTCATTTTTGGGTTCATTTTCTTTAACACCATAACCATTTCTCTAACATGTGCTAAATAGCTCCCAGAACCTGCGTGAACTTCATCAACTACTAACATTCCAGCATTCAATATCCAATCTATAAAATTCTCATTTCCTTCTTTAAAACATCTATGGAATAATTTGTCTATAGTAGCTAGTATGATGTTTGGTGTTATCTTTTCAACATGATCAATTTCTTTCTGTGTTAGATCACCATTATATCGACTATATGTTATCTTCCTACCAGTTCCTTCTAGTATTTTGTTACAGTACTTTGCTATTCTCTTTTCTTGATCTTCTGCTAACTGCTTTGTTGGATAGATTATGATGGCATTTTCTATCTCACCATTCAATAATCTCTCAAAAATCGGAAAGAGGAATGTTTCAGACTTTCCAGAATCAGTTCCTACAGCAATAAAACTATCTTTCCCATCTAGAAGTGCTTGTATTGCTTTAATTTGGTAGGTATACATTTTATGAGGAAATATTTCTCGCAAACATTTGCCTGTAATCAAAAATCCTACATTTATATCATCTATAAAATAATCTGAGATCTCGCATAAAGATGAGGGTAATTTAAAAACCGATGTTACACCAATGTTTGAAGTCACTTTTATCCCTCCTCTTTTAATCTCGCACCAAAAATGTAATCCATGATCTCCTCTAATTCCTCTTGAATATACTCTCTTTTTTCTTCAGTCGAATCATTTTGGAGATCAATATTCTCAGTAATTTTTTCAACTGTTTCTTTTATTTTATCAATACAGATTTCCTCTGGTATTATCTCTATTTTATTCAGAAGAAGCTTTATCTCATCAATTACTTCTTTCTCTTTTTCCTCATTCTCTAATTGAAAATGTTTTTTTTGTGCTAATTTTTCTAAATCCTCAAGATTAATCGTTAATTCAGCAGGTAATGGTTTGTTTTTTATGATACACTTGTACAATTTATCCAGCAATGGCATTGTTTTTTCTTTTAATCCAAATCGGTATAGATTTTTTCTGCCCACCCGCCAGATTAATCCATCTTCTTTCAAGACTTGCAGTGTTCGGTATGTTTCTGTTAATGATATCTTCGTTGCTTCAGTAATCTCTTTAGCACTTTTAGGATATACTACACCATCCACATTATACTCTTCTAAAAGATGCCATATCACTCTAAATTTATCCATTCTATTGGTAACTCCTTCAAGTCATAACTATACTCTTTTACCCTTGGTGACAACTGACCTACTTTGTATCCATGTTTGATTATGTAATCCTTTTCTCTCCCTTTATGCAAGTATGATAATTTTTCAAATTCAGCTATATCTTTCTCAATTTGTTGCTCAATAAACTTAGACTTCATCCAAACTATTGGTTGGAAACCACATCTCTTTATTTCCTCTTGACAGATTCTAAATACCTTATTTCGCAAGAGGTTTTTTTGACTAATAGGAAGATACTCCCATTCAAGAACTAATCGCCAGAGTTTAACACCGATTGAATTAATCATCTCTCTGTCATTGATAAAGAGTTGTTCATCATGTAATCTCTCACAAATATTTTCCAAAAGATTATCAAATTCCAAAACATTCTTTGTTAGAGCTTCTTTATATGAATTATAGGTTTGACCATTAAACACACAGGGATTACTTAAAACATCCTCTTTGGTTTCAAATAGAATCTTTTGACCAACAGGAGAAACATAATACAATCTTTCACCTTTGAATCCAGAAATTTTCTTGATATGTTTTTTAGTAATTTTTTTATCTAAAATTGCCTTCAAAGATTGAATATGTCCTGTTTTCTTTAATGAATTACATAAATCTAATGGTAATCCCATCCAAGTAAGGTTAGAATTAATACTAAAATGAGTGAAACCACCAACTCCCAAGTAATTCAATCCTAACTCTTCTAATACTGACCACATTTCTTCCTCATAGATTAGAAAAGCAGTGTTGAACAAAGCATCTGCTTTTGTTCGAGCTATTGTCTTATAATTCCCAATCATTTGTTTCTTATTATGTAACCTATCAGAAATTCTGTGTCTAATCCGAAATCCATAAGGCTCAATTAGGTTGTTTGTAAAATCCCATACTGTTTTAGCTGATAACCCCTCTGTAACATTACAGAGTGTTCCTTCATGATAGTGATAACCAAGAATATAGGTATCTCCTAGTTTATCAATAAGGGGTTGGAAAGTATTCCTATTAGATGCCATCCCTTGTAAAGCATATACTAGACTCAGATCACTTTTAATAGTTGATTTCAAGAAATGATTGTTAAAACCATTACTCAGTCTAATAGCATCTACACAAGTTGCTTTTTTTACAGAAATTCGATTAAGATTAAACCAACCTTTGAAAGAATCAATTCGTTTATAATAACAACCATTCTCAATTAATACTTGTTTAATCTCAAGTGGCAATCCAATATGATCATAAACGAATTTAAGATCACTTATCTTTAGCATTAGTTGTCCTACAAACAGAAATTCACCTGCGATTTTAACCTCATATCCAGGTAGAATCGGAACTCCTAAACTACTCTTTGGTTGTTGGTAATCTTGTGCAGTTAATCCTGTTAGTTGGTAAATTTTATCTTTAAAGAGGTGCCCGGAATCTTTCACACACTTGATATAATGTGTCATTGACTCTCTAGTATTCATCAGGACTCTCCTCATAATTTATTTCTATTTTTTCTTGAATTAATTTGAAAGACGATCCACATCTCGAACATTTGTTTACCATTGCACCTTGTTGAGGAAAAGCTCTAGAACCAAAACCTTCTATGTAAACTTTTTTACCTTCTTTCAAGCAATTTGGGCAATGATGAGCAAATTCCTCTCCATCTTCTCCACCAAAACTAACGAATTCTGTTTGTGTACTTTGATAAAACTCTGGTATTGATATGTTAAATTCCATTGTATCTGCTTCTTGATAAAATTCGCATGCAACAGTTTTTCTTCGCAGTTTATTAGTAAGCAAATATAGTAGATATTTTTCTGGAATTTTCCGTTCAGCAATCTCTTCCGCTTCTACCCAAAAATTACATCGAACGTTTTCATAGTAGTAACATCCACCACATTCTTTGAAATAATAAAATGGTATTTCACTCAAAGAATAATATTTTACGCTTCTACCTTTTGGTGGTTTTACTACCACGGTTTGAAGTGAATCAGATTGTAATTCAATTTTTGAAAGAGCATCTGTTACTTCTTTTTTTTGTAATGATAAGTTGAGCATTATCTGAGCTGCAGTTATTGGTTCACATGCAAGTGTTAATTCTTCATTTATTGCTTGAAGAATAGCCTCTTTATCTTTTTTTCCTGATTCATCATCAACATAATCGAAATTCGAAGAAATCAGACTTTCAATTAACGAAAAACGTTTCTTGGCTTTTTCTGACATGATTTCTTGATAACAAGATAATAATTTTTGTATTTTAAAGAAAGAGTAACTAGTTTTTCCTGAAAAAATTGACTTAAAAATCGCATCATCTTCATTTAATTCCCTTGTTTCCAACTTTTCGATTAATACTTGAAGATCATCATATGCAATTCGACCTATTGTGAATGTATGAAAAATTCTAGCAATCCCATCCCAATCAAGAACATTGTTCGAAATCTTCTCCTGAATCAAAGTAATAATAGCTAATGGATCTTTTTTTATTTCCTCAAAATAAGTGGATGCTACTAGAAACCTTTTACCAAAAGGTGTTAGATTATATCTACCAGTATAATTCTCACCATGAGAAATTAATGCAAATGTTTCTTTTTCAGAATGTAAAGTCTTATTTGATTTATTTAGTAATTTAAATATAGCATAAAATTCCTCTTCGATAATTTTATCAAGTTCTTCATTCTTTCCTGTAAGTGTAGTTTCGTTAATTTGGAGCCTATAGTTTATGCTATCCTTTAGTTTTAGTAATAATTGTTTTTTCGTTGGGTGTCCTGAAAAGGATCTCAATAATATTTGAAATGGTAAAATACTTCTGAGAAGATCTCTAGTATCTATCACCTCTGTTATTTCCACATTTTCTTGATTGGATTCAGTAACATCGATAATTGACTTAGTTTGGAATGACTTTAGTAGCTGACTTTTGGTTAGAATTCCAGGTGATATGAAATGAACTCTTTTATTTGACTTTGCAGTTTTTCTTTTTAAGAACAATATACTATCAAGATCTATCAAATCAAAATTTCCCTTTTCATTTAGCGGATCAACAAAAATATATGCATTAACTAAAGGCAATGATACTTTTCTTTTTAAATCAGAAAAATTACTGCGCCTATATAACAAATTTCGAAGTAGTTGATTGTAGCTTGTGATAATTATGCAATTAGTACTGGATGGATAACAATTTCCTTTAAATTTTTTAAAAGTAGATGCAACTCGAATTGTTGAGTTCGTTAATCGATGTGAAAAGTCATATTCATGCTCATATTGTTCTAATTGGTTTATCTCTGAAGGATTGAGAAAATTGTGGATTTGTTTAGCTTCTTTGGTAGTTCTTACTACAATCATTGCGGATGTGTTTGCTAATCGGGAATTAAGTAATGCTAATGTTGCAGCAATTTGTAGTTGTTCAGATGTTTTAGGTGTATTGATGGTTAAATCTTCTTGACATTGAACGGCTTTTCGGATTCCCTCTTGGCTAAAACCAGTTGGGAAAGCATAGTCTCTAAGGATAGTTACAAAGGATCTCAGAAGACAACCTAAATGAGCCATATCAGTCATCCTCCAATCCTGTGTGATTGAATTCTGTTATAATTTTCATCAATTTGTCACTGGAATTTGAACCCATTATTGACCAAAATAATTGGCTTTCTAATTCTTTAGTAAATTCATCAACAGAATCAATGATATCAAAAAATTCGTCTGAAATAGATAGCAAATGAGATTCACAGTCTAATAAAAAAGAAAATATGGTATCTAGTTGTTTTTTATATATCTGTAACATTGATAAATTTGAGATTTGAGGTTTAGGTTTGTTAATCTCGAAAACACCTTCTGGATAATAAATCATAAGAATAAATCTTAGTAAAGGATGATTTAGTTGTAATCGGTAAGATTGTTGTTTCTTACGTGGTAATTTCTGTAAAACTCCTAATCGAACTAAATTTTTAACAAAAGAATCAACTGATCTTTTGGAAAATTGGTTAGCAGCTTTCATCTTCAGATATTTTAAAGATTGATACTCTAAATTGCATGTTTGCAAACAATAATTTGCTAGCAAGTAGCACATGGAAACTATAGACTTTTTGTTTAAATAATCATCACCAAATGTTTGGATGACATTACGGTTTTCAACAGGCAACTGTATCATAAACTCGTCTTCACCAAGTATTTCTCTAGAATTTTCTTTAAATAGAGCTAATCTCGCAAAAAAACGAAAAGGAGATTGTGATTTACAATTAACAATTGCAAAAAAATGGAAAGGGTCAAATTTCACTATCGAAAACACGCTTTCTCCTGCCTTCTTTTGACGAGAAGAAAGTTTCACAATGTCCCTTTTCTATTTCAATAAATCCTATTTTCTTACTTCTTTCTTCTTTAATAATCTCCTTTCTACCATTTATTGAAAATCAGAACATAAAAAGAAATGATTTTTTATCACTCATCTGTTTCACTTTTTAATACCCAAGTAACCAGTTAAGCTCCAAACTATCTAGTGAAGTACTCGAAACAATTTTTACACCCGATATCCAGAGAATTTCAGCTAGAATCTCCGCAGAAAGACCATATTTACCTAATAGCACAGTACTATAGTAATTATTGTTTTCAATGTCCCAGTACTCTGTAAGAAAATACTTCTTTAAATATTGCATACCAAAGGAAGTTGGAGAAGAATCTAGTAAATAAAGTGCTGCACCTAGTAAAATGCGTGAACGATCAGAATCAGAGGTAGTTGTTAATTCTTCATACACAGTGGTAGCTGAAAGAGTATCCGGATGGAGCTTTGCAAGTGTCCAACTAGTAGCTGCTCGGACAAGTTCACAAGGAGAGGAAAGAAAAGGAGTGAGAGTGCTAATTGTAGTAGAAGTGCTCTCATAATAACCTAGAAATAGAAGGCAGTGCCATTGTATGGTCTCATCAAGGTCAGTCAAAAATGCACTTGCAAGAATTGTAAAGGTTTCTTTTGGAAGTAATTGGTGCTTATGAAGATGAAGCAAAGCAAAAAGACGAATATCAGTTTCTGGTAGTGCTTGTAGTTTTTGGATAAACACTTTTAAGTCGATTTTCTCATCTTGCGTTAGTTTAGAAAAAAAGGAATAGAGAGTTGAGGGAAGAATCCTTTGAGGATCTGCTATTGGGAGATCAAATATCATCCGCTAACACCTGTTATTTTGCAATTTTAATCTAATACGAACAGTTGTACTTGTTCTGTCCAATAAGTCTTATGATATAGTTTTATCAATTCATCGCTGTACTTTGGATTGGCTTTTAAATAAAGTCGTCCAGACTGGATATTGCAGAGTGAACAGTGAAAAGCTAATCGGTTCGCAGCAATGCGAAGGAATTTTTCTGCTTGAGCTTTATTTGTAATATCTTTATGATCCTTACAACTAACAAAGAGAAGTTCATTTGTAGTGAGTGCTAGTATGTCAATTTCGAATTCCCGCTGGGCAAAAGAAAAAACTATATTACAAAGTGTTAGGTAGCTTTCATCTTCCAAAAGTATGGCTATGGATCTCTCAAAAGCAGAACCATCGTTGATTGTTTTAATAGTACGACACAATTTAATATCGTTAGGGAGTTTTTGTTTAATTAGTTCTTTATATTGGTACAGTGGATCAAGCTCTGGTTTAAGTCCAAGAAACACTACAGATTGTTCAGATAGTAATCTGTAATGAATATAGAGGTAATCTAATAGTTGGTTTTCTTGCGTAATTGTTTGAAAAAGTTCTGGTGAGATTATTGAGTGAGGTTGTTTGGCTAACCAGTTTTTCACTAAGATTCTATTTTCATGTATTTGTCCTTCTTTTGATAATAATAAAAAGTCTGATTTACCAATTCCCATAAGTTTGCAATAATCAGTAACATCAGGAGCTTCAATACTTAACTTAGGTTTAACAATAATACTGAGGAGAAGTATTAAAGCTTCATGAAAAAGCTCTTGTTGATGGCATATTTCTGTTGTCTTAGGATGAATTACTTGTGTTGGTGATTGTAGCTTTGTTTGTTTTGCTTGAAAGCTTTTTATTAACTGTTTGAAATAATTTGGTTCTAGTTGACATTGTTTGATTCGATCTTTTCCTAAAATCAAAACATTAGCTGCTAAGGAGTAATAGTTTGTTATTTTATGACAAAGTCGAGAAGTTACCTCTCCATTAATGAAGAGAATCGCTAGACAGTTTTCCCCTAAAACTTCTTGAAATGAGTGTAATAAGGCAATCTCCTCATCAATTACTCGGTTTTTTCCTTTAGTAGTGATTGAGCTAATGGTCTCACCAATATTTATTTCAAATTCAGGACTGCTTAGGTTTACACAGAAATGATCAAAACAATGTTTTTTGTCGGAGATCTTGTGATGTTCTGCTCTGTATCCTAAAACTGTTTCTGGGAGGTAATGTATTATTGGGTTTTTATCATCATAGCTTTGAAGTATCGCTTGTACTATCTTTGCAAATTCTTTTTCTATATGTTTTTCTGTATTCCAAACATTTGTTAGTAATCCCTTTACTGGTATTCCCGCTTCAAGCATGAACTCTCTAGTTTTTTTTATCTTAATTCCTTCGGGAGTCAGAGTTATGTTGGGTGAAGAAAAAATAACCTCTACTTCCTTTTCTTCTCCCCAATATGGAAATATTAGTTTTTTATTGATGCGCCCTCCTCGTGCCTTCCTTCTACTTAAACTTGCTGGGACGACAATTGGTTCTTGTCCTCCTAGTGATGCGTAATATAATTCTTCTTCTTTAGTAAACCAGTCAGAGAGATATTGACCGACATATGAACTTATATGAAATGCTCCATAATCAGAAAGTTTTCCCACAACTTTCAAATATACTATCCCTTGTGCATCTTGATAAATACTGGCCTTCTTTGTTCTATATTCATATGATATTATTGGTGTTAAATTATTGATGTTTGATAGATCAACCGTAGCAGTACTCTTGGCTTGATGAAATAAGTTTTTAGTTTGAGGTTGTGCTTTTGTTCCTGATGAGATATTTAGATCACATTGAAGAATCCATTTGTTTCTCGTAATATAGTCGATAATTCGCTTCTTATCTTCCGGATGTGCTGGTTGTATTAACCATTTATTATATTTATAATGGATTACTGACTTGATATTGGTAAAACAATCTTGAGTGGAATCTTCATTAATAATTAAAAAGTTACAAATAACTGTTTTCTTTATTGTTTTTTCTTTTGGAAATTCCATCCATTCTTTTAGTTTCAAAGGAACATTTAACCCATAATTTGAACATGGTCCAGAAAATTTTACAGTTCCAGTACTATAGATTTCTAAATTTGTTTTCCTGTCCTCTTTTCTATTTGCAAACAGTAGTTTTGGTTCGACATTTACTGTTTCTTCCATCATACGAATCAAACTCTATGTTTTTACTAGTATAATACTATGGTATGCATCATATTTAAATATTATGGATTCCATAGTAATAAACAAGTGTTCAAAATGCCGATAGAATTCAAGCGAAAAGTTATCAATAATCATGGAAGTTTACAAGTGAACATTCCAATAGAGATCTGTGAATATTTGAAAATTAGAAAAGGAGATACCATTGCAATCTCTCTAGAGGATAATCGATTTATTTGCCGAAAAGTTGAATGAATTATTTAATTGATTTCAATAAGATTAGAATCCATTCAAAAGAAGTGCTTAAATAATGAAAGTAAAAATTAGATGACGATAAGTAGGTGCGGAGTATTGTTCATCAATTGGAGAACTGATTCACTTCTATTTGATTCAGAATCCACTCCTCCTAATCGCTGGGAAACAGCTAATAGTTTAATAAAAACTGATAAAATCACTCAAATACCTCAAATTGATTTCCCGACACTTCCTTTATATCCCATTATGATTCGAAAGATAGATTTCCTTTCAAGTGATAGATTACTTCAAACATTACCCTACATTTCTCTTAATACCACTTGGTCTGGACTCCTACGAAAACAATCACTTAATTTAGCTGAACGATGCAAACATTACTTTGCTGATTCAACAGCAGATCATTCGATTCGTACATGGCAAAAAAAAGTCATTAAGTATTGTGAGCAGCAACATAGAATTCCTCTGCCAATTTTCCGTTTATTAGACGCATGGGAACAACCTTTTCAAACATATAACCAAGTAGCTTTTCAATCCGCAAGAGGAGAATCTTTTCATCTTCCAACTAAAATAACTAATGATCTAGCTTATTTCCTAGGTGTAGTTATCGGTGATGGGCATTTAACTTGCTATAATATCCAATTAGTTGACTTTTCACCTAATCACATGCTTATGATACAATCATTAGCACATCAATTGTTTGGCATTCAGGGGAAAATTTCAGGAGAAGAAAATATTTGGACATTTCATTTAAATAATAAATGGGCAGTTCGATTAGTTAATTTTCTAACAGATCAACCAATCGGTGGACAGAAATATGATTCATTAAAAGAACCTTTTATCTTAAAGCATGATAAGCACTTTCGTCGACATTTTTGGAGTGGTGTATTAGATGCAGATGGGAGTTATAAGAGATATATCGGTCTAACAAGTAAAACTCAAGTTCTTATTGAGGATTTTGGTTCTTTCCTTCAAGAACAAGATATCTCATTTAAAATCCGATCTGGCCAAAAATATGGTAGAGAATCATTTGATCTACTTATCCATCCTTTGTTTAAACGAGAGGTTAGTCAATTACTGATTCCTCGACATCCGGTAAAGAAACAAGAGTTCCAAACATATACCGCTGGTAAGATCTACCGTCCCCGTAAGAAATACTCTGATGAGTTTGCTTTGCTTCAACAAGAAAATCAAGAGTTGCGGTTTCATACGTTTAACATTAAACAAATGGTTTCAGATGGTTCCCAAACCTTTTTTGATTTCTCAGTTCTTCCAACCCTAGGAGTCCTTCAATGCCAAGACCTACTTAAAGCTCTTAGGATTCATCTTTCCTGGACTCAACGGCAATTAGCTGATTATTTATTAATTCCAGAAAAAATGATTACATCCTATGAACGCACATCTGACATTACCATTCAGCTTCTTGAAAAGCTTCTTCCGTTTTTTCCTGAATCACAACCAAAATCTTTGATGCTATTTCTAAAGCAAAATGATCTTATTACCTTTCGTTCTCGAAAAACTGTTGCTATGCTCCCCCTCCAGCCCAGTAATGAATTACTAAAATTGCTTCAACAATTAGAACTTCGTCGCGATTATCTTCTTATTAACCCCAAAAATGGTCACAAGGATCAAGTTCGCGGTAAACTCTCTAATTATTTTTCTATACCAAAACCAGTTGGCTACAAACTCTCTAATTCAGTTGTTTATCAGTTTGCGAGAACCTTCTATCAAATTGGAGCTTCTACTGAGGACTAATTACTTTTGCACTTAACCTTTTCATAAGCAATTTTCAGTATTGGTTGTAGTTCCGGGATCGTTTTTAGATCATAGTGCTGTTCAGCACCTGTTTGTAAGGCTTGCACTAAGCAGTCAATGGCTTTCTGTTGGTGGTTAAGTTTCAAATATGCCACAGTCAAATCTAACAATGTTTCGTGATTATTTGGGAATCGTATATTTGCTTTTTTTAGGACACCAATTGCGAGCTCATACTCTTGTAGTATCGAGTGTGTTATTCCAAGATTCAAATATGCTTGCTCCAATCCTGGGTTATATCGAATTGCTTCACTAAAAGCTTTCTTTGCCTCTCTATGTTTTTCAGCACCCATAAAAGCAACCCCAAGCATATTGAGCACACATGGTGCTTTAGGCATTAGTTGCAGTAGTTCTTGGTAACACTCAATAGTAAAGTCATACAAACCCATTTTGGCGTACATATTTGCATTATGTATTAGTGTCTTCATGGTGAATTGTAGTGCTTCTTCGAATTGTTCCTCATCACTCAATGGTGGTGGGATAACTTCAACATAGTATTCTTCATCCAGATAATCGAATTCATGCCAATCGATATAGTAATTACCTTCCCTCTTGAGTTGCTCCAAATCTATCTTTCGAAACTCTTCAAGAGCTCGCTTTAAATCCCCTTGATGGTAGTATCCAAATGCCAGATGATGTTGAATAGTTGCTGGTTGGGAGCTGGCTCTGAGAGCTTGTTTGTACAAAGTAATTGCTTCAGTGTACTGATTTCGATTTAGATAATGGTGCGCCAAAGCATCTATGGTGAAGGCATCACCTGGACACTCTTGTAGTCTAAGTAATGTTTGTTGTTCCAATTTCTCCCATTTTTCCCCTTCGAGGTATTCGTCTCTAATAAGATTACCATCACGAATGATTTCATGGATCGTCTCCATATATGCTAAGATTTTCTCATCTGACACTAGTGCACTGATCAATATTTGTAACCTTCTAGTATTGTTCTAGAAGATTTTTCTTTATAAAGAACTAAAAATAACTAGGATTGGAGTCCTTCTCTTTTTCTTAAGAGTCCTCCGTTCTACCTGGCTGAGCCATACGCCCTTGTTGTTTTTCAACACTTTTTTGCTCTTCTTTTTGTTTTTTAAATCTTCCCTTGTATAATATTTACACCCAATACTTTGTTTTTTCACATTCCAACTTCCATTTTCTTTTTTACTAATTGTTAGCTTAAGTCGGAGGTTCAAATCCCCTCGCGCCTACCAATTTATATTATCTATTCTTTCTTCCTAGATTTTTTTCTCTCAAGCTCAAAATGCTATAGAAACCTAGGGCAGTGTAATGAAAAATGATTTACCATTTTCCACCCATGTAATAAACTACATCCCATTTATAGTAGCCCATCTTCATTTTTGACTTTCTTTTTCGCTTTCTTGTTTTTCTATCTTTTGCATTCATTTTTGTCATCCTCCACCCTTTCTTACTTCATTCCAGGGTCTATGAAACTTTTCTCATCAAGATATAAATATATTCTCATTTGTTTGAGAAAAGATTCTGATTTTTTCCCTGAAAAGTTTTTGTTTTCACTGCTTTTGAAAAATTATAAAAACAGATACTCTAATTTACAACATGAAATGTTTCACTGGAGGACATAATAACGAACGACAAAAAAACAAGCAATTTAGACTCTGAGAGCTATTTTGTTCCAATACCACCGCAAAAGAAAAACCAGAAAAGGATTCTTGTCTTTGGAACGTATGACATCATTCATCCAGCGCATATAAGATTTCTAGCTGAAGCACGCATAGCTGCTAATTGTCTGAATTGTGAGCTAGTAGCAGTAGTTTCCCGAGACAGTTCTATTAAAAGAATAAAAGGTCATAAACCAATTTTTACTGAGAAGGATAGATTAAAATTCATAAGTGGTCTTCGAGTTGTTGATTATGCACGTTTAGGAAATGAAGGAGAAGATTATTTCAAAGTCATTCTAGAAGTTAAACCTGATTTTATTGTTTTAGGATATGATCAATTATCTGAAGATCAACCACTTTTTAATTTCATTAAAGAACATGAACTAGATATTCGAGTATACCGTTTACCGCATTTTGAAAGTGGTGATGTTAGTAGTTCATCAGAAGTTCGTGAAAAAGTTCTTGAGATTTGCAATGATAAAAATGAGTAATCTACACAAGGACAACTATTTTTGACCTTATGTAGTCTTATTTTCACATTTTAGAGTATATTTGCTGGTATTTTCGTTTTCGCTATCTTTTTGAAATCTGCTTTTTCAAATGAAGCTATTTTTTCCAAAACTGATTTCTGATCTTCACTAGAAATTATACATTCATCGTTTTGTACAAAATTTGCTATATCATTTAACAAAGTACGATATTCTTCTACCAGACTTTCATCAATAATTGTAGTGCCTTCGATACCGAATTCCTTTAAGGCAAAAATTTTCTCTTTATCAGCTTCTTTGGTCTTTCCTATAATAAACGCATCTCTTTCTAGGGGGTTATTGTACTGGTAGAATCTTTCAATATTGTTGATGTCATCGTCTACTTCTCTGGCAGTTATTTTCTTTTCTTTAATTGATTTCTGCAACATAAGGTATGGTAAAGTTAACTCGTATTCCCCAAGATTTGAGAAATCACCAATTCGCCATAATTTTGGTGGTCTAAAAGTTGAACCCGTTCTTTCTAAGTAGCTTTCATGTAATACTTCTAACAACGATTTGCCGATATGATCAGTTTTACTCAGGATTTCATCAGCAGTGATGTCTTGTAAGGTGTTTCCTGAGTATAAGAAAGCATCTAGATTTGAATTCATTTCTTGTGTTATAAAATCAATACTTGATACAACCGGATAGTAATGATTTGCATTTTGTATTCCATGCGTTGCAACCATAAGATTCCAATAAAATGTCGATGCTTCTGTTGTTTTAATAGTACTCCAGAAATTTTTCAAATTTTCATTTAATAGGTCTTGATATGAACTGAACTTAGGCCCACCATTAACAATTATGTGCAGAGCCATTCTCCTTTCATCTAGAATATTTTGTTTAAAGAGTTTAGCATGTCCACAATCAGTTTCTCTTGCTATCCAATTTAAAGCTAAATATTGAATTATGGATTTAATGAAGGTGTCCACGAATAATTTTGGATATTGGTATCGCAGCTGCAGTGCTTTAGCAACATATTGGTAATTTGAAGAATCAAGTGATTTGCCCACTTCGTGTAATTTCTGCCCTTCTAATATAGCTATTTCTTGTAAAAGCTTGAATTGTTCTTTTGGTTGAAACCTAAAGAGTGCTAAGTTCACACATTTATTCCTAATGAGATTAGCAATGTATTTTTTAGCATTTAATGGATCTAATTTCAGGGAACTTTTCCTTTTTGTTTCTGGCATTCCCAAGAGATTTACAATGTGATTGGAATATAATAGGTTATTAAGCAGAAGAATAGTCTCATGTTCTTTTTCAATTGACAGAATGCCAATGATTATATCTTCTCCTATTTTTCCAGTCTCAGTAACTCCTAGACTAAGATTACAATCTATATTCTCACTCATAACATTCCCCCCAAGATTTAATTGGAATTATACAGTGAAAATTATAATATGTACTATTTCCTACACTTATTAGTTATTCTCTAAGACTCATATTTGTTAATAAAAAATGAAGATAAAACTGTTTTTTTGTCGAAGCTTATTGCAAAACTTTAAAAAAACTTTTTTCCATTAGCTTAAAGGTCCTTTTTGATTTTTGTTAGCTTATCTGATAGACTGGTCATTGCTTCTTTCAATTCAAATGCTTGTTGAGCATTAATTAAATCAGTTCTGCTTCTATTAACTAGATTTCTTCCGACATCTATTTTTGATCTCAAAGGACCAACAAGCATTTTTGTATAATCAACAGTCATTAGCTCTGAGTATAAATAATCCATATAATTAAATGCTCTTTGCGCATTATCAAAATCACGATTTCTTAATGAATCCATCATAAATCGTCGCAATTCACCTATGGTATCACCAGCAGCAAGCATATAACCAGCAAAGGTTATTTGACAATCTTCAACTGAAGGTATTTTATCATTTCTAACAATAGAGCTAATAAAAATTGCTTCTCCTAACTCTTGAGCAACATCATCTAATCCTCTCCAACATTCCATAGTTTTAATTCCTTTTACTGCATTTGTCATTTCTTTGTAGTGTTCTTTTGCGTTTTTGATTTTTTCATCTACGATGTCGAATTCCTTACGATGCACGGATTTGATAGCTTCGCTGCAAATTCGTATTGTTTTTCTTTGTTTTTGAATGATTAATTCCCTTACTTTGTTTTCTTCTTCTAATTTAAGCTTAATTTTACGCATTGATTCTTCAAATTCCTCAGTATGCAATTTAAATCAACCTAGTAATTATCAAACGCATCTGGATTATAAATTAATCTCATGATTTTAGATTATGATTCAATTAGTTTGTGAAAAAGCAAAAGTTAATACTTTCAGTTATCTCCAATAGATGTTTGTTCTCTTAAGAGGATGTTTGAAGAGGAGATTGCTAATACTTTCACCAATCAGTCTCAACTTTTTATATAACCTATTGAATAATAATAAACTAGGAGCGCAGAAAATGCATACAAAGAAGAAAATCATCCAAAAGGTCAAAATTGAAACTGTTCAAGCTAAAATTCTGTTGGATTTGGTACCTTGTCCTGATTGTACAAGTTCTCTCAACTTCTATCTTGATTGTCCTTTTGGTGAAGGTAACATAGTGAACCCAGAAATCTGTGCTGAACAATGCAATGTTCAATGTGAAGCACTAATCTATTGTGAACAATGTGACTACGAGGAGTTTATTGAATTATTCCCAAGAACAGGTTTACCTTTGAAGAAAGGTTTGGAAGAACGTGATGCAGTATAAAGAATCATTTACAATAAATATGAATGAAAAATATAGGCTAATATGAAATGCTTTAATCTTCGGGGATGTCTGGAATAGCAAGATTTTCATCGAAATCTTCATCATAATCTGGGATATATTTGTCTCCCGGAGGTAATAATTCTGGGCGCTTCGCAAGTATTCTTTCTATTTTTTGAGCAATAAATACTAATGTAATCGCTTGAGACACATAAGCTTCTCCTTCTAGAACTGCCATAACCAACGCGTTTTGACCAGCACTGACTGCGACTATATGTTTGTCACCTGGAACATTGATTTGAATATCTCTAACACCTGAGAATTTTAAAAGATCTGAAACGTATTCAGAAATGTGGATTATCCCTGACGCTGCTGCACTTAGTGCTTCTTTCAAATCCTCAGAATCATCTGGTGCAAATGTTTGGATCGGAATTCCTGACCGAGAGGCTACTACAATTGTATTTACACCTGTAGATTGAGAAAAATTAGATAGAATTGTTTCTATGTCTTCCATTTTTACACCCAACTAACTTATTTGTAGCTCTTCAGAGTTATTTATTTTACTGTTGTAGTTTTATAGCGTCTTCCAGTAATTTTTATCTTTCTCTTCTAAAGCTGCTAAAATTGTTATTTGTCTTTTAGAAATTTAATAATTTCCTTGGGACTATTAGTTATTAAACCATCTGCACACCATTCAGTCAATTTTCTTGCTGTTATTCGATCATCGACTGTCCATACTCGTACTTGCATATTCAATTCATGTGCGTTATCAATTACTGTTTTATTTACAAAATGTTTTCCTGGATGTATGTCATTAGTATCAACATTTTTGATTAATTTTTTCAAATCATTTGTTTCTCTGTTAAATAGATATGCAGTAGGAATTTCATCTGTTAGTTCTTTCAATTTATTAAGAACTGGAATCTTAAATGAAGACACAACAAGTTTTTTGTTAATCTTTAATTCTTTCAGCATTTCAACAAGTTGATTTTCAAATCCTATTTCTTTTACTTCTACATTTAACCAATGCTTGTTACCATACAGTTTCAATACATCTCTTAATAATGGGATTTTTTCTTCTTTCCCAAAATCGTACTTTAATAGATTTGAATAGCTTATTTTTGATACTCTACCCCTTCCATTTGATGTTCGATTTATCCTTTGGTCATGAATAATAACCAGCTCATCATCAGTTGTTTTCCGTACATCAAACTCAATACCATCAGCTCCATCCTGTAAAGCTCTATCAAATGCTTTCATTGTATTCTCTGGTTCAAGAGAGGATGCACCTCGATGTCCAAAAATGATGGGAAAATTCATTTACATTCACACTATGAACATATTTGTAACAGGATATATTTTATTTGATGGAAAGATAAAAATATCACTCAACAAAACTCTACGTGATACATTATGGATGTCAAAATTGCTCTTTTAGAAACAATAGAAGTAGTATATAATGAACTTCAAGCATTATTCAATGACAATGGTTTTAAACAAGCAAATCTAGGTGCTTTTGGAGATATGTTTTACAAGGAGCTTGATAATTATCTTACTTTTGGGGGCAAAAGAGTTAGACCATTCTTGGTAAGAACAGCATTTGATGCAGTTGGAGGTAACCATGAAGAGGGTAACATCACGAAAGCTTCTTTGGCAATTGAACTGTTACACAATGGATCACTTTTACATGATGATGTGATAGACAAAGATGAGACTCGTCGAGGAAGACCATCTTTTCATGTAATCTTTAGAGACATTTATTCAAAGAAGAAAAAAGGGTCGTTTGAAAAAGCAACTGATTTTGGTGAAGCCATGTCAATCTTCGCAGGTGATTTATGCTTCCCTTACGCAATTGAAAGTATCATTCAAAGTGGATTTCCAGCTGAAAAAAGCTTGAGAGCACTACATGCTTTCACAGAAGCATTTCGAGAAGTTATTGATGGAGTTATTCTTGAAACAGGTAATGCAATTCTTCAAAATGGTACAGAAGCATCCTATAGGAAGATGATTAATCTTAAAACTGGTGCATTAATCAGAAAAGCAGTTGAAATTGGAGCAATTCTTGGTGGTGGAAGTGATTCACAAATTGAATCGCTTAAACAGTATTGTTTGGGAATTGGTACAGCATTTCAAGTTCAGGATGATATACTAGGTATTTTTGGCAATCCAGAAGAATTAGGAAAACCTATTGGTGGAGATGTTCGAGAAGATAAACAAACGATCCTTAGAATTCACGCAATTAAAAAGGGTTCTAAGGAACAGGTTAAACGTATTTCTGAGCTAATGGGCAAAGAAGATGTAACATTGGAAGAGCTAAATGAAATTAGAAAAATCTTTGAAGAAACAGGTGCACTCAATTACTCATTTAATTTGATCAAAGAAGCAACAAAAAATGCAATAGAGTCATTAGAAAAAGCCAAACCACCATTAAAAGAAAAACCAAAAATGCTTTTGATTTCACTAGCTAAATTTCTAGAGGAAAGAAAATCATAATTTTTACATTTTCATGAAATTTCATGGTTTTATATACCTTCTTTCCAACTTTACTTTAGGAAAAATTTCTGTTTGAGGTTCTTTGATGAAGAAGAAAACAATAAATGATATCATTGTGAAATTAACTCGAGAGGAAATCGAACGCATAGAAAATGAAATGCGAACAAATTTACGTTATTCATGGCAAAAAGCAATTGCGTTTGCAATTTCATATAAAGCTACTATTGAGGAAGTAATGGAAAAACTGGAAGAATCATTTCTAATGTTTATTCCAATTAATAATAAATACAGACATTTATACAAAGAAATCGTTATGAAATCATTCAATAAAGTTCTAGGGAAACTATATACTACTGTAGATATTTCTGATATCCATACAGAAAATGATTTCATAAATTTAGCAGTTACTCAATTATATAATACTAGGATTATTTTTTCATAAATGTAATATCAAGTCAATTGAAGCAATAGTTTTTTATCAACAGTTAGTACTCATTGTTTAAACAAAATCTATTTGTGATTTAATTGAAAATCTTAGTAATTGGTGGTAGTCGCTTTAGTGGTAAAGAAGTTGTAAAACTACTTGCTAAGAAAGATTATGATGTAACAGTATTAAATAGAGGTAAATCTGAACAAGTGGCAACTCCTTTTTACAAACCTATTAAACATGAATATCCCAAAGATGTAAAAGTAATTCATGCTGACAGAACTAATAATGAGGAGTTTAACAAAGTACTTGAAGGCAATAATTTTGAAGCAATAATTGATTCCTGTGCTTATAATGAGAAGGACATACAAAGAGTAATTAATATAGCTTCAAGTGAAATCAAAAACTACGTATTCATCAGCACAGCAAGTGTATATGATGAAGAGAATGTTGTTTATCTTCCTATTTCTGAAGATGAACAAATGGGTTCAGAAGCTGAGGACTGTCCCGTAAAATATAGTCGAGATAAAAGAAGAGCAGAATCACTTCTCAAAAAGAATTTTGAAGAAAATAACTTTCCAATGACAATAGTTCGTCCAACCTACATTTATGGACCATTTAACCCAATGTATCGGGAATTCTATTTCTATGATAGAATCATGGATAAGAAACCTATTTACATGCCTGGAAATGGAGAATTTGTTACTGATTTTGTTCATTGTAAGGATGTTGCTTGGCTATGTGCAGCACCACTTGAGAACAAGAGAGCCATTGGCAGAATCTATAATGCTACAGGTGGAGTAGCAACTACATTGAATCAATATGTGAGAATTTTAGGTGATATCATTGGAAATGAAGTCAAAGTCACTCACTATAAGCCTGAAATCTTAAAGAAAGATAATATGAAGCCTGATGATTGGATAGAGATGTTTCCATTCATGTATGATAATCACCTCATATTAAGCAAAGAAAGAGCAGTCATAGATTTAGACTATAAACCAACACCTTTTGAAGAAGGTCAAAAAGAGACATTTAATTGGTATAAAGAAATGAAGAATCCTGAATGGAAAGGTGCATATGAATTCGATGCTAAATTAGCAAAGGAGATTGAAAAAGAATAGATTCAACCCTTATTTTTTAGGAAAAATTGATTTTATTGAAATCTAAATAAAATTTGAGGAAGGACATTGACTGAAGAACAGAAACTTAAGGAAAGAAAGGAAGAGCTGATATCCCATTACAAGAAGTATGGTTACCTTAAATCAGAGGAAATTATTAGTGCCTTTCGTAAAGTTCCTCGAGAGCATTTCATTGGTTCAAATCCCAAGCAATTAGCTTATTTAGATCGTCCACTGCCAATCTACTCCAATCAAACAATATCAGCACCACATATGGTAGCTATGATGGTTAGCAAAGAAATCTTAGATCTAAAAGTAGGGGACATTTGTTTAGAGGTTGGAGCAGGATCTGGTTATCATGCAGCAGTTATTGCTGAAATTGTAGCGCCTACTGGTACAGATAAATCAAAGTGGGGTCATGTTTATACTATTGAGAGAATTGAGAAGTTAGTCAACTTTGCCAAAGATAATCTCAAAAATACAGGTTATGATGACAGAGTAACTGTCATTTATGGTGATGGTTCTTTAGGTTTGCCAGACAAAGCACCTTATGATAAAATCACAGTTGCAGCTGCAGCACCTGAAATCCCACCACCACTTCTGGAGCAGCTAAAACCAGGTGGTAAATTAGTGATACCGGTTGGTGGAAAAGGGTACTATCAAGAACTAAAAGTAATTGCAAAGAACAAAGATGGTTCTATAAATTCTGCAACAAAATGCGGAGTAGCTTTTGTACCCTTAATAGGTAAATTTGGCTACTAAATAGCTACGACTTTAACCAAAGAACTCAGTTAAGCTTCTTTGATTATTTTCTTCTTTAATAAAGAACTCATCAATGGATTCATTGAATAACTTAAGTCTTTGTTTGAGGTAAAGAGAAAGATCATAAGTGTTGATGAGGTTTTTCGCTGTATCAAAATATTTTGTAACAGTTTTCTTATAAACTGTTAAAAGCAATTTTCCACCATCTTCACATGTTGTGCATTTTCCAGATAGAGGTATTCTTCTGTACTTAGTATTGCATTTTACGCATCTAAAAGTTTGAGAGCCAAATGCTCGTAAACAACCAATCATATCGGGGAAGAAATGTTTATTGATTACACGTTCAGCAACATCCTCTAGTTTTACTGCACGAATTAATTTAGCAACAGCTAATTGTGCTTCCAATTTATCGATCATTTTACCTAATCGAGAATAAGCTGTTGATACAGGACCAATACCTATGTCAGATGTTTCATGAGTATAATAGAAATTTTCGAATTGTCCTGGTGTTTCCAATCGATTTGCTATTAAATCAATGATTTGAGCAATCTTCTTTGACTCTATGAATTTAAATGATTGTTCATAAAACTCCAAAGGATATCTTTTTGTGCAATCTACAGCATGTGATTCATCGTCAACTTCTAATGGATTCAAAATAAGTCCTAGAGTTAGTGGTGCATCCATAGATCCACCTCGAGTAATTGGTAGAAATTGCTTGGAAAAGTCCAAAAATCCTTCCAGCATTAAAATAACAGCATCTTCATCACCATCACATTGATGAGTTAAAATATATTCATTTACCAGTACATTGTGATGCTTTTCTGCGTTCAATGAATAGACAAACTCAGCACTTGATTTAATCATCTCCTTCTTCTTAACTTTGAGTAATCTGTTGTTCTTGAATTTCATTTGTGGTTTTGTTTTCTTGGTTTTGATTATAGCATCCAAAAGCTGTTGTTTTCTAATAGATGTAAAGCCTATTTGATTCCTATAATTTAGAATATTTTCCCCTCTTATAGTCAATTTGTATTCTGTTTTTGAATCGCTAGAATAACTTGAGTAACTTGAATAGATTCCATATCGTAACAGCAGTAAATCAAAATCCTTCAGCAACCCTTTGCTAAAAGAAGAACATACAACAGTGCCATTTTTTCGATCGAGTCCACCATCACCACTAAAATAGGTGCTAATTAAATGCTTTATTTTACTCTTTGGTAATTTTAAGAGAAAGGAGGGAATTTTCTTCTTATGGGAGCTTGTCTGTAATTGTAAAATAACTTTGAAAAATTGATAAATGATTCTACTGGAAATGGTAATCCTATTTGAATCTACATAAGGTTTGAATCCCTTTCCAAAAACCTCTGTTATTGAGGAAAGCATATCCTCTCGTAAATCAGATTCAGATACAGCTAAATCAACTTGATAGGTCAATTTGTCAACTTTGCGATGAAATCCTTCAGCAAGATAATAGCCAATTAGCTTCATCAAACTTTCATTGAAGGGGATAACTCGCTTTATGAAAGTGTGATCTCTTTTAAACCCTAGAGTGCATGGAGGAATATCCATTATTGTTTGTTCATTTATTTCTAGCAATTTTTCTAAAATACTCAAAGGTATGGAATCTCTTTCTCGATAGTAATTATTCAGAGTTTTCTTGTTTATGGCTATTTTTTCAGAAAGCTCTTGTAGTCCATGTTTATCAATAATGGTTTGTACAAAGGAGCTAATACCCCTAACCATTAGGTCATCCTTAATATCAATAAATTTACTTTTGGTAAATTCTTGAAGTAAATCTATTTCTTGGATATCCTCTTCAACAAGATTTAGATTTGGAAGTACAAATGTATCACCCTTATTAACTTCTGAGGCTCTTTTTTCTACTAATTTTCCTGCTTTATGAACAATTACTGGATGACTTGCGGTGGTAACGTAGGATCTTTTTCCGACTAAATGAAATTTTACTAAATGTTCTGGTGCTGGTATCTTAATTACATCAAGAATATTTGATAGTGTCAGTTCTCCTATTGAGTGATCAAATGAATAGACTTTAATTTCTCTATTTGGTTGTTTTTTGATCAAAACCATCTTTTCTTCTGTTTCGTTAGTAAATTCATTCTCATATAGATCTTTGATTTTTACTTGAGTAATTTTCCCTTCGATGTCTAATAAGATTTCAGTATCTCCAGGAAAGCAATTTCGTCTTTTTGCTGCGTGCCAGTAAGGATGTGCAAGATTGCCTTTAACACTAGAGAAACCAATAATCCTTCCTGTGATTCCAGATGATGTATGGGGAGCAAGACCAATAATAAAATGACCAATTAAATCAGTAATTCGATTTATGTTATAAAATCTTGGCAAACCATAAACGGATTCCAAAAGATCATCAACATACTTTGAAACACGAACTAAGAAATCACCATTATCAATATTCAATACTACATCTTGTATTTTTAATTCTATGATTTGATCATCTTCAGATAAGGGTTCACCATGAATATCCTTAGTATATCCCAATCGTGTTAATTGTTCTATATTAGCATTCACTTCTTTTGGTTTGAAATGCATTAGTGGAATATCTGTAGAATCAAAACGAATTGTCCCATCTTTATAAACATTCAAACTGTGTCTAGCTCTTAGGAAACCCTTTTCCAGTATTTCTGGGATTCTATTCTTATTCATTAATTTCTTTACACCTTTTGTTTTTGAAGGTATAGAACCACCAAGAGCTTTTTTGACTCGAGTAATTTCAGAATCGATGTTTATTAGTCTCGTGGTAAAGCTTACAGATGATCTTCTACATTCATCACAGAAATTCTCAGAAAGCTCTTTACCACATCTTGGGCAGCTTTTTACAATAGCAGTTCTTTGATTACATATAGGACAATTAGAAAGGTGTGTGATGGTATTACATGTTGAGCACTCTCGCTGAACCACAGTTATCTCAATATCCTTTTTCTTACCGGCTTCAATTAGAAGTCTACTGTTTCCTCCTCCTTCCATTTCTATTGGGTAGAGAGAATGAATTGGAGGATTCATTTTACGCTCTTTTGCTTTTTCAGGACGTCCCATTCTTGCTCCAGAATATATTGGAGTTTTTAATTTAATCTCAAAAGGAACGATGTGTTCGAATGGTGGTCCACCTGTTCTTTGTACTTCATTTGGATCAATTGACTCATTATTAAGTTGCATACATTGTTCAATGATTAAATTACTTTCATCTATTACAATGTAGTTCTTTTTCACTTTGTGAGGTAGACCTATGACCTCTAAAAATCGTTTTGCTCCGAAATTTTTTTTCAGAATAATTGCGTTGGGATTTTCTGTTAATTCTGAAATTAATTTTTTATCTTTTACTCTTTGTTCAATAATCTTACTCCGTAGATCAAAGAATTCATCAAATGATATATCATGCCAAGCATAATTATATTGAGGATGTAAAGGTAGGAGCAGCTCATAGCAAAAAGCCAAAGTTTCTTCTTGTGTTGGTTTTGTTCCAATTGGGTTGTTTAGAAATTCTCGCAAGCGATCCTGTTTCATACCTAATTTCTTTGATGCAACTCCTAAATCATTATTACATCTAGATTTTATACGGGATTCTAGATATAATACCCACCATTCTTCAACAAAACCAGAAGGAATTAGTGGATGATTATTTTCTAAGAACTCACCAAAACCAACTAACAAATCACCTAGGAATAAAATCTCTATGATTTTCTTATGGTATTTTATTGCATCTTCATAAGTATTGAGTTGCACTACAGATCCATCTTTCAAGAGAACAATTGGTCCCTCAATTGAATCTACTGGCATTACAATGCTTCCTTTTCCAGGTCTTTCTGTTCTAATGTGTGTTCCAGGAGCTAAGAATTCCATAACAACCTTCATTGTAGCTGGATGAATACCAATTCCCGCCAGGCCAGTATTTCGAGAATGGCCATATCTAATTCGAAAACCACCACGATGAGAGGGATGAGAAAATATTGGCCTCCCAGCTATTACATCTTTAATATAGCCATCAGAAGGCTGCGTTTTTGCTTTCATTTCTTCTTTTTCTTGTTCATCTTGAGCTTTAGCAACAGATGCTTTTAGATCTTTTAACCAATCCCAATCAGAAAGACCAACAGCATTTACTGTTTTTAAAATCTTCATTGCTCGACCTACAATTCCATCATTTAGAACTAAGCATGCTCCACCTCGCAAACAATTTGTTTCTATTCGAGGTAAATCCCTAAATGCTGAAACTTCATCAGGATTTGTGCTTTCCCCTGTTACTTCCACAGGTAAATTCTCAACAGCAGTTTCAATTTGATCTGCAGTAGTAGGACTTTGCAAATGCATGACTCTATTGTATAAATCGACTTCTTCTACAAATCGCTTCATTTCTTGCCTTGTTGCTTTGTATTTAGACAAGTTAAGCGCTTTTCTAACATGATCAGAGATAAGGACTGTTAGAGCTGCCTCAGTTCCCCCTGCCGATCTAATAGGTCCGGCAAAATAAATGGCTAAATATCTAGAATTATCTTCATTACGTTTTATTTTGACTTTAGCAATTCCTTCTAGTGGAGCTGCAGTTACACCTTCGGTTAATATTGCTAAAGCAGTTCGAATAGCCATATCTGCTTTTTGCTCTTCTGAGACATCTCCAACATATTTACCTGTAGCAATTTCATGAGCAATCTTAAAAGCTACATTTTCTCGATCCATCTGTAAATTAAGGTTTCGAATTCTTTCTGCAATACCGGCAAGGCCAATTAAACCTTCCACTTTCCCAGCTACATCTTTTGCTAGATGAATCTCTGGTACAGTTTCAGGATCTAAGCCTTTCTTTCGTGCATTTTGTGCAACTTCGTAAAGCTTATTGACTTCCTCTTCTAGCATCTGGAAGTATTCTTTTATTTCTTCTGATGCAGCTAGCTCCAATTTTCAACCACAACAATTGCTCTTAAGTTAAAATACTGATAATCTAAATTATAATGTTATTATTTTACTTTGAATTGCTTTTAAGAACTCTGGTATTATTTCTTTCAAATGGTTTTATCCCTGAAATTTTTTATGAAAAGAATAAGTCTATGTACTCAACTATTTGATTATCAATTATAAATGGAAGTAAACCAAATACGATTAAGCACAATGCTAGAAGAGTACCAAAAAATGTCTGTAAACTCAAATCACGACTTAATCCACCTTCAGTTAAACTGACATCCCTAGTAGATTTTCCAAATAGTATGTATTTGAATACTAATAGATAGCCAAAAAGCATCATTATAACAATTACAATTAAGGCAATAGCAAAGAAAAGGCAATCTAATTTTATTAGAGATAGGAGGAGCATGTAAAGATTTACTCCACCAAAAGTTGGAAGAAGTCCAATTGTTGAAAAAATAGATATAATTAAAATGAAAGTTGTTAATGGATATTCCCGAGCAATACCTTTTAAATCAGGTAAACTGTCACTCATGTTTCTTTTTTCAACTATTCTATCCTTAGCTGTAAAACTGAGAAACATTGACAAAGCAAGATTAATCATCTGTAACATGCTATAACCCATGCATTCCTTAATTGAGAGGAGTGATTCTTGTGAGCTTTCTATTGACATACTTCCTAAAGACAGACAAGTCAAAATTATACCGATATTAGCAAAAGCAGAAAAGATGATAATTTTTGTTAGACTGATATTCTCAGATTCTTTCTTTGTAACTTGATAAATTAGTAGTAACGCACCTTCAAAAGCAGTAAGAAGACCAAAAATCGCAAGTAACATTGGATAGTTTGCCATATCATAATTTTCTGGATTAAAGAATGACAAAAGAACTCTAAACATTGACACTAGTGCTAGACTACTGGTGATACCCATCATGAAGAATTGTGTGGTTCCTGATGTTTTCTGTATGGTTTTTGGCATCCATAGATTGAGCAGAAAAACATTAGCAAAGATTCCAAATCCTATTACAACTAAGGCAATAATAGTATAAATTACAAAAGGTATATTTTGAATTCGAGAAGAGGACATAATAGCATCATCATTCCTAATTGTATCAAAATTCAAAGTTCCGAATACACCATAACATAATACAACTGCCAATAACAAAAGGGCGATGCTTAAACCAATTAAAATGAAAGATCTAACACCACCTTCTTTTAGATTTTCAGTTTGTCGTTTGAATGAAATAAGCGAAATCAAAGAAACTCCAATGATAACCCAAGATAAAATCATGGTAAGAAAATCATATGAGAGTGATACACCATTAATGCCTGCAACTAGAAATAGAATTATGCTCACATATATTGGTGCTTCTGGCTTTTCTCGTTGTTTTGCTGATTCAAAAATGAAGACAAATATTATGATTATATTGATTAGTAACATGAACCAAGTAGAAAATCCATCTGCTCTAAACTGTACGCCTATTGGGGGACCATATTCATTTCCAACAGATGTATTATAGACCCCATATAGGATTTTTGTTGATGAATTCATAATTCTGTAATTCAATGCAGCTATTAAAGCAACTATAGCTATCAAAACTCCTGCACCAAGTTCAGCAGCAAAGCTTTTTAACCATTTTTTGAAACCGAAGATAACTAATGCTGCTACAAATGGGAGAAGTATAGGTATTAACATGAGAATAGTTACAGACATTTCTGCCATCTTAGTTACCTCCCATAAATGACATAACTGAGATCATTATAACCAAAGCCAATATTGCCCCAATGACGCTTGCATAAGGAGCTTTTATTCTTGTCCATGCAAATAGCTTGCTTAGAAAGCCAATTGGTTGGAAAATGATCAAATCATATATTTTATCAATATATAGACCATTTTCAAATGCTCTTTTAGTAAATTTAGTAATACTCAAATTCCTGAATCTATCGATAATTTTGCCTCGTCCATCCCTATACACAAAATATGTGCCAATAAAAGCACCTGCACATAAGATAAGTGTTAAGGGGGAAGCAATCCAACTACTGAAAATCGGGGAGTCATATGAAACAAAGTAAGGTGTATCTAATAAACCGGATATAAATGAAGGAGTTGGATATCCTATTAATAATATAAAAATCCCAGCAAAAATCGCCCAAATTAGAGAGATACTTCCAGAGACTAGTGATTGTTTTTTCAGGGATCTCATTGAATATTCATCATTTACCTCTCCATGGAAGAGCTTCATGAATGATTTAGTAATTGCTATTATTAGCAATATTGAACAAATTATTGTGAGAATAAGTATTGCTATGCTTGATGGAATACTACTTATTATTAATGATTTTAGTATCATGTCCTTGCTGAAGTAAATACTTGATGGAAAAATACCTGATAGAGCTAAAATGGCTATAAATCCAATGTAATATAAAGTTGGATACTCTCCCTTAAGTCCACTAACTCTAGAGATCGATCTAATCCTTAATGATTCAATTATCATACCAAAAACGATATAGAGAGCGATACTTGAAGGAATAGAAAGCAAAAGGTGTATAATTGCTGAAGAAAATCCTAACTTATTTCCACTACTAAAACCAATTAATGAAAAACTAATTTGTGCAAGAGAAGCTCCAATAATTACCCGATTGATATTATCTGATGTAAAGATCATTCCTATGATAACTATAAGAGAAATTACTGAAAACCAACCTATTATGATAAATGGTGTTTGACTAAATATACCAATATTTGTTCCATATTCATAACCTCCTCTAGAGAAGATTGGATATAGAAGACCTAATATATACAGACCAAAATTTCCAATTGTAACACTTAGAAGAAAAGCAGAAACAGATAAGGGGGATTTTGATAGATCATGATCGTTTTGCTTACCGCTTAATGGCCAAATCAAAATTGGTATTTGAGCTGATTTTATCAAAGACCCAATTACTATGAAAACTTTGATTAGTAATCTAGTTGAACTACTTGAACCGCCAATAATTTTTACAGGTGGAAAAATCCATTTAGCAATAAGTTCGCTTATTATAGAAGTATCAAATGAAACCATAATGAATCCAAAACCAATCAATAAGAAGAAATCACCAATAATACTGATAATTAGATATTTTATAGCAGCATTACCTGCTTTTTCTCCTTCATCTCCAGATTTTCGATGGTAGTGTGAAATTAGAAAGAACGCACACAATGAAGCTATTTCAAATCCTGCAAATAACCAAAAAATATTGTTGGAGAATACACCCATCATTGTTGCTGCTAGCGTGATCTGATAAAAGAACCAATATTGGCTTCTATAACGATCGTAATTCATAAATGATATCGAATATAGAGCTAGTAGTGCACTAAAATTAGAGATTATACATGCAAAAATGATTGATGTTTCACTCAATCGTATACCAAGCTCCAAACCAGGTAGCCAAAAAATTCCATAAGTATAATCTGCATGCAGATACTTTAGTAAAATAAAGGAAATTATAGCTTGAGGGATAAAAATGATTATGAACAAAATCCAATCTCTTGTTCTACCTTCAGCAGCAATAGCATCTTCTAGTTGTGATAAAACTAATCCTATAAAAGCTCCAACTAATGGAATAATAATTAGCAAAGCTACTAAAAGTAATCCGCTCATCTATTTTTCACCAGCTTTTGATGTTACTGTTTCGTTAATTGATTGGCTTCCTTCTTCATCTTTAGTAATATTTACACCATCAGCAAAGAAATTAAACTCTAATTCTGTTGAATCATGATTTTTTCTCAAAAATTTATCAATGGTAGTTCCAACAACTAGTAAAACAACTCCTATTACTATGATTAATATAGAAATTGTTTGAGCAAAAGGATCTGGGGTTGGTGATGTTTCTCCTCCTAAACCAAAGGATAAGAGGAGGAGATTAACTGCCATTAAAAGTAATTCAATGCCAAATACAGCTCGTAAAAATGTCTTACAAGTTATCAATGCATAGATACCTATTGCAAGCAAAATAATCACACAGATAAGGGAATATGGAAAGAAGGTTGACCAGTCCATTATACTCTATACCTCCTCTGATTTGCTTGCTTTTTCATATCAGATTTAAAATTCAGCAAGTAACTGCTAAAGATAAGTGTCAAGAGTAAAAGTATTACAATCAAAATCAAATCAAAAACTCGAAATGTCCATAAATATCGACCAATTCTATTGGAAGCTATAATATAGTCCATACCTTCGGATGGTTCTTCATCCACATAGAACAATCCTTCTTGTAAATTCATTAATGAAAAGGTGATAACTGTAACAAATATGCTAGCTACTACAATACCAATACCTCGAATAAACCATTGATTTATTCTTTTTTGGTTTAAGTCAGTTTCACTCATTTATTAAACCTCATATCAGAAATTCCGCATATCCCTCTGGACTGTTCGTTTGCTTCGTAATTTTACTCTATCAATTATAATAACAGTACAAAAGATTAGAATAACAACCACAAAGATAAATGGCCAAGCATCTCCTAAAGAAAAATTATCTTTGAATGCAAAAAAGGAAAACATTAGGAATATTAACAATATACCTATGATTATTGTATAAACAGAATATAGATACAAACTTTCTAGTTGCTCACCACTTGTTTCAACTGATTTCACTATTTTTTTGCTTGATTCAATCACATCTATTTTCTCTTGTTTTTTACGTTTGAAGATTTTATTCAAGGAAGATAACAAGAGAGTGATGAAAAACAATACTGCGACAAAACCAATTGCTATTGCTAAGGCAATTCCAAGGTCATTCACAGTTAATGTCATTTTGTTCCCTACATTATTACCTTTACAACAAGCAATTACGTTTTTATTATTTATTATCTAATTGGTTGATTGTGTGATTGATAGTTTATTGCAGATTAAATGATAACTTTCCATTAGTTGATCTACTAGATTAGAAGTTCCACTGTGAATCTTCTTTCCCATAGTAACAATTTTCTTCAAACCAACCTCAACACTAGCATATGCACGTCGAAATGCATCAGATAATAACAGCTCAGTTAGATTATTGATATGGTCATTATTGAATGGTTGATATGTGTATACCCGACCAATTATCTCATTTTCTTCACTGTCTTCAGTTAATATAAAGAATTTCTTGATTTCTTCTGAGATTATTGGTGGTTTAATAGGTAAGTAACTATAAAGATAGCTTTTCTCATCTGCTGGTTTCGATAGTGGAATTGTTGTAAAAATGCTCAGTGGTTTATTGTATAATAACCTATCACCAATTAACGTAAAAAGATCATTTTTAAATTGAAAGCTCAATCTAACTAATTCTTTTCTTTCTAAATCGCTATTAGTAAATTCTTCAAACTTCTTGTTTATAGATTCTGTTAAACTAGATCTAATAAATTGGTTCAAAATATTCTCATGTATGTTTTGATTTGTAGAATCTTTAATCTCAAAGTTAACTCTGAACATAGTTTCGAGTACATCATTAAAATCAATAGACCATTTCTTGAATTGACTAAGTGATTCTCGCATTTCCTTACTATAATCTGATTCTTTATGAGGTAATGGTATTGCAAGAAGTTGTAATGATGTTATATTTGTAGTTAATCCAGAGTAATTTACTGCAGATGCTTTAGAGATGTTCTCCAATTCCTTATTTGACATGTTTTTGTTTATTGATTTCATTTGCTCGAGATGTTTTCTTATTTGGGGGATACTAATCTCTTGTATTCGCCCTAAAAATCCAGTTTCCAAATATGATTTTTTGTTTTCTTTAGTTATTTTACCCTTTGATGCATCAGTTTCAATTTGAGATATTATAGTAATTATTTTGTCAGCTGTCTTTCGAAAATGTTCATTTACATGTTTGATATCAATTGTTATTTTATTTTCGGGTTTATATTTTATTTTAGGTTCAGGTTCGAAGCTATGTAATTTGTCTTCAACAGAATCTATAATTCGACTTAGTTGTCCGATTAACCATGTACGTGGTCCAGAAAATGATTGAATTAGATTAAACGTAAGTCCTATTTCTATTGCTAATGATTCAGAAAGATTATAAAACAACAAACCATCAGTTGATATTGTTGGGGTATTTTTTGCACCCAGAGAAATTTGTCCAAACAAATGATTGTGAACCCAACTAAAGGTATTAGCAATAGATTGTATGAGAATACTATTTTTTATCAATGAACATTCTGGGGAAGCTTTAGGTAAATCTACATCAACAAGCTTTTTCTTTTTAGATTTCTTCTTAGTAGATTTCTTCTCGGTCTCAGTCATTTCGATGCTGATTGTTTTTGGTATTCCTGGTGCTTGTTTTGTAGTAAGTTTTGATTCTTGACTTGATATCTGAGGTATTTTTTCAGGTTTTAAGGTGTCCAAATCAATGGGTTTTGATAGATTAGTATTAACAATTGTAATGAATTCATCAATATATTCAGATGGAACAATTCCATTAGAGGTATTATAGATACAAGAAAGAAATTCCTCTTGAAGATTGAACTGACTAAGAATTTTGCAGAATTGTTTTAGAAATGGAAGTTCAAAAGGACGATCGCCAATTTCTACCAAGTAATTTCTTAAGAAATTCCAACCAATTTTTCTATCGTCGTCTACACCAATTTTAGATAGAATAGCATCTATACCTCTAATACTAATACCAATTGGTCCTCTTATAATCAGTAAATTAACGATAAATGAATTGAAAAGTAATGGTAACTGTGTTTTATAAAAACTTTCAATTTTATCTAGTATATTTCCTGAATATTGAATCAAAGGCATTAATCCTCCTTGTAGAATATACTGGAAAAGGGCTGTTGATACTTTTTCTTTGTAATTTGTTTCTTTAAAATTTCTTGTGAAAGTATTTGTTAGAACATTTATTCCTGACCAATATTCTTTCTTTCCAAAAAATTGCTTAAATGCTAATTTGGGAAAGAATTCAGGATAATTTTTTTCTTTAATCCAATGACAGAATTGTTCAATTTGATTTTCAAGAAGCTCATCATCAATAGGCAATGTTATAAATCGATCTTTTTCTTGTAGAAAATTTATATTCTCATAAAATGTAGATTTTCTCGCTCTTTTGCGATAATCGCTTATTGCTTCAGCCAGAATCTCAATGGTTTCTTTATTAGTTGGGATATAACCCTCTACGTTCCCTTTAACTAGTTTTTTTGCTAATTTGGGTTTCTGACATATCATTACCATTATCGAATAACATAATTCACTAAGAGCAAGTTCTTGTTCTCGAGATAATTCACCTTCTCTTACGATAACAGCAACTCTCATCTGAGAACTGTGTTTGATTTCAGGGCTAATTAATCCTAAATTATCATTGATTTGACTTAAGTGCCGAATATAAACATGAGCATTATACAACTCAGAATGTCTTAATTCACCTTGTTGAAGCATTTCTTGAAACATATTTGACATTCCAGATAATGCTCCACTAATTAAAGTTGCTTCTGTATGATCCTCTTGAAAAATCCCTGCAGTGATAAAAGGCACAGAACCTGTCATTACAACAAGATCTATTTTTTTAGCAAGGACTTCTATACCCATATGAACAACACCTATACTCAATTGTAATTTGCAAGAAATAGTTATAGATGTATAATAAAATCTTTCCCTCAGTTCGCAACAAATGAATAAAAGAGATATATTTAGTGTAAAAGTTGAAGAACTAAATTCACATTCATTAGTAAGTAAATTAGAATGAAATATGAAAAATAATGCGGAAAAGCATCAAAATTGTATTGAACAATTTAAATTTGATGCATCCATAATAAACTTCTATAAACGTTTTTAATTCTCTTTTGTAATTCATCAACTGCTTTAGTTTCATTCATCTTTTCTAAGCCTTTCAAGACTTTACGGCAGTAATCGCATTCCTCACCATTGGAGACTTTCTTGTTATCAATATCTAAGATTACTTCTGATTCATAATAGTCTCGCAATCCTTGAGCAATACCGATGATATCGTAATCACGAGGATCGACAAAGGTTTCAGTAAACCAACTAATTCGTAGTTCCTTTTTATGAACGAATAATTTTAATGTAGCAATTGCAATTTCCATTAAAGCTAAATCACCAGTAACAATGACGGTTTTACCTGTCATTACTGGTTTCATTACATACTCTAAATTATTACCAAATGTTTTGAGCATAAGAGTAATACTGGCTCTAGCTTCGGGTCTTGGTGATGGAGTAGCTGCAGTTGTTGATGCGGCTTGTGCAGTTGTTGCAGCTGAGGTTCTAGCAGATACTTCTTCTCTACTTGATCTTGCAATTGTAGATGAACGATGTTGTCTAAGTGATAAATTTTTATCAAGTAAAAGAGTAATTACATGATCATCATGTAGATAAGAAACTTGCCATAACCCACCTACTTGCGTCTTAAGATCATCTACATAAATTGGTATGGAAATGTCTTTTCCGCAGCCTTTACAATTAAGAGCTATTTCTTTTAATGGTACCCTAGCAGACAATATTTACAACTCCGACTAATGCCAATAATATGAATTTTTAATATTCGTATATTATTAGTTAGTGCTAATGTTTTAAAGTTTTATGACAAAATCTTCCGTATTTCTAGGAAGAAGATTACCTTATATTTATTACTTTATAGACATTGTAATACTAACTAATACCTAAGTACTACTTAGCTATTTTCACATAAAATAAGTCTTTTTTTCACGGCAAATAACCCATAATTCCCATGATGACTAGACAAAAACCAAAGAAGAATGAAACGGTTGATACTAAAGCTAGTAGCTTTTTACTACGGAATACTAACCTTGGCAAGTCCCTTAATTTGTATGGAAAAGTTTTGACTTCTCGAAGAGTTAGGAATGGAAATGCTGTAGTTAATCTTCCGACAAATCCCACAGCAAAAGCAATTGTCACTGCTTTATATTGACTATAAAATGGTGAAAAACCACCAATTGTTATCTCTCCAATAAGAAAGTCTACAAGGTATCCTCCCAGTAATGAACCAAGGAATAGTATTACTCCATAAAACATATTGTAAAAACCAACATATAAGCTCCTATTCTTTTCAGGAGTTACATCAATAAGATAAGATTGCATAACAGCTGAATTCAAACCAAGAGGTATGCAAATTATAGCATGAATTACTATAATGTGCCATACTTGACTTGCAAACATATAGCTTATGGGCATAGCAACAAGAATGAATCTATTCATAACCATCTGAGGTTTTCTGCCAATAAGATCTGAAATCCCCCCAGCATAACGAATAGTAATAACAGTTGCAATACTCATTACAACAGAAAAGATAGCGATTTCTAAGAAATTTGCTCCAATATCACTTCTTTGTCTGATTGGGAAAAGTGGCCAACACCAAGACATAAAGAAGGATTGTATACCGAAAACAATTGTGAATTTCCTAAAGTCTTTGTTTTTGAACATTTCCAGAACTTTAATTGTAAAAGACTCTTCAATGGTCTCTGCATCTTTTGAAATTTCAAGTGTTTTGGTTTCATCAGTTGTTACGCAAATTGCTTCAATCCCATCACTAGCAATTGCTTGTGAATCTTTACCGTTAATTATTACACTTTCGATTACACTTGAATCAGCTTCTTTTTCATGAGATTTTATCTTGCTTTTTCTGTTTGTTTTTTTCTCAAGTAATTTTGAGAGAACTTGAGCTCTACTTCTAGCTTTCTTTTCTTTAAATGAAAAAATGGCAAAAGCAGATGCAAATCCTGCAACCAATCCAAATGCTATTGGAAGAAAATAATTGAGTTGAAATGTCCAAGAACCTATAGATAATTCTCCAGCAATATAATTGAACAAAATACCACCTAATATTGTAGATAAGATATATGGGAATTGAGAAAACCAATTAACATTGGCGATTATTTTTCCTCGAATTTTCTGTGGTATAATTTCACCTAGTAGTGCAGTCCATGCAGGTGTTCCTAATGAAACTACCAACGAAATAACACTCGCAATTACAATTATCATCACTACTTTGTTCACAAAGAGAAGAAGTATCCAAATGCTAGAATAAAGTATATTTGACAGAGCAACAAACACAGATCTTCTTTGAATCTTATCTGAAAGGAAACCAAAAACTGGTTGTACGAAATTACCCAGTAGATTGCTAAGCGCTCGCAACCAACCCATTTGACTTCCTGTTGCACCCATATCAATTGCTATAGTCGTTAAAAATGGATCAACCATACCATAGCTAAATGTAGCTAAGATTGAACGTCCGTAAATTTTCTCTCGCTCAGGAATTTTAGCCAATTCATCATCCGATAAATCAATCTTATCATCCTCAGATACAGCTTCATAATAATCAGGTGCTTCAGGAATTGACACTAATCTGGGATTATCTTCGTCCTGAGGATCATTGTTTGGCATTAAAAAATTGCTCCGAACGTTAAATTGACTTGTCTTTTTGCTTTACAGAACCAATCAAATATTTACTAAAAACTTTCTGTTTGATATGAGCTTTCAATAGAATTTGGATACTTTAGCTATATCCTGAAGTAGAATAATATATCTAATCCAAAGAATGTCTGTTCTTATATTAGGTGACAAGCATTATGAATTCTGAAAAAAATAATCTAGAAGAGCTTGTAAAAATTGGCAGAGAAGAAAGAAAAAAAGAAAATAAAGAAATCAAATAATTGATTTCCATTTCATTCTAAAAATTTACCTACTATGACTAGTATACCACCTACAAGTATTAACCAGCCAGGTATACCCGAAACAAGTGCACCGATGATTACTAGAATAATTCCTCAAATAATTAGATCAAATTCTAGAATTTTTGAAAATGATTTTGTAGCACCTATGATCAGGGCAATTGCACTTAAAGCAATAAAGATTATTGGCCAAATAATATTAGTAGCTCCAATAATCCAGCCTAGCAAACCGTTACCACCTAGATACCAAGGGGTAAAAATGTTGACGTTTACAAAGCTCAAAATACCAGCGACTACGCCTAATATTCCTCCAAGTAAAGCTGAGAGGAATCCAATCTTATCTAATTTAACCATTGTTTTCAATAGCTCCATACAGATAGTAATAGATAGTAATAATTCACATAAAGTGAATTGAACAATATAGCACAAGAAAGGATAAATTGATTATTTTCTTTTAATGTAAAATAAAATCAAAACGACATTTTTTTAAAAATGGTATTTCAAATGAAAAAATAACCAATCACATATCAATCAAAAAGATTTTAAAATAAGTTTGAAGGCAAATAAAGTGCTTTAATGCCGGCATAGCTCAATCTTCATGGTTGTTACCATATAGAGGCAAAGCGGTAGAGCTCTCGGCTGTTAACCGAGTGGCCACAGGTTCAAATCCTGTTGCCGGCGCCATTATCTTCTTTTGTCTAAAATTCTTCATCTATTTCATGTAGTATCTCAATTGCTGCTTCTAGTTTATTATTGATGTAAAATCTTAGTTCTCCATAATTCTCGTCTTCTAATATTCTTGAAACATCTATAGATGCATCTTTAAGTGCTCTATGAGCTTGCTCCATAAGCTCTTTAATTTCTTTTGGATGCTCAATAACAGATAATTTTGGACCTACAAATAGTGAGCCATTATTCATAGCTCTAACATAAAAGAAACTAAAATACTCAATCATCATTATTCTTCCTTATCTGATATGTTACTTCTATCCATTTTAAAAACATTTTACTTGTCATTTCTTAATATTCATACGAAGCGATATGCTTTTAGATGATTATCTGAAAGATTTTATTTGTCATTTACATGTTTGTATTCGGTGATTAGGCAGGTATTTAGAAAAATGTCTACAGTAGAAGAAACGAATATATTATCAGAACAATCCCAAAGGGAAGTTGAAATATTAGAAACTTTAAAATTGGTTGAAGGATCAAACCTTTGGACAATAACCTATCGACGAATGAAAAAAGACCAGTTGGGAATGTTTGGTTTTGGCATAGTTATGCTTCTGGTTGTAGTAGCAGTTGTTGCCTTTATTTTAATGCAATATGATGCTTTGTTTGGTCTTCAAAATCCAACAAGCGATCCTTGGGATTTACATAATTACTTTATTGAAATATGGATTCCAGGTACTGAAAAATACATTCGTGTAATTGCTCATCCACGACATATAATAGCTGGTGATGATGGATTAGCTCCCAATTCAAAATATCCTTTTGGTACTGATCTATTAGGACATGATGTTTTCTCTAGAATGGTTTTTGGCACTCCACTTTCTTTAGCTTTAGGTTTGACTGGACAAATTTTTACTAGTATTATAGGAACTTTTGTTGGTGCTATATCTGGCTATTATGGAGGATTATTTGATGATATTGTCCAAAGAATAAATGAAGTAATCATTGGATTACCTGATTTTGTTCTATTCATTTTTGCAGTTGCACTTTTTAGAGAAGTTTCTCTAACAATTCCTGGCGGTTACTATATTGTAGTTCTAACAATTCTATCACTTATTAGCTGGGGTGGAACAAGCATAATTGTTCGAAGTACCATTTTGAGCTTAAAGGCTCGGGAATTTGTAGAAGCAGAGCGAGCACTAGGTGCAAGTGATGCCCGAATTATTTTACGGCATATAATACCAAATGCATTATCACCAATAATCATCATTACTACTTTAGGGATAGCTGGAACAATCATGAGTATTACAGCTTTAGCCTTTTTCGGTTTTGGTGATCCTACTGCAGTCTCATGGGGTGATGACCTTGCAAAATATAGAGACCAATTAATTACCCATTGGTGGATGCCTACATTTCCAGCAATGATGATATTCCTCACGATGTTAGGTTTTAACTTAATGGGTGATGCATTACGAGATGCATTAGATCCAAAATTAAAGTAAATATAAAAAGGTGATTTTATTATCACCTCATTTTCTCTACAAAAAAGCTACTACTTTGTTTCTATTTGAAAGTTCATAAACATTGTTCTCTGAAATAGGAACTTTAGATGTAAAATTCAATCGGCTGCAAAATTCGATGTCTTTTGTGAAACCTAAATCAATTAGCTTTTGACCGTGGTCTGTTGCTAGAAGAATTTCTTCAATCGATAAGTTCTTCATATGCTCTTCTAATAATTTAATTTCTTTTAGAGTCTTCGAATCAAGCTTCATTCCTACTTTTTTAAACTCTTGAGTGATAAGCAAGGCACCTATTTGATCTTCTGTTACAGTGTTATCAGTTATTGGTCCATGTGTAAAAGTTGGAACTATTACTATTGTTAATGGACTATTGGTTGTTAATTCTATACATTTCTTAACAACAGCTGCAGCATTCACAATAGAACCTATTATGAGATATTTAGAACCAATAGCATCTACTATTCTTTTAGCACCAGTTGATGAAGTAAATGCTGCTACTTCTTTGTCAAATGAGGTTTCATTAAAAATCTCTGTTGGGCTATTACCGTAATCAAATCCAGGAAGTTTCAAACATCCTCTTTCTCCCATAAGTATTGTTTCTAATTCTTTTTTAGTTAGTCGAGCATCCTCAACCTCTTTTGCGACATAAAACTTCCTTATGCCCTTTTGCATTGCTATAGGGATAGTTGTACTAGCTCTTAGAACATCAACTAATATGGCAATTCCTTCTTTATTTGAAGCAAGTTTAGATCCTTCAATATTACCTCGTACTAACACTTCCAAGTAAAGCACCAGAAGCAATTCACATAGTATTCCCTTATAAGGGATGGTATGATTTTAGCAAACTGATATTTTTTTTCTCTAAGATAGAAAAAATGAAAAAGGGTAAGTTATTTTGTTATCTCAAGATTAAAACTAAACTGTGTTAGGATAGTTGAATCCAATAACTTTCGTTATTATTGGATTGTTTAATTAACATATAAAGTACAAATGTAGATTGACATAAGACATTGGAGCAATAATTTGTGACACAAGGAGGAATCATTTTGACCTCAAAAGATGATATCAAACTTTTACTGTTGAATAAGAAAGAAGAAGAATTACTTCAGCTGTTGGAAAAAGAGAAGAAAAGTATTAGTGAGTTATTAATAGGAATAGCTACTGATGATACGGAATGGAAAATCCGTAGAGATGCTGTAAAGATACTCGGAAAAGGAGGGATAGAGCAGAGTATTGATTTACTGGGCAATATATTGCTAAAGGACCATCTAACTGTAATGCGAAAAAATGCTGCGAAAGCATTGGGATCAATAGAGAATCCTGAAAGTAAGAAACCTTTACTTGAAGCATTAAAAACCTCCAAAGATCCTTCAATAATAATAGAAGTAGCAAAAGCTTTAGGGAATTTAAAAGTAAACGAAGCAGTAGATCCTTTAATTAAAATGCTAGAATCTAGTAAAGATGGAGAAATCAGGGAAAATGTTGCAGAATCACTTGGTTTGATTGGTAATCCAAAAGCTTTAGATCCGTTACTAAAAATAATGAAAAGTGATAAGGAAGATTGGGTAAGAGGACAAGCAGCAGAAGCTTTAGGTTTGATAGGAGATACAAAAGTTGTTCCTGATTTGATTTCAACTCTCGAGAAAGATACAGGAATTAGTGTTTCAGTAAAAACAGCAACTGCATTAGGACGATTAAAAGATTCACAAGCTGTAGATTCATTAATTAGCTTTCTGCAAAAAGGTCAAAATGTTGAGAACAGACGAGCATTAGCATATGCATTAGGAGAGATTGGTGATAAGAAAGCTGCTGAAGTCTTCTTAGATTTACTTACTGATGAAGATGAGACTGTTCGATATTGGTCTTGCCTTTCTTTAGGTTTTATGAAATATAAGCGAGCTGCCAATCCAATCCTTGATGTATTAAAAGATGATAGTAGTATTCGAGTTAGAAGAATAGCCGCATTGTCTGTGGGTCAATTAGTACCTAAAACCAAGAAATGTGTAAAAATGCTTCTCGAATCACTTGAAAAAGAAGAAGATGATGATGTTAAAGAAAAAATTATGCGGACAATGATTCGAATCGCTAAAGAACAAGGATATAAAGATGAAAAAGATATGATAAAGAAAATGGAGATTGATACAGAATAGATTAATTTTCTCCAAACTATATAATCAGAAGAGAGATTTTCTCTCTTTTTTCTAAAATTTTTAGAATCCAAGTGAAAATCAAATTAGAAGAAAAGGATAAAAACAATTTTTATTATTAAACAATTCATGACTGTTCAAGAGCTATTAATTACTTCAGTAGGTATTGATGTAGGTACATCAACCTCACACATGGTCTTTTCAAGATTACATCTGGTAAAACAAATGAGTCGCACATCAAAGAAATTTGAAATCGTTAACAGAGAAATACTTTATCGTGGTGGTATCTACATTACACCATTAATTGATCAAGAAACGATTAATTTTGATGAATTATCGAAGATTTTTCAGAAGGAATTTGCCAAAGCAAAAATTACTAAAGAGGATATTGATACTGGTGCAGTCATTGTTACAGGGGAAACAGCTAAAAAGAAGAATGCTGAAAAGATTGTTAGTTTATTAGCTATAGAAGCAGGTAAATTTGTAGCAGCAACAGCAGGTCCAAATTTTGAATCAGTAATTGCAGCAATGGGTAGTGGAGCTGTAACTCGAGCAAAGGATTTGAAAAAGACAATAATGAATATTGATACTGGTGGGGGAACCTCGAACATTGCAGTAATTTCACCTAAGGGGGAAATCATTGATACTGCATGTATTAATGTTGGAGGTAGGTTACTCGTAACTAATGGTTCTGAGAATATTATTGAGAAATACGAAGAAGCAGCCAAAATTGCAGCTGATGATGTAGGGGTTCACCTTGAAGTAGGTAAAACAATTTCCAAAACAGATAAAGAACGAGTAGCTAAAAGGTTAGCTGAAGCTTTAATAGAGATTATTACTAAGAAAGAAAATATTTCAGAAGTTGCAATAAAATTAATGATGACACCCTTACTAACCTTTGATGGCAAAGTAAATTACTACTCATTTTCCGGTGGAGTTGCAGAATATATTTATGGCAAAACTAACGAGTATTTTGGTGATATTGGTCGTGAAGTTGCCAAAGAAATCAAGAAACAAAGTCAAAAAGCCAAGATAAAACTCCTTGAACCTCTTGAGTTAATAAGAGCAACTGTCATTGGAGCGGGGCAATACTCTTTACAAGTAAGTGGTGCAACAACCTTAGTAACAGAAGATAATGATTTCCCGATCAGGAACATTCCAGTAGTAGTACCTTATTTACCACAAGAAAGCCCTACTGAAAAAGAAATCAAGAGAGCAATAGATATGGCTTACCAAAGAATTGATTTGAAAGAGGGAGAAGCTCAAGTAGCTCTATCATTTCATAAAACAATTGGTCTTTCTTACGAACGATTAAAGTCATTTGCACAAGGAATTGTTTCTGCAGTCCCATCTCTTGTGAAGAAAAACATGCCACTCATATTGGTATTCAAAGATGATATTGGTAATAGTGTTGGCAATGTTATGAAAAGAGAAACAGAAATGAAATCAAATATCATTTCTATAGATGAACTAGGTCTAAGGGAAGGAGACTATATCGATATAGGTGAACCTATGGCAAGTAAACAAGTCGTTCCTGTTGTAGTTAAGACACTTATTTTTGAAAACTAGACAAAAGTGATTCTATATACAAACACTTAAAATACTAAAGAATAAATCACCAATAAGTTTAATTTACGGAGAGATTTTCCTAAAGAAACTAATTATAGAAATTAATTCAGATTTAGTTGTGATTTTAAAAGCAAAACAATATAATAAAAGCAGAACAGTAAGCACAAAATAAGCTTTTGATTGTTCTTTGATTGCAATGAAAACACAAAGAGACTATTTAAAAAGATAACTTACAACAATAAAACAGAGGTGATAGAGTGAAGGAGAAGTTAATGATTCTGACTGATAAATTATATTCAGCAGGTTTTAATATTTCAGGGATAGAGGTTGAAGCAAGTGATTTGGTACGAATTAAATTTTCAGACCTCAAAGGTTTAGAACTGCTTTTGAATGAATCATATGCCAAGATCGAAGATGGAGAATGTTCCGGAGAAAAACTGAAAGAATTTAAGAAACTTGTAGAATCACATTATACATTAAAAGACGAAATAGTATCAAAAGATAATGATATGTTTAATCAATTACTAAACGCAAACTGAGTTATTAAAGCTCATTTTATTTTGAGGTTTTTAGTTTGTAGCTAAAAACCTTAGGAACCAGCAACACGTTTAACAGTACATTTATCATCATTGCAATTGTAACAACTTGTTCCTTTGTATTTTTGAGAGCAATAGGTGACTTCATTACGTAATTTACACCAATCAATAACGCAATCTAAGCAAAAAGTTTTCGATTTTCCTTTTAAGAGATTTTCTTCTCTTGAGAGAGATTTTTTATGCGAATTTAAGACTGCCAATTTTACCTCGTTCCTTCAGATTGTTTCATCCAATTAAACAAATCTGCGAATCTATACTTTTTAAGTTCCTAACATACGGAGAATACTGACATAATACCTAAAAAGCTTAATTTTTCAAAAAATAGTATGTAAAATTAGTCAATTCTATTTAGTTTTACACTTTTCTGAATCACAAATAAAGATTAATTCACCTTTGTATCGGAACGAACAGTAATTAACTTTGCTTTTTAAGATACACCAAGTATAAAGACAACTACCACAGTAACCTAAATGTCTTTTATCAAATGTTACCATTGTTTCTTTTGTATGAGTTTTTTTCTCTGACTCTGTTGCCAATTCTTTCCGTTCCTTTATTCACTATCTTGTCAAGTAAAACTCCTTGATAATAACTTCATGCAATTTATTTCTTAACTATAGCATATTATAGAGTTTAACTTTTAAAGTCACCATCTTTAATCGAACATAATATGATCCTCTTAGGGTGATAACTCTGGGAAGTAATTATATGTCTCAAGTATTTTCTTGTTAAGAGGGAGTTTCTTCATTGTTTTTGGTATCAAATTATTGATTCTGCTATATTGATGGAAGTCTCTTAACTTAAGATTAAATAGCAACATTCCAGCCAAGATTTTGCAAAAAATTGCATCTTGGTAAAGATCTCGATGATTCCATGAAAAGTTCATATTGAAATCTTTATCAGCAATATTCTCAGCGCCAATTAAAGGAATACTTGAAGACGATACAACTCCATCGTTCCCCACACCTCGTTTATGGAGGAGTTTTGAAAACCATTTACTTTTTGTACCTCGTATTGTTACCCATCGTATGTTTCCTGGTGTTTGTGGGTTAGAATTAAGTGTTCTAAGGAAGTTGTTTTTAGGTGATTTCTTTTTGAAGAATAGACCTAGTAATCTACCAAAAACATTGATATTGCCAATTCTAATTTGCTGAAATTGCTTACTTTGAGAAAAGTTATCCTTTCCAAAGAAAAGCTTCAAGAGAAATTGCAAAAATGGTGATTGTAATCTATCTACAATCTTACATCCATTATTTGGTGTAGCTATTAAAATAATGTTTTTGACTCTTAACAAACAGCTATTAGTTGTATGAATCTGATCTTCATAAATAAGGTATTCTTGGATAAATTTCCTTACAATTAGACCGCCCATGCTTCCTGCAATGAAATCTATTTCACCATCATTATGAAAATTCCATCCATTACGTTTTGTGTTTATGTTTTCCATAAGTTCTTCTGCTAACATTGGTATATCATGTTTAAAGTTGCATCTTCCATCTTTTTCTGAATATAAATCAAAAACAAATATTTTCTTGTATCCAAAGGGGTTCTTCTGTGGATGATATTCTAAAGCCTCAATATAATAACGGTGATCCCCAATTCTAGGTGGGTTTGATACAGAGTAACCTGGAACAATAATTAATGTTCTTCTTGAAAGATCTGCAGGTTTTGTATCATACAAATGAGAACCTTTCGCAATTGTTTTTTCGGAAACAGCTCTAGTTCTATTTAGATTATTAATATGAAACAAATTTAGTGTACTATCAGAGGAATTCTTTATTTTAATTGAAACATCTAATTCTAGACTCATTTACTTAAACCAATTGAAGAATCTTTAACTTCCTTCTTCCATGATTTAGTTTAAAAAGAGCTAATTTACTTACAAGATTAGATTAAGAAAGAATAGTCACTTTATTTTTCTTTAAGAGTGCAAGAAATGCTTTCTTACAAGACATCTTCTTTATTGTAAATAGGTTTTGATATTCTGTTTTATTCAAATGCTTAGCTATTTTCTCAGAATGATCTCTTTTATCCTTGTCTAGATTTCGAGGAATATATATGTTGATTAATTTACTCCGTTCATCTATTAATAATGACAATTCATTTCCTAAAGCAATTTTTGATTCTTCAAATTCAACTGTTATTCCGTTATGCACTCGAAAGAGTCTAATTCTTGTTTTAATTTTGAGACTTACCAATAATTCTTGGTAGATGTATTGAATTGTATCGTTTAGCAGATTCTCTTCATTCAAAAGATAATTCTCTTGATAAACATTCAGAATAGATTCAATCATTGAATAGACATTAGCTATAAATCGAATCATTTCTTTCTTGTAGATGAGAAACATTGCACAGAATTTTCCTCTCTCTAAAATGATTGGATCATCACTTGCTTTAACTTTAATATGAAAAACATAAATTAAAGATCTAAAATCTGAATTGTAAGGAACAGGTATTGGACCAAATAACCCTCTATTTCTTTCTTCGCCAAGACCAACTGCAGTAATCCCATGGATACCAGTAGCTAACGCTTCTCTTTCAGATAATGAACTGAGGTTTAGTCGCACAATAGGAACATCATAATCATAACAGCAAATAACATACTATCAAAAATTGTTTCACTATCAGCTGCTATATCCTGTAGGTTTTCAGTCATTAGCTTGCACCTAAGATAGTCCCTATTCAAATTGTAAAATCAATAATCCTACTTTAAACTTTTGTTCGCTATAGAAAGCTCTGTGTTACCAATTAAATAATACATAAAAAAAAGTTAAAAGTTATAATAACAAGTTTAATGAATCATGGAAAAGAGGGTTCTCCTATGCCATCGAATGCTGCTAAAAGAGATAGCATCGAATCAGAACCAAGAGCACATCGGACTGTTGAAGGTTTTAACAACTTTTGGTGGAAAATCAGAGATTCAGTTAAGATGCGTATTAAAGAAGAATCTTGGTCAGATATTGGGTTAGATATAGCGATAATTTTAGGTTTGATTGGCATCGGAATGTTTATTCGAGTCATTCTTGCTTATGAATTTAGAGAACAATGGGGATTTGGTTCGAGTGAAAATCTCTGGAATAGGAACTTACTATTTAATATTAACAACGTAGAAATACGTGGTTTTGCTGATTTTGGCTATTATTACCATTCATGGATAACTGCTTGGTATAATGATAGTTGGTATCCTTATCGCTGGATCGAACCAACAACAGTATTAGATTACTATTCCTATCCACCCATTTTTCTATATTTCTTAGTTCTTACTTGGCGTCCAGGCTTGAGTAATTTTTGGATGGCTTTTCCTATGGTCTTAACTGATGCAGCATGTGCAGCAGTAGTCTATCTAATTCTGAAAAATATCATTAAGAATAAGCATAATCGAGGTATTGCTATTTTCGGCGGGGTTTTGATGGCAATAGCACCAATTAACGTTATCTATGATGGAGTATATTGGCTTAATCCTGGCCCAGTCACTCTTTTGACAATGATAGCGTTTTATTTTGCGATTAAAAAGAAGTGGTGGCAATCATTTTTCTGGTTAGCAATTGCTACTATGACAAAACAAAATGCTTTGTTCTTTACTTATCCACTATTCTTTGTAATGTTAGGTGAAAAAGTTAGAAATAAATCCATCCGTGAGTCAATAATAGAAAGCGTAATGAATGTAGCATTATTCGTTGGAGTTTGCTTACTTGTATCTGTTCCGTGGATATTTATGTCACCTTATCAATATGGTCGGCATATGTTGTTACCGGGTAGATCTATCTCATTGCAGCTAGAACCTGTTAATCCATCAGCCAATGACTGTGTCTCCTTTGCAAAATCTCTGCAAGAAATAGGTTTCAGTGGATTTATTTTGAAATTAGCATCTTTTGGTAACTATTCAATGCTATGGATGATTTTGAGTGCAACAATAATTGCAATCTATATGTTTTGGAAGTCATATAATGATAAATTAGATGGGATTGCATTTTTTGAATGGATTGCTGCGTATACCATTTTCACACACATTTTCATGCCTAGAGGAGTATACAAATTCTATACAGCATATTATGTACCAATGATTTTAATTGCACTAGTTGGATCATTTACATATTTTACTTCTGATGAAAAATTCTTACCAATAGGGATGATTCTTAGTAGTGCTCTTTTCTTAGGATTCAATATTTGGTTACTTGTTATGGGGAGATGGGGCGTACCATTCTACCTCTTCATGGTAGCAATTACCATTATATTATTTGGTGTAATTAGAACATACATTAGAGATCAAATGGCAAAAGATAATCAGTATGCAAGAGTACGGAAATTTTTCTACAGTAAAATCGGATCATAAAAAAAGAGAAGCTCACTGAAGAGCTTCATCAATAAAATCAGCAATTCGTTTGAATAAAACTTTCTGATTTTTTACTTTCAAAATACCATGACCCTCATCATCAAATGTCAACAAATCAAATTTGATTGAATGTTCTTCTAGCTTCTTTTTCACTTCATCAACATTCTTAGGCGAGACATTTGGATCTCTTAGTCCCTGAACAATTAGGAGAGCTCCTTTTATATTTTGTACGAAGTTTATTGGTGATCGTTCATAATAAACTTCAGGGACTTCTTCTGGGTTACCACCAAGCATCTGTTCTGAATATGGTCTTAAATCAGGTCTTGTTGTATTGTAGTCAATAACTAAGTCTGTCATACCACATATTGGAACTGCAGCTGCAACAATTCTTTTTGGTGCTTTTGTAATTGTAAACCAACTACTATAACCTCCATAGCTTGTTCCTGTTACACCTACTTTATTCTCTTCTGCTAATCCATTATCTATTAGTGCTTCAATTCCAGAAAGAATGTCATTTTGCTCGTCAGAACCCCATCCGTTTAATCGTATAGCATCTTCAAATTCTAGTCCATAGCCAGTACTTCCTCTATAATTCGGGTCTAATACAAAGAAACCTCTATTGACGTAATATTGAATTTGCTCATTTATACTATCTGAAGAGTGAGCAGTTGGTCCTCCATGAATATAAACTATAGTTTTTCCATTAGGATTTCTAGGACGATATATCCAGCCATGTATCAGCAATCCATCTTTTCCATTCCATTCAAATCCCTCAGCAGGAGTAAAGTCTTCCTTTGTAATTTTAGTGTAATCCCAAAGGTTTGTTAGGAATTCAAATTTCTCTGGGATAACGTTATTGACATTAAACTTGATAAAATTCATAGGTTGTGTAGAGGAATAATATAATCCAATCCATGTTTCATCAGAAATTGGAAATCTGGGTACTAAATTACCAATTATATCAGGTAATACTCTTTCTTCCATTGTTGCTAAATTAATTATTGATGATTTAACTTTTGCTTTCTCATATTCATACACAATGATATGATTTCCAATTTTTGGGATCGAATAATACTCAATGTTTCTAGTTGGCTCATCAATAATCCATTCTATTTTACCAGAAGAGACATTATAAAATCCAAGGGAATAGTATTTTTGAACATGTCCATCTTTAGTGTCCGTTTGGAATATTACTCTTTGTGAATCAGGCAACCAATCAGAATAAACTCTTGCTTTTTCACCAAAATTTAGTATTTCTCTATCTTCTTTTCCGTCAATGTCTACAAACCATGTTTGTGTTCCTTTAGGATGTAATTCTTTTCTTGTGTAAATTAAATGAGTTCCTGTTTTATTCAACAAGGGATATGTATAAGCTGGTTTGTTAGGTTTTGCTATGACAGTTCTTACATTAGTTTCAATATTATGACGATACATCCATGTAGGTTCAATTTCCTCTTTTTTATTAGAATCATAATTAGCTCCATAAAACAATAACTTTTCATCAGGATGTATATCTCCCCATCGCAAGAAATAATCTGGATCATCTTCTGTTAAGGGAATCATTTTCTTTGGTTCATCCAAGTTTACACGGAATAATCTATGTCTTTCGTTTCTACCCTTGTCTTCTGTAACAATTATTGCATTACTTTTAGGATAAAAATCTAACATAATGGTTAGTTCTGGTGTTTTTGTTAAAACAATAGGTTTGGATTTCTTCACCAAGTCTATGCAGAATACATCAACATTTGGATGAATGTTTTTCCAAGAATAAGCAAGCATATCTCCCTTTGGCGATATTTTTGGAGCTGAAATTCTAGGCACAGTTAACAAATTTTCTAAAAATTCTTTAGCGTTCATAGTACTTATATAAAAAAGAAGCTCTATTTAAGAATAAAGGCAAAACACGAACAGTAGGAAGTAAATACTGTGAAGGAAGAAGAAACCAATGCTAAATTCTTGCTTGCTGTTTATGGTACTCTTAAAGAAAATTTCCCAAATTACTTTTACTATTTGAATCCAAATAAACCTATTTTTCGAGGTATGGTTGAAATAGCATATCAAATGCATTCTAACGAAGGGTTCCCACTTCTATTTCCTTCTAAAACACAACATCAAATCTATATTGAAGTTTTCGTGGTTACAGAGGATGTATTAAATAAAATAGATAGATTAGAAGGAGTGCCAGAATTGTATGAAAGAAAGCTCCTCTATCTTGAGGAAATTAATGCAAGTACGTTCATTTATGTCATTACTAATCGAGAACCATTCGGTGAAATCATAGAAGATGGATTGTTTCCTAAAAAAGAATAAATACTTTTCTTATTGAGGATATTTTGCATATTCTAAGACTGCTTTCAATCCTTGTTTCTTCTCAATTTCAAAGAATCTCTTAAAACCTCGCCCATAAATATCATCTCGAGAGCTTATCAATTCAGCTTGACCATGATAGCCATATAGTATTAGAACTTTGTAACTGACCCATTCGCAGAAACCTTCTCTAATTTGCTTGTGCTGAGCTCTATCAATGACATTTTCAGATTGCCAAGCATGAGAGATTTCATGGCAAATTGTCCCTAATGCTAACTGTAATGGCAAATGTGATTGTAAAAATATATTCATTTTTTCATTCTTTCTTTGGAACAAACCTAGATTTCGACCATCAGCTATAGCTGCACCAGTTTCTCGGATTTTTCGATCTAGGATTTTTTTAGATATTAATCGATAATTGATTTTATGATTTATTTCAAGACCAAGCTTTTGTATACCCTTTTGAGCTATGTCTATTAGTTCCCTTAATTGTTTCTCAGTTGAGATAGCACTTCTTTGACATTCAAAGCAGATCTTCCTTCCATCAGAGATTTCAACGAATTTCAAACCTACGGGTCTTCCACACGAATCGCAATGTGGTACCAAGTGTTCACAATGCTCACAAAAGATACCATCCTTATTTTTATATGAATAATAGCGACCAACAATTGGCAAACCACAGGCTGAACATCTTCTTGCTTTTTCTTGACAAGTATAACAGAGTTTCTTCTCATGAACAGTAAATAAGAATTGACTTGGTATGCCACACATGTTACATCTTTCATATATTTTGTAGCAATAATTACAGACCGAATCTTTATTGAAAATCCAATAGGTTCCTATGATTGGATTACTACATACAGAGCATCTTGGTGCATGTGTAAGGCAATTTCTACATAGAACTTGACCACGAATCTTTGTGTACCTAACAACTGGTTTTCCGCATCGATCACATTTTACATACTTCTTCATGCAGCTGTCACAGGCAATAGTTCTATCAACAAACCTAGTATAACTGCCAATTATTGCCTTTTCACAGATATCACATTTTGGCGAGCGATTATAGCAAAGAATACATAAACCATCTATGGAATTGTCTTCTCCACCGATAATAGGTTTCTTACAACTGGTGCATTTTGGAAGAAATTTATAACAATCATTACAAAAAATGGATCCATCTGAGAAATGAATATACTTCCCTCTGATAATTTCTTTGCAAGCATCACATTGTACTTTTATTACGCCAACAGAAACCATCTAGTTGATAACCTCACAAGGTAAGTAGATTAGTTATTATTGTTCACTAATATACATTTGTTATTGAATTGGAAAAAACTTTCTATAGGGACAATTATTGTTTTGCATTATCATAATTAAAGGTTAAACTACTTTCTTCTTAATTGAATTAGTTTCTTTACAAAAGCATCTAAAATCTGACATTCTTCTTCATGTCTTAGAGGTATAGCTTCATCTCTTTTACCGATATAGGGACCAATTATGTATTTTGGAATATTAGTAGCTCGCAGAAAAAGAACTAAACCTGCTGAAAGTAAAATAATCCACTTACCCCATCCCTCTATTAGGAGAGCAGAAGCTACAGCACCAGCTATTACTAGTGCAGAAACAAAAATAGCCAAACCTATAAGCAATCTTGTTATAAATTGCCGATTTTTCTTTATCTTAATTAGTGCCACTCTTGCACCAGTATCATACCATGATTCATCAATTTTTGGCAATACCATACATAAAGCAGCAACATGTGCATCAGCATTTCTAAAAGCATCATTAAGAGCTTGCCCAAAATCTTCTTTAGGTAAACCCTTTCTGCCAATTATAATGGACAGTTCGCTAATAACCAAATCAATGGTCACTTTTGCATCAGAGGAAATCTTTGTTTTTTTGTTTGCCTTCTTTGTTTTATAAGACATTTTTTTCTATCCGGATTTTTACTTAATGAAAAGCTAGCTTTTTGATAAATGATAGAAGATAATTATCAAAGCGCCAATAATGACGACCAATGCACCCACATTTCCAGCCAATATTGCCAGAACAATGATTATTGTTGCATAAGCTATCAAATGCAAACTATATGGAAATCTTTTGTCTACTGCCATCCAAATAATTAATACAGCAACTACAATTGCTATAATAGCTGCTAAAAAGGGGACACCAATTTGACCAAAAGTATAGGAGGACCATACACCATCTGTACCTGATGGATCTTCAATCAAATCAAGTACTGCTGCAACGATAATTAAAATTGCTCCAAGGACAATAAGAACTTGCCCAACTTGGAACCATGGTCCTAACTCTTTTCTTCTACGATATTTCTTCTCTTTTTGTTTCTTCTTGGTGGACATATTAAGCACTTCCAACTATGAGAGAAAAATATTAACTCTAAAAATTATTTAAATACATTATACTTAATTCTATCGTTTATAAAAAAAGAAAAGGGAAATGGAGCTTACTTTCTTGCGTCTTTAATCCCAGCAATAAAAGTTCCCAATAAAGCACCCATTGCAAAAGTAACGCAGATAAAGAAAACTGCAATTATTGCACAAGCAATTAAAAGCTCTACAATTCCAACAATATAACCAAAAGTCTCATTTGCGTTTGTCAAAACAAAGATAAGAGAAATCAAAAAGAAAGTCACCGTAGCTATTAAAGCACTAATAGTCGAAAATTTAAGGGATATCAATGCACTAAAAGTTTTATTTTTCCAAGCACATGCAAAACCTGCAGGAATTCCATATAATGCTAATATAAAATTAAAAGCATAAGCATTACCGTATAATGCAACAGCTAAGAAATTCGTTGCTATCATAGCAACACTAACAAGCACACCAGATATTATTATCGTTACCCAAGGAAGTGGTATTTTCTTACTTCTACCATGAGCATATTCTTTGAATGCTTGACTATCTCTGAGATTTGTATCCTCTTCCAACATCGTTATCTTATTTTCCATTTTTAGCTATTTTTATTCTATTATTGATATGATAATAACTAATTAATTGATGAACTGATTTATATTTTTTTTTAAATTTAGAAATTTAGAAAAATAACTTAAATCTCATTAGGATGAGACTTAGCAAACCACTGATTTCTAAACTGGTTTTACATAGCTGAAAGACCATCTTCATAACTTCTTTCCAGTTTTTTGGTGTTTAAATACTAAGGCGCCAACTATAAAATCAGAGAAAATATAGTGATTATATAGATAAGGTTTAGTTAAAATTATAAACCTTAATTAATAAAATACAACAATTTTTACATAAATTGCTGTAAATATAACTAAAAGCGAGAAAATTCCGTAAAAAAATGGAATAAAGGCAAGAAATAGAAAAAAACATGCGGATGATTTTACTAGAACAAGGAAGAATTTTACTAGACATAGGGTAAGAATTCTTCATAGTTCTTTTATATTAAAATTGATTCTCTTGTTTCTTGGAGTTGACTATTAAAATGCTGACTGTCGCGGATCAATTACCCCCTTCTGCAAGAGCGATATACACACTCTTATCTGAACAGGGACCTTTGACTTCAAAGGATTTAATACAAAAGTGCGATCTAGCACCACGAACTGTTAGATATGCTTTAAAACGTTTAACGAAAGAGGGCCTCGTAAGAAAGGCACCATACCTTCTTGATATGAGATCATCAAAATACTTCGTTGAAACAAGTTAAATTGTTCTCAACATTAACTTTGTTCACAATTTAAGATGGTTAATATTGCCTCGCATTTAATGCGAGGAAAACTCCTCTTTTTTTGACTTCTTTACTTGACCAAATAATGATTCTAGAGATAAATTTTTGAATTGCTTTTTTATTTGATTTCTACACGTAATCAATGTTAAGATAAAAAGGAATGATTCCAATGAAACTCTTTAGTACCTCAGGCATTCGTAGAAAGGTTGCTGAAATACCTCCAAATTTTGCTGTAAATATTGGATTAGCAATAAGTAAAGCTATTTGTAATAATTCAGATTCTGATGTTATTGTTGCTCGAGATGCACGTTCTAGTGGTCCAATGGTAGAGCACGCAATAGTTTCTGGTTTGATAGCAGGAGGTTCAAGTGTGGAAAGAAAAGGAATTATTCCAACACCAGCTTTAGCCTATCATACACATAAAACAAATGCGTGTGCAGGTGTTATGTTAACTGCGTCTCACAATCCACCTGAATACAACGGAATAAAAGTTTTTGATAAAACAAGTATGGGACTATCACCTGAAGATGAAAGAAAAATTGAAGAAATTTTTGCAAATAATGATTTGCCTATTGTTCCCTGGATGAATTTTGGTAAAGATAAGGAAGTTTTAGGTTCTGAAATTTATAATAAGATGTTATTAGATGCGGGATCTCAAATTGATCCTGACAAATTTGATTCTGTAATTGTTGATCCAGGTGGAGGTGCTGGTTGTGAAGTAATATTAAATATCTATCAAGAACTAGGTCTAAATCTCATTTCAATTAATGGTATGTTTGATCCTTATTTTTCTGCAAGACCATCTGAACCAGAAGCAAAAAATCTCTCACAATTACTCGAGACAGTCAAAAAATTCAGTGAGAAAAAGAATGATAGTAGTATTGGATTAGCTTATGATGGCGATGCTGATAGATGTGTGGCTGTTGATGAAAAAGGCAGATTTGTACCTCTTGATATGCTGATATCTCTATATGCAAAATATATTGTAGAGCAGAATTCTGGCAAAGGAATTATCATCACTCATATTGATGCTTCAATGCTTATTGACAAATTAGTTAATGATGCAGGTGGAAAAGTTAAGCGTACCAAAGTAGGTGATGTTGCTATTGGTAATATGGTAGCTAATGAGAAAGCGGTTTTTGGTGGAGAACCTTGTGGCGCTTGGATACATCCAAAACATCATTTATGTCCAGATGGTCCATTAACAGGTATAAAAATTTTAGAATGGGTTAATGAAAGAGGACCACTATATCAATTAGTAGATTCGGTAGAAGATTTTCCAGTTAATAGAATTAAAATAAATTGCCAAAATGACATAAAGCAAATTGTACTCATAAAACTAGATGAAAAATTATCATCAAAAGATGAATTCAAAGATATTCTCAAGATGGATGGTTTACGACTTAATTTTGAAGATGATAGTTGGGTGTTAATAAGACCAAGTGGAACAGAACCATATTTCAGAGTTACATCACAAGCTATGACCCAAAAGGAATCCAAGGAAAGATTAGAGTATTATTCCTCACTTGTTGAGAAAGAAATTAAATATACGCAGAAATAAAGGTTGTATTGATTAAATTGTCCAAAACAAAAATGAACCATACTATGATTGTTTTTATTTCACAAAATGACAATGAACAATTATATCCCCTGGTTAAAAATCGTCCAGCTGTATTATTACAAGTAGCAGGTAAAACGATTATTGAATGGTTTTATGAAATTGGCAAGAAATCTGGAATCAATGAGATTTTGCTTTTAGCAAATAAAGATGATCGTCAACTATTGTATCAAGCACTTGATGATTATCAAGAAACAAGTGCGCCTATTAATGAAATTGGACCATTTGTTATCATTGATTACGATCCAAAGAAAGGCATAACAGAAGAAATAATGGACGACTTACTTAGGGATCGGGTAACAAAGGATTCAGTTTGGTTAGATGGTAATATTATTTTCAGTCCAGATTTCTTCAAAGAATTCTTGAAAAAAGCAGAAGGTACAGGGAAATACGCATTAGTTGAACAAGATAATGACCAATGTTTAGGAATAGGTCTTTTTGCTAAAAATTATTTGGAAAGCTGTGCATTAGGAGCTAATAGAGTTAATGATATTTTCGAAGAAGTTAGTACGAAAACTCAAAGTGCAATCCTTACAATGAAATACGAGAAAAAGGACATGGAATTTTGGCAGATAAACTATTTGTGGAATTTACTGGATGCAAATCAAGTTTTGATTAATTATATTGATGAGAAAAAATCTGGTACAATTGAAGATGGAACAACAATAATTGGTAAAGTATCAATTGGTAAAGGTTCTAGGATTAGAGCTGGGAGCTATTTAGAAGGACCTTTAGCAATAGGCAAAAACTGTGATATTGGACCTAATTGCTATTTGAGAAAAGGAGTATCATTAAGTGATAGTGTTAGGATAGGAAATGCTTGTGAATTAAAGAATACTATTGTTTTTGATGGAACACATATTGCTCATTTATCATATGTTGGTGATTCGATAATCGGAATGCATTGCAACTTTGGTGCTGGAACAATTACTGGCAATCTAAGATTAGATGATAAGACTGTAAGGACTAAAATGATTAAAGATAAAACGGAATCTGAAGTTGTTTCTACAGGAAGAAGGAAAATAGGAGTAATAATGGGCGATAATGTAAAAACAGCCATTAATACATTCTTTATGCCAGGAGTAATTGTCGGGAACAATTCTGCTATTGGAACAGGAGTAATTGTAAATCGAAATATTGGTTCCAATGTTTTTGTATGTATTGATCAAGAGCAAATTTCACGCGAATGGAAAATAGAACAAAAGAAAAAGAAAGGTTAGGGAAGACTGTATGAGTAAATTAGTAGAAGCTCACATAGAAGAAATTAATGCAGTCAAGAAAGATCTTTCACAGATGAAATTAAAGATTGCTTTTTGTTATCCTAATACCTATCGAGCAGGCATGGCCTCATTAGGTTTACAACTGATTTACAGGTTATGGAATTCATATGAAAGAGTTGCTTGTGAACGATCATTTTTGCCAATAAAAGAATCAGTAGAACCTTATACACTTGAATCAGATAAACCACTACGAGAAATGGATGTAATTGCCTTTACACTTCAATATGAAGATGACTATACTAATGTTTTACAAATATTGGAAAGGTCGCATATACCTCTGGAAACAAAGGATAGAGATGACCGTCATCCATTAATTATTGCTGGAGGACCATGTGCTCAATCCAATCCCATCCCTATCTCATCATTCATTGATGCATTTATGATAGGTGATTTAGAACCAGTTTGTGATCAATTAATTAGAGAAGGTCTACTAAGTAGTCAAACAAGATCAACAAGATTAGAATCACTAGATAATTTTGAATGGATTTGGGTACCATCTATAAATGAAGATAAATCAGTCAGATTTGCTCCTAAAGGTGACATTAATGATTATTTTTATCCAGTAAAACAAATTATTGCTCAAGTTGAGGAAGAGAATCCATGGTATGGGGTTTTCGGTAAATCCTTCATGTTGGAAGTAGTTAGAGGATGTAACCGTGGTTGTTCATTTTGCTTGACAGGAAAAATCAATCATCCAAGAAGAGCTCGTACATTAGATAAACTACTAGAACTCTATAGACAAGGAACACAAGAGTGCGATGTCAATAAAATAACTACAATTGGTTCCGGGATTTCTGATTACAAATATCTAGAAGATTTATGTCAAAGTATTTTGGAAGATAATCTTACTTTTTCATTACCATCAATAAGAGCTGATAAAATCACACATGAACTAGTTAAGCTACTAGTAGAAGCTAAACAACGAACAATAACTACTGCTCCTGAAGCAGGAACAGAAAATCTTCGCAAACAAATTTGTAAAGGTGTAAGTAATGAAGAAATCATCAATTCTGTTTCCTTAGCTTCTGATGAAGGTCTTTCACGATTAAAAGCTTACTTCATTTTGGGTTTGCCAGATGAAAAGGAAGAGGATATTGAAGCAATTGCAAAATTAGCTGAAGAAATGGCAAAGGTAGGTAAAAACATAAGAAAATTAAGAATTTCAAGTTGTTTCTTCATACCCAAACCACGAACCCAATATCAAGATAAATCTCTCTTTTCATTAAAAGAGCTTCAAGCAAAAAGCAAATTATTATATAAACTAACAAATAAAATCCCTAGAGTTAATTGTGATATAAGCAATCCAAAGTGGTCAAGAATTCAAACAATTTTATCAATTAGTGGAAAAGAAATATCTAAACCTCTAATGCTTGCTGCAAAATATGGCGGAGGGCTTGGTAGTTGGAGAAGAGCTTTGAATGAATTTAATCTTACAATAGAAGATATTGTAGAAAATAGATCAGAAAAAGAAGAGCATCCATGGGACTTTATTGAATTGTAATTAGAAAGAGCAATTGAAAATTAATCCTCATGTTGAAAATAGAAGCCAGCTTGCTTTTTTTCACCGAAACTTCTTAAACCATCTTTTGAAAGTAGCTGTTTGATGTCTTTAGCAGTAGATCTACTTATATCGCCCTTTTTCTTGAGGTAATCAATTATTTCGACAGCTTGTTCTTCAGTTTCGCATCTGCGGATAAAATCAATTACATTTGGATCATAACCAGCAAAACGATAAGGATTGGGCATCTCTTTCATTTTTTCTGCTAGTTCAACTTCCTTTTCAATATCATCTTCGATTTGTTTTGCTTTTTCCTCACAGACATACTTTAGAGGAAACATATTTTCTTCTTTAACAATTTCCTTCTTCAAAGATGGATATTGCTCTTCTTCGTTGCTCATTGTGTTCACCAATTATTGTTTTAATGTCCCTCTGCAGCATTTATTTTTATGATATCACCATCTTCCAATTCATAACCTTCACCAATACGTCTTTGAGTTTTAACCAAAATTGCATTGATGAATGACTTTGCTAAATCTTGATGGATCATTCCAGCAAACTCTTTAGCAGTAGTACCTTTTGGTACAAGATAAACATCTGGTAAAACGTTTCCATTATGATCTGTGTATTTTTGTTGATCTTCTACTGGATAGATAGAAATAACATTCATAATATCAAATACTGCTCGATTGATTAAATTTTGAACTCCAGTTGAACCATATTTTTGCAAAATATTTGTTCTTAATTTCTCCAAAGTTTCTTGATCCTTATCTGATAATTTATCTGGTTTTAGAATGGTAAAATCACTATCACCTGGTGTATATGAGATAATCTCCTTTTCTGCAAATTTCCTCAAGAAATATTCAGCAAGAGCTGAACAATGAATGAGATCATCACCATATTTTTCTTTTAAACGCTGATAATTATCATCTGATCCTTCAAGATCAATTTTATTAGCAGCATAAATCATTGGTTTTGCAATAAATCTTAAAATAGTCAAGAAATTGAGCAATTCATCATCCGACCATTTCGTTGGTATTGCTATATTCAATCCAGATTTTATTAATGCTTTTTTAATATGTACTCGAGTAATTTGCAAACCGGTCAATTTCTCAGCTAGGAGCTTATCTATCGGGATTTTCTCAGTTTCTGAGGTTCTACTAATTCTTGTCCAACCTTTTTTGATGAGCTGATCTAACCACATTACTACTTCTCGATCTAGAAATGTTATATCATCTTCTGGGTCATATGTACCTCGTTCGATGTTATTACCATCTGCATCCAGTGATCCTGAAAAATCAATTACATGGATTAATACATCTGCTCGTCTTAGGTCATCCAATAGCTTATTACCGAGCCCACGTCCTTTCCATGCGTCTGGAACTAAACCAGCTACATCTAGCAACGGAATTGGAACAAGTCGAACACCTTCAATACATAAGGAATTTTGAGGGTTATCTTCAACATCAAGCTCTTTACATACACATGGGATTCTAACATAGCCAGTACCTGGTACGGGTTCAATAGTGGTGAAAGGATAATCACCCACTTTTGATGTTGTTAGACAAGCAGCATTAAGGAATGTGCTTTTTCCGCTAGAAGGTTTACCTACAATACCAATTAACAATTGTATCAAGCTCCTAATGACTTGAGTTCAGCTCAATCAATAGTTCATTTATTTTCATTATTTAATATAATTTCTAAAAGATATCAAATTATTCGTATAGTTCATCAAGGTAATCATTTTGAATTTTAACTACCTCTAGACTACTCTTTGCGTCAGAGTAAGCTTCGAGCAATTCAAAATTGAGAGTGAAGAAATTTTCACCCCACTTAAATCCATCAAGTAACTTACGTGCATTATCCTTGAAACCAACAATATAAAGAGCTGAAGCTAATGCCTCTGCAGTGCTCAATTTGCAAGGTTTGCCATAATTGACAGGATTAGCTGCTAGCAAATATGGTAGAATTCTATCTATGAAACGCCATCGACCCTTTTTCTTAGGTTCATCATCCCTATGTTCATATGCACCAAAAATCCTTTTAGCTTCAACCCAAGAGCAATCAAGACCCACAAGACCTTTAGTATGTATAGCAGGAAGATCCTCTATAGAAAGGGCTTTTTGTGAGAAAGGATTGAGAAGAACAGCATTTTTAGGAATATTACCGATTTTATAGGTCAAAATGATTTTTCCCATTTTATGAAGATGGATAGCTGTACATTTTTTGGGATCATCACCTTTTGTACTATAGACAAATAATTTTATGTCACTAACGGTACGAAATTCTTCTTCAGGATTATACGGCATAATAATAACTACCAAATTCTAATTAAATTGCTAATTTCTAGTCTATCATAAAAAAGTTATTATTTGAATATTTATCTATTTTAATACGGAATTAAAGAATAATGCTATAACTTCGAATGAGAATTTATAGAAAAAATAGAATCTTTAATTGAAGTGAGACGTCACTGTTAGCTGGTAATAAAATGGTCAAAGCGTATATACTAATTAATGTTAAAGGTGGAACAGAATACGATTTATTTGAAGAATTAACTAAAGTTTCAGGTTTAGAAGAAATTTCCTTGGTTTGGGGATTATTTGATATTATATTAAAAATAGAATCTGATTCTGCCAATGCTCTTGATAAACTTGTTACTGATGAAATTAGAAAATATTCAAACATATCAAGTACAATGACCATGCTAATACGAGAAGAATAATCTTTTACTTTCTTAGTTTCTCTTTCTATTTATTGAAAAAATAAATTTGAATTTTAGGAGTGGGAACTAGTAGTCATTATAGACTCTATTTCCACATACACTACAAAATTCACTATCTGTATCTAGATAGGAACCACAAAATTCACAAGTTAGTGGTCTAGATCTTTCTTGAGTTGGTTGCTGGTGAGCAGCCATATAGTCATCACGACTTGGGCTTTCTGTTGGCATATAATATGGTTGCGGAATGTCATCTTGCTCTTGTCTTGGTATTCGGACACTATCATCTGGTCTATCTTTCTTAAAGGGACTAATTAATCCAGCCAATATACCAACGATTACTGTGACAGCATTTATGATAAGAAAACCATAGAATAAATTGGCTTCTGTAAACATTGCAGTAGAGAATGTACCAGCTTGATAAATAATGTAATAAGCTATTTCTACACCAAAAAACATTGAAATTACTGTTGACAAACCTCCACGAGCAGCTGCTTTTTTCTTGAAGAAGAAGCTAACTGCAAACGCTACTACAACCCAGGGAAGATACGCGAAAAGAATTCTCAAGAAATTAGCACTAACAAAAAACACGTTAATAGGTTCCATTATTGCTGTTTCAAAGACTTCCATTAACTTTACCCAATCTCCTGCAAACAATTGATTAAACCATGTTGGCACATACGCTGCTTCCAAATAGATTTCGATAAACAGAAAACTTGGGACAGTAATTGCCAATGATGTAAAGAATCCTTTTAGGTAACCCATGAATATCACATCTATTTTAATTTAACAACAATAGTTATACAAAGATAAATGTAACAAAATATAATAAAAACCTTGGTAAATATGCACTTATCAATAAGATAGAAAATTGAGTAAATTTCCTATGAGCAAAACTATAACTGAAAAAGAAATTTTCAATGCATCAGAGCAAGAACTAACTGTCTTAATGGAAAAAGCAAGAAAGATTAGTTGGAATGCTTTAGGGAAAAGGATAAGATTCTATTACCCCAGCAAGGAATTCCCATCGATTAGCATTACAGGTTCAACTTGTGCTCAAAGTTGTTTATATTGTAATAAACACTACCTTAAAGCAATGCATTCTCTAACTACACCACAAAAAATGTTGAATTTTGCTCTTAAGCTCAAAGCTAAAGAAGGAAAAGGGATGCTAATAAGTGGAGGGTATGATGAAGAATCTGTTGTTCCCATAGACTCCTATCTTGATACAATAAGTCAAATCAAGAAGAAAACAAATCTTTCTATCAATATTCATCCAGGTCTTGTAACTTTAGAACAAGCTAAAGCTATTTATGATTCTGGAGTAGATGCAGCTTCTTTTGATCTTGTTACCGATAATCAAGTGATACGTGAAGTGATTAGAAATGGTAAAACAGCTGTAGATTACAAGAAATCATTTGAAGCACTAATTAATGCAAAACTTAAAGTCATTCCACATATCTGTCTTGGATTATACTATGGAACAGACAAAGGAAATATCGAGGCTGTAAAATTAGCCTTGAATTATGATATACCTCTAATAGTATTTCTTGGATTTATACCAACAAAAGGAACTCCCATGGAGAATGTCAAAGTTATAACAAGTGATTTTTTAACTAAAATTAGTATCTATACAAGATTTAGAAAAACAGACTTAGAACAATCTCTTGGTTGTATGAGAGTACGATTACCTGAATATGAACGAGAAGCTTTACTAGTAGGTATAAATAGAATAGCTGTACCAAAAAAGAAAACGATTGAATTTGCACAAAAAACATTGGGACTTAATGTTGAGTCAGTTCAAACATGCTGTGCTATTTAATCATAATCCTTAATTGTTTTTACGACTTTTCTCAGTTTATCATCTTTTTCTGCTAGCATGCGTTCTAACGTATCAATGCGTGTTTTTAGCTCATGATCTGATAAACCTAGATTCTCATTCTTCTCTTTCAGAGAAATTAATTGCTCTTTAGCTTTAGTTAATACATCACGTAATCTATCTATTTGTTCTTGTTTCTCATAGAGATCATTTGTGATTTCGTTTATTTGTTGTTGGAAATTCTTAGCAATGCCAGTTTGAACACTCATTGCTTCTTCTTCTTGAGTGCGTCTTTTACTTTCAATCTCTTGGATTACTTTTTCCAAATCAGCAATTTGCTTATCTTTAGCTAGAAGTTCACTTTCAAGATTACTTTTCGAAATCGAACTTTCACTAGCTGATTCAGCAAGCATTTTGTAATGGGTAAGTTCTTGATCCTTCTGTTCAATAATTTCTTTATAGCTCTCTGCTATTTCTTCTTTAATTCTCTCAAGTTTAGCTTCCTTTTCTAATAGTATGTTTTGGGTTTTTTTATCATAATCATATTGAATTGATTGTATGTTTCTTTGTTTTGATTCCAAATTAGATTGAGCCATGCCTATTTCAGTGAGCAAGTTTCGCCATTCTGTAGCAGAAGAAAGTAGGTAATCTCGAGTAAGAGGATGAATTAACTGCCAATTCTCTCGAATGATTTGTCCTAGAACACGATGTTCATCAGAAACTCGAGTTTCATCAAACAGTGGTTTTTCCTCTACATTATTGATTGGAGTATACTTAGGATATTCAGACCAAAGATTTTTCTCCTTCTTAGATTGGCGTCTAAACAAATTTTCTAACCTCTAATGTAAACAAATAATTTGCAGTACAATATATGACAGTAGAACCTTTTAATAAATCTTTTAAAAGGGGAAGAAATACACAAACAGGTAATTTAAAAATAAAGGGGAATATTTAGACATTTTTTACATAATAGCAAAAATTTAATTGCAGTGAAATGAATTCATTTTATAAATTAATTAAAATAATATAAAAAATCGTAGAGGAGGTAAACAAAAAATTTGTCAGATATAAAACGCGAATTCGTATTCAAAGTGGTCCTAATGGGAGAAGGATCAGTAGGGAAAACGACTATACGGTCAAAATTCATGGGAGTTGGTTTCAAAAGTGATTATATTAAGACAATTGGGGCAGATTTTGCATCGAAAGCAATAGAAATGGGGGAAAATAAAGTACACTTCCAAATATGGGATCTAGCAGGTCAAAAAATGTATCGACATGTAAGATCATCCTTCTATAGTGGCTGTAAATGTGGATTTTTAGTATTTGATCTTACTCAACCAGAAACTCTTGAAGAACTTAATATATGGATTGTTGAAGCACTTGAACATTCAGGTGGTTTTCTGAAAATCTTCATCATTCTAGGAAATAAACATGATCTTAAAGATCAATTGAAAGTCCAAGAAAAAGATGTTAATCAAATACTAGATAAGTTAAACAAAATGAAAGGAATTACTGCAGCATATTTGGAAACATCAGCTCTCACAGGAGAAAACATAAACGAAGCATTTCAAATGATGGGAAAAATGTTTTTGGAGAAAGAAGGGTTCCCTCGTGAGGGGCACGGGTCAGAAATAGATGATGAAACACTAGATCAACATCATCAAGAAATCAAAGAGCTTATTACTGTACCTAGTGCCCCTTTTAAAGAAGAAGAATCAATTGGTGAAGAGAAAATAGACCTTTCAGAATTTGAAACAGAAGTTGCTCAAGAAATAATTAAGACTATGATAGATAAAATAGATCACTTAACAAAAATCACAATAGCATTGGAAGAACGGTTACTACATGTGGAAACAAAAGAAACATCAGAGTATACAACACGAGCTGATATTAAAGAAATAAGAGAGAAAATTGATGGCCTAGAAAATCAATTAGATATATTTTCGATAGCGACAGATGGACCAATAGATGAATCACTTTTCGATGGATCTGTAGATACTGAAACAATACCAGTACCTACAAT
>JAHLVW010000090.1 GCA_019058275.1 Candidatus Heimdallarchaeota archaeon
CTACTGTTAACATAAATATCATAATGATGCATAGCTAAATCCTCCACTGCTGCCCAAGTAACCAAAACATCTGTGTTCCTTTTTATTGCTCCATAACTAGGTGAAGTAATTGACACAGATGGCGGATCTGATTTTCCTAAAACAATAATTTGACCAAAATTATCACCAATGATAAGTTCATTTTCTCCATCATTATCGAAATCAAAAATTGTCATAGATTCTCTATATCCTGGAGATGCTCCAATATCACTCTTCCATTCAACTTTGAAAGATAGGTTATCAGATCCACTATCTGTTACATTAAGGATCATAAGAGTTCCATTGTTAAAACCAATAACTAATTCGTTTTTACCATCATCATCTATATCACCTACAGTTGCACCACCAGCCATTATAGGATGACTTGTATTATCATTTAATCCTATTCTTATAGGTGGTTGTGAATCAGTAAAATTATCTGGACCAAAGATTCTGATTGAATATTTCCCAACAATAATTGTTTCATTTTCTCCATCATTATCAACATCTTCAACGAGAATTGTATGACCAAAATTATCTGCTGTTGTAATTGAAGATGTAGTTGGTAAATCATCTTCTGCTGGTGAAGGATTAGAAAAATATATACCAATATATTCCATAATTGCTAATGCTGTTGGTGATAAGGAATCATCCGTTGAATATTGAGCTAAATATAGTAATTCATACTGTTCCCCAACAGCTACTGGTATATTATCCGAATCAGCAATTTTAACTGCATGTATTCTTGAAACACTTGATCCAAGAATATTTCCAGGAGTATGTGTATCTTTTATCAAAAAAGTTCCTTCACTATATGATAAAGTGGTTACATCTCCATTATCATCACTGTAAACGATTTCAGCATTACCATCATTATCTGCATCTCCAATATCGATGTAACCCATAAGATTTGTAGAATGAATGCGAATATAACCTATAGAACTAAAATCATCTGCATTCCAACCATCAAGTCTTAAAATTCTAGTATCATCACTACATATGTAAATCTCATCTTCACTATTATTGTCGAAATCATAAGTTGCAATACCCATTGGAACAATATCCAATGTATATGATGATGATATAGAGCACCACATCTCATTTACCTGACCATTACTATAGTTATAGATAGCAAGTGCTTTTTCTTGTCCTGTTATTGATCTATTTAGACCAACAATTAATTCTTGATCACCATCCCCATCTATATCACCAGTTGCAAGAAAGGTTCCATTATTAGGTCCTACAAAACCAGGACGTATATTTAAGTTACTTTCAAAAACATATGGTGAGTCTATAGCATATGTTGTTGAGTTTCTTCCCAGATGCAAGTCACCCCATTTTTCAGCAGAATTAGTTATCACAGATGGTGTAGCACTAATCCAAGGCCATATTGTTCTACCTTCTGCTAAGTTGGTGAATGCTTCAACACCAAATCCGGTAATATTCCCAGTTGTAATTCCAATAAGACTTAATGGTATTCTAACTTCATATTGTCGATGATTAGTGGATTCAAAAAAGGAATTATAGAATGATGTATCAGCTATTACATTATTAGGTAGTAAAACACCAGGAGATCCAGTTTCTATTTCTATCCAAGTACTATCTGATAATCTAAATTGATCAAAATGAACAGATGCAAGTGACCCAGATTCATTAACTAGTAATATAACTCTTCTATCATAACTAGTTAAGATACCATTATGATCCCTATCCAAATAAACTGCACAACCCCAAGCAGTAACATTAGTATTTGTTTGATACTCAGTCATATCCATTCCAATGTATAGATTAGTATCATCATTTTGTAAGAACAATTTACCATTAGGTGATTCTGTGGAATCATACATATCATATACAGCTGCAGCAGTCCACTCCTTAGAAAGGTCTGTTGCATTAAATTTTATTTTCCCATTAATAGTTGGTGCCGTATCATTCCACAAAGAAAATATTTCCATTGGAGTAGCCAATTGTGAATGTGCATTACCAAAATTTGATGGTAAATTGCTTAGATAAATCGGTAATATAAAGAATATAAATAATAAAATTGTTGTAAGAATTCGTTTTACTGAAGACTTGTTTTTACTGAATAGATAATTTTTCATTTGCGATAAATCTCCTGGGTAGAAATTTAAACGATATTTTTGATTTCTTTAACTCAAATTACTACTAAAGTATAACCTACAGTTAATTTAAGTATGCCTTTCTTAAGAAAAGATAATATACTTTCGGTATACTGCAAAAAGTATAAAGAACAAGTGATTTTAGGCGACAAATATGAAATTAGCGAAAGATCTTCGACGAGTTATGATTTTCGGTCCTTCTGGTTCAGGAAAAACTACATTCGCAAACGATCTAGGAAAGATATTGGGAAGCAAAGTCATTCATTTAGATGATATTTTTTGGGGACCTAATTGGAAAATTCCTGATACGGATGTCTTTAGAAATGAAGTTCTTTCTCAGATGCCTTCAGAAAAATGGGTAATAGATGGAAATTACTCCAAAATAAGACCTGATATTCTACCAAAAGCAACTTTTGCAATTTTCCTAAATTTGCCTAAACCTTTAATTTACTGGCGGATATTCGCACGAACCGCTGCTCGTAATTCTAGATTTAAATTTCATAATCCAACGCCTTTGCCTTTAAAGGTGTTAAACAGTGGTTCGAAAGAATTTATTTTGGATTCAACGTGGGATCTAATTTCATTTTCAAGAAGATACTACAAAAACAAATTACCTGGCATGATTGAAGAAATTAAAGCATCTTTAGGAGAAGGTAATTATATAATCTTGAGTAGACCACGAGACGTAAAATATTTACTAATTAAAATAAAGAAAATAAAAAGTCAAGAAAAAACTTGACTTATTCTGCTAATTTTTGCTTGATTTTTTCGACAATCTTGTCAGATTCTTCTGAATCAGTAATAAACTCAATTTCATCTGGAGAAGATATGCCTATTCCGAGCTCGACTGCTCTTGAAATCTGTTCTTGTTCAAAAACGGATCCTTTGCTAACATCATCTGTTGTTCCGAGTATTCTTAACAAAGCTACACCAACAGCATCTATAGCGATCTTATCAGTTCCGGCAATAAAGACATTAGCTTCTTTACGAGTTCCTTCCATTGGTCCTCCATCAATAAAGGTTTCAACGCCATCCATTATAATTAAATCAGCTTTGTAAACGGCATTTATTTCTGCAATCATTTTTCTTTGGTTTTCAGAACTATGTAATTCCTTCATGTAAGTATAATCATCTCTAGGAACAAGACCAGTTGCATTTTTCATTGAAAGAGTAAAATGACCACCATATTGATGTGTTTTTAAGCAGCAGGTTTCAACAATACATTCTGCTTCATCATAAATTTTAGCGAAAAGAAATCCTTCCTGCCAATGGCTTCCTTTAGGTTGTTTTAGAACATATTCTTCTTTTGGTGCAGTTGCTAGGTTTAAAATCTTAAAATCTAGCTCCTTTGCTAAATCATAAAGTCCCTTATCTTTAAACACTTCTTCAGTATTTGCTGGACCACTTCTTTCAGCAACTGTAATTGTTTTTGCTCCCATTTCTTTCAATTTGATTAACATTTGCTTCATTGTTTCCATAGAAGTAGCAGCAGGTGGAGGATCAGCTGTATTGAAGTTTGGTTTAAAAATTACATTCTTATCTTTAACAGGATTAATTCCTAAAAGTTCAAAAGATTTATTCACACCATAAATTCTATCTTTAGTTGATATAACAGCAATTTTCGTCATATTTCTCACTCGTTTGATGTGAATCATTGTAATTAATATTTTCGATAAAAATTCTAAACATCAAAATGGGAAATTTAATTATTAAAAACCGTTTTTTTTCTAATACTGAGGTTCTCAGTTGTTATAGAGAAAATTTAACACCAAGTTAATTTAAGAGTTAATCAAAGTACAAACATACGGGGAATATCAAATGCCATTTCCATGTGATGAATCTAACTTTTATGTTGAACATAAACCCAAATACAAGATTTTCCATGAACTAATGGCAAAAAGAATCAATAATGTATTGTTAGTATCAAGTCGTTATGATAGTTTTATTCTAGAAGAAGATGGTCGACTATCTGATCAAATTTATGAAGAATTTCAGAATTTAAATTTAAGAACTTTACCAAAGATTACTCGAGTATCTAGTGCTAAAGAAGCTTTAGAGCTTTTTCAACAAGCTGATTTTGACTTAGTGATCACAATGCAACGTTTAGGTAGTGATGTTGATGTATTCTCTTTTGGTAAAAGTATTAAGGCAATTAGAAAAGTGGTACCAGTTGTTTTACTGTTAAATACTATTGTTGAGATAAAATACCTTCCTGATAGAGAAGAAAGAGAAGGTATAGATCAAGTATTTGTTTGGAATGGTGATTCTAAGATCTTTGTTGCTATAATAAAGCACTTAGAAGATGAGCTTAATGTGAAACATGATACAGAACTTGGTCTTGTAAGAGTCATTATTTATGTTGAAGATTCTATTCGTTATTACTCATTAATACTACCTGAACTTTATAGTGAGTTAATGAAACAAACTCATCGATTACTTACAGAAGGAGCAAATGATTTTCAAGATTTATTGCAAATGAGAGCTCGACCCAAAATACTCCTTGCTGAAACTTTTGAAGAAGCATTGGAATATTATGAGAAATACAAAGATTATATTCTTGGAGTTATTTCAGATATTGAGTTCCCAAAGAATTCAAAACTTAAGAAAGAAGCTGGTTGTGATCTTGTTAAAAAATTGCATATTGATTATCCTAATCTACCGATAATTTTGCAATCACGTGATCTTGCTCATAAAACAAGTGCTGAAAAACTAGGAATAACTTTTCTATCAAAAACTACCCATAGAATGCTCTTTAAATTGAGAAAATGGATGATGGATCATTTAGGATTTGGTGATTTCATTTTCAAAATGCCAGATTGAAAAATTATTGCTCGAGCAAAAGATGTTTTTGATTTTTATCGTTTAATAGGTGAAGTGCCAATTGAATCCTTGGAATATCATGGTACTTTTGACCAGTTTTCTAGGTGGTTGATGGTCAGAGGTGAATTTCTAATAGCAAATCAACTTAAAAATAGAAGAGTATCCGAGTTTACAAAAGTAGGCTTAAGGAATTTCATTCGTGAGATTGTTAATAATATTGTTATTGAAAAAACGAGAGGGATTATCAATGATTTCTCTAGAGAAAACTATCATCCAGATGCTTTATTTGTTAGATTAAGACCGGGCTCGCTTGGTGGTAAAGCAAGAGGATTAGCCTTTCTTATGATGCTCTTGAATTCCGAATTCGATAATTGTGATTTTCCAAATGTTGAAGTACAAATTCCAAAAACGATAGTTATTGGAACAAATGAATTTGACCAATTCATGGAATCTAACAACATGTATGAGATTGCTTTATCTGATGAAACAGATGAAAAATTACGAGATAAATTCGTTAAAACAAAATTAACCGATAGTTTGAAAGAAGATTTGGAATTTATACTGAAAGATCTTAAAGGTCTAATAGCAGTTAGATCTTCAAGCTTACTTGAGGATTCGTCATATCAACCATTTTCAGGGATATTTAGCACATATATGTTACCAAATAATCATCCAGATATCAAAGTTCGTCTCAAGCAATTATGTAAAGCAATAAAATTAGTTTATTCATCACCTTTTACAAAATTAGCTAAAACATATGCAGAAACCCTAGGTCAAATAATTGAAGAATCAAAAATGGCTGTGGTCATTCAAAAGGTAGTAGGTAAAGAGCATGGAGATAGATTTTACCCAGATTTTTCAGGCACTGCTTCATCTTATAATTATTATCCTTTTGCTACACAAATGAAACCCGAAGATAGAGTAGCTCATTTAGCCTTAGGATTAGGAAAAACAATAGTTGATGGAGGACTTAATCTAAGATTCTGTCCAAAATATCCCACGTTAATTAGATCGATTAATCCTAAAATACTTCTTTACAATAGTCAAAACGAATTCTTTGCTATTAATCTCAATCAAAAGGTCGAATTTTTTGAAAAAACTGATAATCCATTTCTTTCTAAATTTAATTTAGATATTGCTACCTCTGATGATTCATTGAAATTTATAGCTGATACCTTTGATTATGATGAAAATATGTTGAAAAGTAGTTTCACAGGGGAAGGTTATCCAGTAATAACATTTAATCGGTTGTTAAATAGCAGTCTATTCTCTTTGCCAGAATTAATCACTAGGATAATGGAAATGGGTGAACAATCTATGGGATGTTCAGTGGAAATTGAGTTTGCGGGTAATTTTGGTCAAAAGCAAGATGATATACACAATTTCTACATTCTGCAAATTAGACCTTTCTTAGAACATGTTGAGCATCTAACTGATGATTTTGAAGAAGTAGATAAGGAAAAAATCTTACTTCATTCCGTAAAAGTATCAGGTAATATCTTGAGACAAGATATAGTATTCATTAAACCAGATAAATTTAGCAAAATGAAAACTTTTGAAATGAGAGATGCTGTAAACAAAATTAACAGTAAACTTGTCAAAGAAAACAAACCCTACATATTAATCGGAATTGGTCGCTGGGGTTCAAAAGATCGATATCTTGGTGTTCCAGTTAAATGGCAAGATATAAACGGTGCTAAAGTAATGGTGGAAGCCAACCTAAAGGACTTCCAAATTGATTTTTCACAAGGAAGTCATTTCTTCCAAAATATTGTTACAGCAAACATTGGTTACTTCCATATCAATTATAGTTCTAAAGAAGAATTCATTGACTGGGACTGGTTAGAAAAATTAAAGGTTGTTGAAGATACAGAATTCGTTATGCATGTGATAACAAAGAAACCTTTGACTGTTAGGGTTAATGGTAGAGAACGTGTTGGATCTGTAATTAAACCAGATTAGAAATAATAGTTAAATAATCTACTTCTCCATGTATCTTGTGGTTTAATTTGAAAACTACTACTAATTTGGTTCTTTGTTTTCTTCTTATATCTGCTACTAGTAGTTTTCTCCTACCAAGTACTTCTGCTAAAATACTAAAGGATACCTTATATTGTTGTGAATCTGAAACTCTCCCAACAATAGATGGTAAATTCGAGACTGATGAATGGTTACAAGCTATACCTATAGATGTAACATTATACAAATATAGTAATATTTCAGATACAATTACTTTCAAAGTTATGTCTATCTTTGGAAAAGAAGATAAGAATCTATACTATGGTGTTTCAATACCTTTAAACAACCTAACAAATTGTTTTTTTTATATCTTCGCAAAAACGAACCAAACGGATGATTTCTTACATAATGCTGGTGATTATTTGAATTATCGTTTTGGAAGAGGTCATGATGTGAAAGCCTTTTGGATTCTAGAGAATAAAACAATAGACTTTAGAACTGATGGAGTGGGTGTACAGGGAACAAAGGATACTGATTCAGCAATCGGTGGTAGTTACGATGGTCTCGGAAGATGCCATTACAATTCGACACATATAAACTGCGAAATGTGTTTCCCAATGGACTCAGGAGATAGAGCAGGTGGAGATTTTTCTTTAAAAAGAAATGGAGCTACACTTGAGCTTATTTTCTGGTTTTTAATAGCTAACCCATATACAAGTTATAGTCCAATTTTATTTTCAGAATTAGATTATGAGTTCATTCTTCTAAAAATAGGATGTAGTGATACTTTACCTTCACAAACTCATATTGCATTAGTGGGAGTTTTTGTTATTACAGTTATATTAGCAAAAAAGAAAAAGAGAGAGAAGAGAATCTAAATTTCTCTTTTTATTTGTTCTCTTTAAACGTACTCTATTGTTGATGGTGGTTTTTCAGTTACATCAAAGTAAACATTTCTAACTTCAGAGATTTCAAGCAGTTTCTCTTTCAGTTTAACCAAGAGTTCAATTGGTAGCTCAGTAACATTAGCAGTTCGAGCATCAAGACTATTGATACATCTAATAACTGCATCAAATTTACCAGTTGCTTTTCCACCGAGGAGATAGAAGAGTCTGTTGAAATCTTTAAGCTCTTTTCCTTCCTTAACTAGCTTCTTGAAGTCCCATTCACCTTTAACGATCTTTGGTGAATCATAAGTTCTCATTCCATCGCGTAGACCAGTTACCTTAGAAGTCATTACATCTTCAAAAGTAGCAGCGAAAATTTGGAAAGGTTCTTGTTCACCTTTGTCGTTAATAATCATTGATTTTCCATGTTTTTCAATATAATAATCATCAACAGCAGATTCAACAATATCATGAATTTTCTTCTGGAAAGCTAATTTTTCTTCTGTCACAGGTCCAACAATTCGTGCAGCTAAAGCAGGTCCCGGAAATGCTTTTCTATAAACTAATTGATAAGGCATTCCAAGATAATCTAAAACTTCACGAACTTGGTTCTTTGTTAGTGGAGCTACAGGTTGTACAGTGGCTTCTACGTCATATGTGATTTCTACGTTGTGTTGGCTTTTTACGAAACCTTTTCCTTTTTGAGCTTCTCTTAATTTAGTTTCTTCTTCAAAAGACATTGTTTCGCTAAGTTCTTCCATTCCTACACCAAAGCTTTCCTCAAGATCAGGGAGAATTGTTCCGTCAACTAAAAGATCGCATTTTTCAGCTCTTATAATAGCATCAAAAGTACTAGAATATGCTTTTTTGAACAATTTTCGCTTTTCCTCTGCGTCACCTTCACCATATATCTGTGGTAGAAATTCGTCTCGTATGTCTACAATCATTACATCCGGAAATGCTTCTTTGATATGTTCTCGTTCCTCTTTACCTCGAATAATTCTCATCAGTCCATGATCAATGAATACTGGTAAAACATTGACTCCTGCTTTTTTCAACAACAAATATGCAGCTGAACTATCTATACCCCCTGAGAGTGCACAAAATACTTTTTTGTCCTTCACATGCTTCTGAATGAATTCAACAGCACCATTGACAAAACTCTCAGCATTTTCATATTTGACTAAAAATCTATGATTAAGCATAAGAAAACGAAGAAAATAGCTAATATAAAATTATTCCTAACAAAAAAAATTCAAAGAAAGAAGGTACTTTCAGCTATTTTCCTTACTTTACCTGACACTTTTACTTGAGTAATCTCATCTTTAGTGTAGAGTGGTTGTACTAAAATTTTACTTGGTCTGTTTATTTCAAACCCTTGTTCTACCTTAATAGTAGTTGATTTTTCATGATCATCAAGAACATTCCAGTGCTCTAAATATGAACCAAGTGGACCTGCTGCACTAC
>JAHLVW010000091.1 GCA_019058275.1 Candidatus Heimdallarchaeota archaeon
GAATAATGGGATCAATACAAAAACCATCGAAAATAAAATTCGAACCAGTCATAATAATCTCGGTGAAAGCGAAAGGAAAACACGAAGGCGCACAGAAAGTACAAATAGCAACCGAAACAAGAAACGCACTAATGCATGGCTCGAAGAAAAGCATTCAGGACTTTGGCGAACGATACTTCGCAGGGGAATTCACATTTATCATTGAATTAGGGGAGGAACTAACCCAAGAAGAGCTAGGTTATCTCCTAAAGGCAATCCTCTACATGCCAGAGCTAGGACTGGGAGGAAGCGTCAATAATGGTTCAGGAAGATTAGAACTACTGGAAATCATTCTCCAAGAAGTCATACGAACAAGGACAATTAACAAGAACGGGAAAATAATCCAAGAAGAAAAAGAACGAAACCTTTGGAAGCAATTAGGGGAAGCGATGGAAGCATGGTGAACACTGAGAAAAAATTATACACTCTAGAGGGGAAACTACTTTCACCTATTATTTCCACGAAATCCATTTACAAGAAGAAAGGATGCTGGATAAGAATGGTGGGAGAACTAGCAACCAACAAGAAACTAAAGAGAAGTTTCGTGGGGAAACTTGTGAAGGGAGAGCGAAAAGCACCAACAATTCTTTACGCTTATCGAGGATTCGTAAGAGTAAGCTATGTTACTTCCTCAGAAACACAAGCACAAAAAAGGATCAACTATTTATTAGCACTAGACAATCTCGGAAACAATACAAATGATGGATTCGGAAAAATAAAATGGCTGAATTATAGAGTGGACCCCTTCCGAAAACAACCAGCACCTCGAAAGTGGAAGAAACTGCAAATAAGAAAGGGATTAGGACCAAACTATCCTGAAGAACTAAAGAAGCTACTCATCGCTTTAATGTTACACGACTTCGTTCATACAGAGAAACATCTCAGTAAAATCTACCAAGAAATAACAATAGAAAAGGAGGAAATAAGGGAAGCATGCAAGAACCATCACAACGGAGAAGACAATGAGAATTGGTTACTCCCACTAGTAAAATACTATGACCAACTAGCATCACGAATCAGTCGAAAGAAACCGTTCAAAACACAATCAAGATATGATTATAACAATGGGACCATAGACTTTGAGAAAATAAAAAGAGAAATAGAAGAAATCCAGATTCACCTTACAAACTTTACTCCTACATCTATCATTCAAAGGAATTAATGCGAATAGTAGAATCAATGGAGTTCGGGAAAAAATCACTAAGAAATCATTTACTGTTAATGGTTAATTTGGCAATAAATAGCTACTATAACAAATGGTTGGTTGTGAAAAATAGAAAAATAAGATTAGAAAAGAGAATTTCAGCATCGGTAAATGAAAGTGAAGAACACACAAGTGCCAAAGATGCTGAGATGCATCATTCTTTGTCAATGAGTAAAACAAACATTCCTAGAAAACCCATTCAATTTGATGATAGGAAATGTACCATAAACAAGGAAAAGCTGACTAAAAAGAAGTCAGTAGAATATTACCCCTATTCCTCTTCTTCGCCTGCTAGCAGGTGATATCCTACTGCTAGAAATCCACCTAGTATTAGTACGATGTATATTATGTATAGAATGGTGTTGGTATCTATCATCTTCATCATTCTCTTTCTTTTTTTCCGCGGATTTAGAAGTCTTTCTTTTCTTTTTAAACTCTTTGTTCTTTCCTCTTTTCCTTAGGTTAGAATGAAGACTGACGCACTCATTAAGCTTTTAGTAAAAATTTTGAAATGAATGGGATTTTTGGTTACCCATTCATTGCTATCAATAGCTGTTTTTGTGTTTCAGTTCAGATTGGTCCTCCTCCACCGCCACTGGTGACTGAGCCTCTCCAGTAAGAGTAAGGACTACGTTGACCGTAAGCATTGTAGCAAGCGATTTTGTAGGTATAAGTGGTGGTTGTTGAGGGAGGATAGTGATTAAAGAGGGTACTGGTAGTGGTCTTGATGAGGCTCGTTCCTCGCCAGATTTTGTAGTACCAACCAGATTGGAAGTTATCAGGAGCAATCCAGCTAAAGGTAATTTTTCTTATAGTATCACTCATTCCTCTAAAATTCCGAACACTGTGAGGGATAACTGCCTGTGTCTGAAGCGAAACTTGTCCAGAATATCCCGACCAGTAGGTATCTGTCCAACCCATACCAGCAACTCGCTGACGAGTCTTAAAGTAGTACCAGGTGTAGTCATTTAGCCCTTGAATGGTCACAGAACCATTAGAAGTGTAAGTACCATAGAGCTGCCAAGAACCTCCTGCAGCCATCATCCAGAGCTGCACCTCCGGAGCGGGAGTTGCTCGAACAAAGTACTGAACAGTAATATCAACATTGTTTGAGAGACTAACAACCGGTGTTGGGGGAGGAAGCTGCTGTGTCCAACCAAACTCATACGCACTGCTGGACCACTCATAATTGTAGCTGCTGCGAGCGTAAACGAGGAAAGTATAAATCGTGCCAGGCTCTAAGCCTGTAAGAAGCATGCCTGTTCCTGTGGTGATGTAGGTCGTCCAGGTTGTTTCCCCATCAGCTATGTACTTGATCTTGTACTGGTAGGCTCCTTCCATAGGTTGCCAATTGACTTGCAGTTCCTCTGGAGAGGGCATTTGGATGACAAACACCGTTGGTTGATGATTAGGATCAAAGGTATCTGTTGGATCCCAGTTATTTTCTGGAATACATTCGTAACCATCGTTGTAGCCATCATTATCGGTATCAGCGTCATTGGGATTAGTGCCTTCAATGAGCACTTCCTGGTAGTCTGTTAAGCCGTCATCATCAGTATCGGAATCGTTAGGGTCAGTGATGTACCCGTCAGCTCCGGTTGTTACTTCCTCAAGGTCATTTAAACCATCTTCATCAGAATCGGTGTCATTAGGGTCAGTACTTTTAGCATATTCCTCCCCATCGTTCAATCCGTCATTATCACTATCTGGATCAGTGGGATTAGTTAAGTACCCATCCACACCGTATATTACCTCTTCCTTATCACTTAAGCCATCTCCGTCTGTATCAGCGTTATTTGGATCTGTACCATAAATGTACTCATCAATATTATTCAAGTTGTCATTATCCTCATCATGCATCCAATCCACAGCGCGAGGATTGAGCGAATGAGTTACTTCCCAACCATCAGGCATGCCATCGCCATCAGTATCACTCAAGAGGGGGTCAGTGTTAAGTAATGATTCCTCGTAGTTCGTTAAACCATCTCCGTCTGGATCAGCATTGGCATCCGCAACGAGTGGATCTAAACCGTTTGCATCTTCCCACCCATCTGACATATTGTCATTATCGGTATCAGCATCTAACGGGTCTGTTTCAGTAAAATGAATTTCATCACCATCAGAAATTAAGTCGCCATCAGTATCAGCATTATTATCCGAAGTACCATAAGCCAGCTCTTCAAAAGCAGTTAAGCCATCACCATCTTCATTGCAATCTAAAATTCCATCATTGTCTGAATCATTATCAACAGGCGAATAGATCCCTGAAGCAACTTCCCAGCCATCAGGCAAGTAATCGTTGTCTGTGTCCCAATCATTTGGGTCAGTATAGTACAAGAAAATTTCTTCATAATCACTTAATGTGTCACCATCCGAATCAGCTTTCGTAGGATCAGTGACGTACCCATTCGCTGAAGAAATTTCATATCCATCACTAAGCTGATCACCATCTGTATCTGAGTCTAATGGATTTGTTATGAAACCATCTGATCCTTCATTAACTTCTTCCCAATCATTGATAGTATCTGAATCAGTATCAACATACTGAGGATCTGTATTATATACTAAAACCTCTTCACCATCTAATAATCCATCACCATCCGAATCACTTAATCCCCAATATGTACCATATGAGGAGACTTCTAAACCGGTAGCTAAACCATCTTGATCATGGTCAAAAAGACCATTATTTGGATTTGTTGGATCAAAATTTTCTGCAATTTCCCACCTATCTGATAAACCATCACCATCCGTATCAAAATTATATGGATTGGTGAAAAATAGAGATTCGATTTCATTTGGTACAGAATCTCCATCAGGATCGCATTCAGCCCAATTAGCGGGATTTGATGGCGAGCTTTTTGGATTATATTTATCACTTTCACCCAGACCATCTAAGTTTTCATTCCAGCCAAAATTATATGTATATACTTCCCACCCATCTGTTAAATTATCATAGTCTTGATCACAATTGAAAGGTCTAAGGTCTTCATCTATTTCTTTTTTATCACCAATACCATCATAATCCGAATCATATTGTGAAGGATTTGATCTAAGTGTTACATCTCCTTGTAAAGTAATGGTTTGAGTATCTAGTGCTCCATCCCTATCATAATCAGTTAATGTTACGGTTATTGTCTGCGAATTACCTTGAACAAATATTTCTTCGTTATCATCTAATCCATCATCATCAGTATCAATTAGGTATGGATCTGATCCATGCAGATACTCAGTTATTGTAAGTAAACCATCACCATCATAATCAATATTTGGATCAAGCCAAGTATACTCTTCTCCCAAATAATCTTCTTCTTCAGCAGTACCATTAATGTGTGTTATGTAATAATTATATTCAATTATGTTTGATATTCCATCATTATCGTCATCATAAAAATATGATTCTTGATCAAGATCATTAGTAGTAAACACTGGACTGTCAGCAGAAACAAAAATTGGATGCATTAAACCAACAGCTTCATCTCCGCTACCTTCAACATCCCCTCCAGCAGTTGTCGTAGCAAACCAAATAAGAGTCGCTGCTGCATAAGGTACAGCAATTGGCAAAACTTCCCAAAATGCAATGACTGCAGCTACAATTACTGCAATTGCTATTAAGTAGGCTATTGCTATAGCTACCCAGATTAGATAATAATATACTGTTCCTTCACCAACCCAATTTTTTATTCGATCGTTACATCTTGTGAGAATAAGATACATACCCAATCCTCCTCCAAGCCAAACAAGCATTTCTGTTACAAGTTTACCAATATTTTTATCCATAGATGGATCAACTTGATATTCATATATTGAATCCAATTCGTTAATCTTGTATGGTGCTTCCTTTAAAGCTAATGTTAGAGAAATACCAAAAACTTCATGCTCTTTATCCGGATCATTTTCAAATATGGGGTCTATTGCGATTGCTGGAGTAGGTATTTTGTTGTTAGTTGGATTAATAACAACATCAGCAGTTAAAATCGTGTAGTAAGTAGATACTAAAGGAAGAATTGGATTTACTCCTATTTTTAATGAAGCAAACTTATAACCCAATGAATTATCAGGATAAAGTTTAAAAATCACACACACCCATGTTCCATCTCCTCCTGGATAAATAATGGCTATGCTGTCTTGACTTGTTAACAAACTGAAGAAATCAGATATTGTCTAATAGTATTTCTCGCTGCATTTACTAGTTTTTTTAAAAAATTCTTTGTTATTTCTATTCTCCAATAATCTACCTTCTCGAATCTATAAACTTCTACCCATTTTTGATGAACGTTAACCTTACCTTTTTCTTTCTTTTCTCTTTTGGGTTAGAGTAGATTGATCGATACCGTATATATAAGAGCTACTGTCTGAAGCAGCACGAGTACCAGCATACATTTCTCGCTCTGTTAGTATCTTTCTGATTCGTTTTACTTCTTCAGTAAATTCGGATTTTGTGATGCTGAACCAAACATAGTTTCCTTCAACCTTAGTCACTTTCTCAGCTTCGATTGGAACAACAACAGTTTTCTGCAAGAATTTCTGAACAGCAATCATTGCATATGGAATGTCTTTCTTTATGGTTTTTCCAGACAATCTTTCTATTCTGCTGATTCTCCCTAATTTATTATCGAATTTATCTAATGCCATTTTTGAAACAAGAGTATTATATTCCATTTGGCTTTATCCCCAAAATTCTATATATAATATATACAATTCACTTGATATAAACCTTTCAATTATACTCCTGACTAAATGTCAATTGATATTATCATGTTTTTAATATAATTAATTATAAGCAGGATCATGTAATTTTCATGTTTAATTTATATTAAAGAATTACTAATTCAAGAATTTTACTGTTTTTTGCTAAACAAAAACATGTAAAATTAATGATTATCATATGAATAGATAGAGAGAAAAGAGATAATAACTACCAATTATTTCTTGATTCTTAATAAATGAAATAAGAAATCTCTATTTATCAAAATTGATGTTTAATTTTCACAGGTATTTTATTGAATTATATTTCATTCCAAACATTTTTTGCGCAATAATCAATGAAGCATTTTATTCCTTCATAGATATCTAAACAATATTTCTTATCACTATCAAAATTATTTATAGGAACAAATGGACACAATCTTTCCCCACATAAGAAGAAATATTTACAATCGATACACTCATTTTTTAAAAATTCTTTTACTATAAAATCCTTTGAATTCCATTCTTTAATTAGATTATTGTTTATTTTTATTTGTGGATAGATTGTTCCAAGAGATTTTGCTTTAGTACTAGAACATGAGTACACGTTTCCTTTGAAATCTATTGCTGAAAATATGCCTTGTTTAGCTGAACAATAAGGCACTAAAGGATCATCATATGTATCAGGTTCTCTTCCAAGAAGGTCTCCTAAAAATAAGGATAAGAAGAAAGTAGGGAAAAAACCATAAAGAATATTCATTCTGAATTTATATTTCTTAGATAGTAATAAATCAAGTATTGTTTGTGTAGCTTCCTCTCTATTTGTTATAGTTGTTATAAAACCACAGTTATTCCTATTTTCTGAATTATATTCGTGTATATCTTATTATACTCATAATTTTCCTTCATTATATTTAATATGTTACTAATTGTTACTTTACCATTAAAACCATAGACATTTTTATACATCTGAGAAATTGATAAAGAATTACATGATGCTAAAAGAACCCAGGAAAAAGTTTGTGATAAAGTCTTAACGATAATTGAGGATGAGATAGATTGCTGCATAATTTGACCATGTTCAAGGAATATTGCCCAATCATTTCCTGAAAAAATAATGTAACCGTTATCTAAAGGTTGAATAATCCCTCCAAAAGCTTTGCTTAATTCTATTGCTATTAGAAATAAGATTGGCTTATCATTTCTTAGCGCTTTAGATATTTCTTGTGCTATGTAGTACCTAAGATCAAGTTCGATCATTGGACTCGATAACAATAATTCACAATTTTCAGGTAAAATTAAATTAGATTTATCTTCAGCTAATAACGAATAAAATTCCAAATAACTTATCATGGTTTCTTTCATCATGATATAGCCATTGCTTTTTTCACCCACATCAATTGAATACATGATGCTTGCACTAATTATTACTCCAATAATGAGTAATACACCCAATTTACTTTTCTTGTTAAAATTGATCATTTTTGATCAATAAAAAATAAATTCAGTAAATATAAAATTTCTTGTAAAAAACAAGATTTGAATATATAGTAAAATTAGATTCGTTAATAAGATGTGATATTATAATTTTGAAACCATTACAAAATCATTTTAAGTTTTTAATAAATAACTAATATATGTTAACCATTAATAACAGCAATTTACCACTTTTCATACATCAAGAAGAACCATTAGTCGTTTATGTTATAGATGACAAGCTCATTGGTTGCAAAGAGCATTTCAGATGCGACCGATCATATGCAAAAGCATTTTTTTTACTTTATCAAATGTATAATAATCCAATTACAAGATGCGTTTTTCCAAAAAAACTCCAGAAATACTTTAACGAAAAAATCGATATTGAGAATACATTAAGTGATCCATTAGTGGGTTATCCAATCTATCCAGATGATCCCTTATGTAACCTTGATTTAGATATCTTAATTCAAAAGAATAAGGAAATGTCAATTACACTTCATAATATAACTTATTTGGATGAACCTCTAAATGTACAATTAAAGCTCTCTTCTTTAGATGCATTTTACCTTTTCGCTAATATATGTACAAATGCCGGTTGTAAATGGATTAGAGAATTTTTAAGCAAAAAAGCAATTACCTTTTTTGATGTGGCAACTCTAAGAGAAGGGATATCTGAATTTGATAAAGAGGTTACCTCGATTGCTTACAATTTTATGCTCGATTATTTACTCTATTTAAGAGAGCAAATTAGCAATAAGACTATTACATTACATTCGATTCTAAGATTAAGTGGTGCACGCCTATTGGCTTTTCTTGCAGAATTTGAACAAGATATCATCCCAGTCATAACAATCTTTCAACAATTCAGCACGCAACCAAACCTAACAAGAAACACTAAAATTATGTACTATACTTTCTTTGAAATTTTTAAATTTAGCATGAACAGCTTCAAAAAAGATTCTTCATCTACACTTGAGTTCAATAAAATTTATTCTGAAAAACAGCAATTCATCAAAGAGATTGAAAAAGTTGTTCTTATGAGATTTTCAAAAAAAGAAACATTAAAGTTATTTCCCTAATTTCTTATTATCTGATATTTCAGCACATTTCATCGTTTAATTAATCTTGCATTAACTAAGAAATATTTTATAAATAGAAGATATTTGTAATTTCTTTGAAGAGAAAGGACAAGATTGTATTGAAAAAAAAGGCAATATTTTTACTTGTAATAATTCTATTAAACTTGCTCCTGCCTATTAATATTACTGAAAATTCTGCTGTCAATATTGGTGATACATATACTTATGAAATTAGTAAAGCAAGGATTTATGCCATTGTAGGAGAAAATAGCTATTCAAGTGATGGTTTTGAATTTTCTGCTAAAAACTACCCTCCAGGAACATTAGTATCTTGCGAAATCACTGATTATATTGATGGTGACATTGAATTAGTTTGTTCTATTGATAACCGTACTCAAATATCATATTCCGTATCTAATTGGGTTCATATTATATTGGATTACTATATGATTTATACTACAACTAAGGCTTATGAACTGGCTCAAAGTTGGCTAGATATTTTGTTACTTGAGCTCTTCTTTTTTGGTATTAGACCTTATATTCATCCAACTACATATAGTTACGAATTTTTCAACACACTTGCTGAAGTTTTTAATAGTACCTATAAATCATATTCCACTATTTATCCTAATTTTGAGTGTGATTTTAATATCCAATCCTCAAATAACTTGGTATACATTGAAAGCTGGCTTGGTGGGAAAATTAAAGGTTCCTGTGGGGAAATTTTTGGTTTCAATGATGATGTTCCTACAAATATTAATTTTGGTAATAACTTTCATATTGCATTTATGAATGAAACTGGTTTAGTACAAGGAATGGGTTATCGCGGATGGGTTAAAGGTAAGATTAATGAAACTTCTGTAAAAGTTTCTATTGAATATCAATATGAACTTCATAATTATAATTTGCCTGATTTTATTTTTGGAATTTATTATTATGATTTCAATTCAAATTATTACTATTTATTTTTGTTACCAGTAATTATTATTGGAGGAGCCATAGGTTTTATTGTTTATAGACGAAAGAAAAAGAAAGTTGGCAATGAACTTCTTTGAGCTTTTTGTTGATTTGTTCTTTTCCTTTCTTTTTATCTTCTTTTTCTAATAATTATATAAACTGCTGTACTTATTCCAATTGTTCCTAAAATACTTAGAAGAATGATAATGGCATTCCAATTGAATTGAAAATAGAATTTAATTGATGTTTCCAGTATTTCCAGATTATCATATCCATCAGCTATATAGAAATAGTTGTCTTTTAGCTCCATTCCGAAAGTAACTCCTCCATCGTAGTAATGGGTTATTTTTTGAGGAGCAGTTATATCTTTTATATCAAAAATATTTATCCCAGTCGATCCTCCTGTGCAGAGGTATCCTCCTACAAATTGTACTGTATTTATTGATACTAATGTTTCATCTCTGTATTCCCCAATGTATTGAGGATTGTTTGGGGATGATATATCAAGAAATAGTAGTATATTATCATAGGATGAAGTTATGCAAGCACGATCTTCATTTACAGTAATATATCTCCAATAGGTGTTATTAGGCAAAAGATATTCTGTAATCAACTGTGGATTTGCAGGATTTGAAAAATCATGCACTTTCATTTTTGGTATACCACCTGCACTAATTGTGTAGAGGTTTTTTCCATCGATCGCAAGACTATAATAACAATTACCATCGAATATAGTTTCAACTTCTCGGGGGTTCGTTTTTGAACTTATATCGAGGATTACTATCCCAGTACTTTCTGCAGCAATAATGAGATACTGTGAATATAGTGTAAAATCATAATACTCCACAAATGGTTGGTGATAATTTCCTATACTAGTAATTTCGTCTCCATCTGTTATACTCAAAATTTCTACATGACCATAATAATCAAGAATATACCCATATCCATCTTCAACTATAATGCTATTACAATATCTGATATTAGGAGATTGGTATTGACTAATTTTTTGTGGATGAGATCTGTTAGTAATGTCAAAAACTTCTAATCCTGCATCACCATCCGCCAAATAAAGATAATCCTCCTGTAAGCATACCTGACGGGCTATTCCTCCATTTGAAAATTCACTCACTAATTGAGGTACATTAATGGTAGAAATATCAATAATGAAAACTCCTCTATTTATATCTGTTAAGTAAATATAATTCCCTGCTACTCCTAAACAAGAAAACCAAGAATAGGATATACCTAGCTCTATAGCAGAAAGTTTAGTGATATTTTGTAATGATGTTGCATCAGTTACATTGATTATGCTAAGACTAGTATCACTCAATATATAAGCAAAGTTGTTTTCAACGAAAATCCTTTCTACCCAATCTTCAATACCACTTTCACTCAATTGGGTAATGTTAGAGATATTACTAATATTGAGTACGACAAATTTGTTTGAATTATCTAAAAGGTAAGCATAATTATTATTAATTCTTATTTGATAAAATTTTGATTCAACATCTTGATAAATCTCACTTTCGGTAGGTTTAGTTATATTCGAAATATCTACCACTCTCATCTGCCCTGCGCTATCAAGGATATACAATCTCTCCCCATCCACAGCATAATCAGCTATATTGTTATCTGGTATTGAAAAGTTAGTTATTGATTGCATATTTTTTGGATCAGATATGTTTAGAATTGATAAATTCCCACCATCAACAACAAAAGCAAATCCCTTCCATAACTGCAAATTTCCAAGATAACCTTGGAATAGATAGTTGTCAAGTAATTCAGTTTCATTTTCTTTTGAAATATTATAACTCATTAGCATCGAAGAATTCAAACCAAAAATTGACTCATTTTGAATTTTTACCTCTTTTACATTTCCTTTGATTTCTCTATGGAACGAAAGTGAATCTGGTAAGCTTTTGTTTAAGATTATTATTCCTTCCATTGATGCTATTACCATAATATCTTCTTCAAAATCTAAACCTAAGAAAGACCCGTAATTATCATCATATTGTCCAATTTCGACAAGTTTCTCTGTTTGCGAAACCAAGTTCTCACTACTTGTTGACATTACGAAAGAATTTATTGCTAAATAAATAGGTGTTAGTGAAAGAATTGTAAGAATAAGGTAAGCTCCCTTCTTTGTTATTCTTTTTAAATTCAAGATACCATTCTTCCTATTTCATAGAAGATTTTTTCCAGCTCTCACATCTTATTGCTTAGTAATGGTTATAACCCTTTTATTTAGCTTTCTCATAAATAATTCCATTAAATTCCTTGTTCTTTCTTTTTATCTTCCTTTGAGCTTCTGTTCCTTTGATCCAAAGTTGATAACTTAGTACAATTGTTCTGTTAGGTTTAAACTTGAATTCTTTTTTCCCAATCAAGAAACATTAATAATACTGGAAAGTTTTTTATTTTATGATTGCATGTAATGTATTAGAAAAACAGTATTTTCTTTTATATGAGGTGACTCGATCTTAAACTCTCTGCCTTTGTTCCTGAATCCTGAACCAATTCTTCTTTATATTATTGATAACACGACACTTGGTTGTATAGATTATGGTGGGCATGATTCTACACCATATAGAGCCTATAACATCCTTTTGCATATGTTTTCAAATTCACTGACAAAAGTGGTGTTTCCAAAACAGCTCCAGCAATTTTTCATGAAAAAACAAGAAATACTAACAAAAACGGTATCCAACTGTCTTGTAGGTTGGAAAGATTCATTTGGTGATGCATTTTGCTTTAATCTATCAGTAAGTGTCCACGAGAAGAGATTACTTCCTGTTCTTCTACATAGTTTTAGCTTTGCTGGAATAGCTCCCTCATTGAAAAAAGAAGTTTCTCTTTCATCTGAAGATGCATTTTACATTTTTGCTAATATTTGTGCAAATTGTCGTATTCATCATTATTGGTCTTATTTTGTTAAAAATCCTGACACCTCACTTAGCGATTACCTAAACCACCCCTCAGAGTTAGCAAGGTTAAAACACCTTGGTGCTGATGCTGCAATTACTGACTATTTCATCAATAGTTATTTGCAATTTATTCAACAACAATTAGACACTGGTCAAATTCTGCCTGTTAGACTCTTGCAGCTAAGTGGTTCTCAAGTTCTGAGTCTCTTCTCTCATTCCCAATCTGTTTTGAAGTTTATTGCCAATTGTTTAGAGCAATTAAGAAATCATTCCGAAATGTCACTCAATGAAAAAAGGGTTACTTACTGTTTCATTCAAACCTTCTATTATCAACAACCGCACATACCAACAATTCTAACAGAATTCTTTGAAAAGAATAAGAGCTTAATGGAGGATATCTGGCATTCAATTAGGAAAGAATTTCAATAGATAAATTAGTGGAAAAATAAGAATCTTAAAAATCAATCTTAACCTTTTTTCGTGGTACCTAAATAACTTTGAAAAAGTTGATTAGTGAGAAGGACAACGCTATTTCTATCCATTTACCTGCACACGAATCGGAAAATAATCATCTCTTTTGAAAAAAAAGAAAAAGGGTTTTTCTTACCCTTTAAATGACAAGATTTACTGGAGGTACAAGTGTTACACACCAACCCGAAGAAAGTGCTCTGTATACAAAACCGGTTTTGAACCAAATGTTTTGATTGTGGATGTATCTTGTGCAAATAGACCCATAGACAACATAAACTAATTTTATGTAAATTGTTGTACTATATCGAGTATCAGATGCTATATCTGGAGTGACAGAAAAAGTGATAGTGACTAACATATTTGGGTCACCCCATTCAATGACTGCAGAATCAGTTTGTAATACTTTAGAATCTGCTCCACCATTATCACAATCTACCCATAGATAGACATAGTCTACGCCAACTTCGGTAACGTACATACTTGGTGATTGCAGTATAAATTGTATTCTTCCTTCGACCTTGGGTAAATATGGATATAATCTCGTTGTCATGTGCAAAACCCAGATGTAATAACTTGGATTATTGGGATGTTTTCCAGAAACAGTTGAATCGTAGTAAGTAGCAGCCAAAACTCCGGGAACATTAACCAGTAAGGCAAATATTGTAAATGTTAGAAAGAGCTTAAATTTCTTTTTCATAAAAATTCTACTCCTCTTCTATTGTGTTAACATACTGTTAACAAGATAATTTATTTTTTATGAATTTATTAAAATTGTGTGGTTAAAATTCTGTCGAGTTGATAGTTGATATTTTGTCGTCACTTCATGGTTTTATATTCATTCAAATTTAAACAATTTAATCAATATTTTTCCTATCAATTAGATTCAACTTTTAAAAAAATAGTATTACTCTCGATTAAACTTCATGTTTAAATCGAGGTAATTTCTTAAAGACTCGACTTAGAAAATAACCACTAACAATAACTATAACCAATCCTCCAATAGAACCAAAAACAATAGACAGTATTCTATTCCTACGAGTTCGAGGATTGCTTTTTGGATCTAAAGGATCAAACCCCATATCAATTTCTTCTTTATCAGTGAATCCATCCTCATCTGTATCTGGATTGTTTGGGTCAGTTAAATAGTAATTTACTTCGCTACCATCGCTTAAGCCATCCTCATCTGTATCCTCATCATTCGGATTTGTTCCTGACTCGTTTACCTCATAACCATCACTCAAGCCGTCATCATCCGAGTCTGCATCATTTGGATCTGTCTGGTATTCAGTTACCTCTTCCCCATCTCTTAACCCATCCTCATCTGTATCTGGATTATTTGGATCTGTTCCAAGTAGAAATTCATCACTGTTTACGAGTCCATCACTATCAGCATCATCATTTGCATCATTTACTATTGGATTAAGGTTATTATCTACTTCATAATCATCCGGCATGCTATCTCCATCAGTATCTGCTAACAGAGGGTTTGTGCCATATAGATACACTTCATCTCCATCCAATAAACCGTCTCCATCTGTATCAGGATTAGTTAGATTTGTGGATCTAAAGACCTCTTCTTGGTCATCTAATTTATCTTCATCAGTATCCGCAAGTAAAGCATTCGAAAAGTAAACATTTACTTCATCATAATCTGATACTCCATCCTTATCTGTATCATTTGATAGTGGATTGAGTCTAAAAATATAGTTTCTATAAATTCTATCCTTTACATATGTGGTTTGAAATTCATTTAAATTGGTTAATCCATCACTATCTGGGTCATTCATCGAATCATCAATTAATGGATTCAATGAATAGAATATTTCATATCCATCATTGATATCATCATTATCAGTATCTTCATTTTGCTCATTAGTACCTCTTATCGACTCTTCGTAATTCGAAAGAGTATCTTTATCATCATCCCAAGCAAGAATTGTCAACCCATTATACCCGCAGGCAATAAATATCAGCTCTTCTTCTATACATGAACTCTGCAACTCCTTTCCCCTCCTCCATTCAGCCTGAATAGCAATATTTTCAGGATTGGTTATATCAATTACTTTCACAATTTGAGAACTTAGGATAAGTGCAGAATTTTCGTAAAGATTTATTTCATGTCCAATAACCTCTATTACTAAGTTGCTTAGAAGCTCAGGCACCGTGGGATTTGTATAGTCGTATATTATAAAATTTAATGGTTCAGCAAGTAGGTAAATAAGATTACTCTCACCCAAGGCAAAATTAAAAATATAATAAC
>JAHLVW010000092.1 GCA_019058275.1 Candidatus Heimdallarchaeota archaeon
TCTTAAGGGTGAAGGACGATTCATAGATGAGGGATTAAAAGTCTTGCAGGAAGGAGAAGAAATTGCTGCAAGATTTGTTACCAAGGGGGACAATATTTTTGGATTTCAACTAAGCGAATATGATAGGACCAAATCATTGTTAATTGATCCATTACTCTATTCTACGTTTGTCGGGGGAAGCGTTTTTGACGATGGGTATTCGATTACCCTTGACAGTGAAGGAAACGCTTACGTGACTGGTAGAACCTTTTCCTATGACTTTCCAACAACAGAAAACACTTACAATAGAACCTATGGAGGTAATCTTGATTGCTTTGTTTTCAAACTTGCAGCAGATGGTTCCTCCTTACTCTACTCAACTTATGTTGGGGGAAGCAGTGGTGACTATGGGTCTTCGATTGCCTTTGACAGTGAAGGAAACGCTTATGTGACTGGTTCGACAAAATCAATTGGCTTTCCAACAACAACTAATGCTTATAGTAGAACTCTTTCTGGCAGTACTAATTGTTTTGTCTTCAAGCTTTTAATCGAAGAGGCTACAAACGGTATTGGTTTACCAACAATTAGAATAATCAGTCTTACGTTTGCCAGTTTGACAATAATTGCTTCGATTACAATAATTATCCCGCAAAGGAGAAAAAGAAAATAGTTATGTGTTTTATGTTTTCTTTTTCCCTTTTTTATCTTCGTTTAGAAAATTCTCTGAGATGTAAATGAAATGAACTCTTGCTTATATAACTAACAACTTTCATTTCTTGACCTTTGAAAGTTAAAAGATAAATTTTCATAATTCTATCAAAAAACATTAAAAGAAGTGGCAGGCGCGACGGGATTCGAACCCGTGACACCCAAGTTAAAAGCCTGGTACTCTACCTAGCTGAGCTACGCGCCTAGATATTTACAACTTTTTTACGTTATCTTCTCCTTTTTAAATTTGCTGTTTTGTTTATTTTTCACGTTCAAAATTAGTTATCCAAGTTTTCAAAAACAAAAATATTAACATTATCTGTCCATTTTTTATTTTGATACTTTTCTTCAATATAATCTATTATTTCTGAATTAATATTTACATAAAATTCTGCTTTATCTGCATTTAATAGATCCAGACGAAACTCAATTCTATTTGCAGCATTTTTCACATCAGTATTTACACTCCAAGGATTTGTTGATGAACTCTTGTCTTTACAACTAACAACTTTCATTTCTTGATCTTTGAAAGCTAAAAGATCAATTTCCATAATTCTTTCAAAATAAGAAAACATGACATTGGAAACAACATCATATCCTTCCTTTTCTAATTCATCTTTAATTTTCTCTTCAAATTTTGCTCCCTTACCAGTACTGGCTCTTTGCCCCTTAATTTGTATCTCTGGAGGAATCTTTTCCGCAAGCAAATCTTTGTATTTTTGTAAAATCTTATTATCTTTATAGGTACTTGAAAACCATTTCACTGTAGCTTTCGTTTTTTGGTTTTTCATTAATGATAATTGTTGATGTTTGAATTCATTTATCCTATTATTTAACAATTCAGGATTAGTTTTTAGATTTTCTAATTCACTTAAACCAATTAGAATAACACCAATCTCATCTCCGAATTCTTTAGTGATTATCCTATTTCCAGATTTAAAATCATCATTCATAAAAATAATTGGAGTAGTGCTTTCATTTCCTATTCTTTTCTTATAATGATGTAGATTAGCAATTGCATCATCAATTTGCTTAATTCTGCTTGCTCCTTCAGATGTTTTTATCTCAATCAGACTTAATGTAGCATCTCCGCATTCATCTTTCTGAATCAAAACATTATCAAAAACATACCTGTTTCCCCAAATACTGTGTCCATTGCTATATTCAGGAATTATCTCAACTTCTGAAAGAATATCTACACTTGGATTATGTTCAAATGCTTCAGTTATAATTATTCCTTTAATTATAGTTTCAATTTCTTGATCTTTATGTGCTCCTTCATACATTTGATTGACTTTAAATGACAATATTTTATGTCCTGCTTGTGTCAAAGTCTCTTTGTACTTTAAATTCTGAATAGCTTTTTCATTCAGTTTCATAGTAGGATTTGAGAATACTATTACAACCTCTTCTCTATCTCCCCAATAAGGTATACTAATTTCTTTCACTTTTCTTTTTGCTTTATCATTAATTTCTCTTATTTTTGGTTTCAAAACAATTGGCTCTTCTCCATCAATAGAGCAATAAATACAATCATCATTTTCAAACCAATTCTCAATAAATCTACCTAATTCCCCTGCTAACCAAATTCCCCCTGATTTATCTTTTTTGCATTCTTGTTTAACGAATACTTTCTCTTCGTTACTTAGATAAATTTCAGAATAAGTATCTAATGCCCATCCCTTAGCAGCTAATTTCATTTCTGATAAATTAGAAAATTGAGTATCAAGTGCTGTTTTCGCTCTTTCATAAAAATAATCAGTATTTGGCAATTGTTCTTTATTGTCAACTAATCCAGGGATAATACAAACAAATTCCCCTTCTTCTTTCATCATCTTCTTAACTGCTTCTGAGTTATTTTCATCTATTGGACGAATGTAAATTTTATAGCCATTATTAAACACCTCAGATTTAACTTCACCAATTCTTTGTTTATTCCCAGTATTATCAATTAGCTCGTAATCAGCAATAACAATGACACTATCATCACCTTTACTCTCAGGTAGCTCCTTCCATTTCTTAATATCCATTGAAACGTGGAGCTTACCTTTAATCTTTAAATCACTGTTTGTATTTATTTCATAACCTGTTACTCTTACAGGTTTTTCAGCCTTGAAAACAAGTTTTGAATCAATCTTTTCAGAAGTTCCTTCTTTTACTCCTTCAAAATTCTTGATTGATGTTCTTGGTGTTTCAGAAACATATTCCTTATGCTCAATAGATGTTCCTTTAGATTCCTTAGAAATTGATCCTTCATTTCTTTCTGTTGTTTTTTCCTTTACTTCATACTCTTTATTAGGCTCTTTTGCGTATGCTTTATTTAATTCCAATTCAAGCTTTTCAAATTTATAATCCTCAATTCTATCAAGCAATCTTTCCATTTCAAAGGGATTGTTCGGGTCTGCTTTTTCCAAATCGTTAGATACTTCTTCAAATTTGCTAACTAAACCATTTTCATCTATATTGATTCTTTCAGCTACATCTCTAACATTTTTTTCATATGTTGCAGGATTGTTTAAAGCTATATCTTGCATTTCTAGAATACTGTCATATATTTGATCATTTATTACATCGAGTTTTGTTTGATTTTCTTGCATTTCAGCTTCTGTAAGATATCCAAAGTGTGACCAGAATTGTGTCATTTCTCTTTGTGTTTCTATCTTCTCTTGTAAATCTTTAAATCCTTGATCCAGTTCTTGTGCCCAATGAGAGTTATTACATAAATCCTTATACGCTTCATTATGTATTGAATCCAATTGATTCAATTCATTCATAGAATCTTTCAAAGTCTCTACAGCATCAGTTTTTGGGTATATTTCACTTGTAATATCTGATGGTCTAGTTAAAGTAGCAACTTCTTGGTTTGGTTGTAGTGCTTCATATTCCGTTTCTGATTGAACTATTGGTTCTACATTATTCTGTTCAATCCTCTCACAAGTTTGTTCGTTGAAATTTATTTCAGTATCTGTAGGTTTTTCTTGAGATATACTTGGAATATTCGAGGTATCGTTATTGGATATTACAATAGGATTTTCTGAGCTTATTTCGTCAATTTTAATACTTTCATTTTCAAATCGATCTGGATCTTTAGCTTGAAAACCATAATCTTCAAAATTCGCTGATACTTGTTCACCACTCTCTTTATAGGATTCATTTATTAATTGAAAATTACCTATTACTAAATCTGGTACAATATCATCTGGTAATTCTGGAAAATCATCTGGGTTATCTTCAAGAACATCACAAATTGGATCTGGTCCACCTGTGCTAACCTCAATTTCAGTTATTACTATTTTTTCAGAGAATCCTATTATTCCATTTTCACTAACAATCTTTTCAAATGATGCTTTGGGCTCACCAGGGCTTTCCTTTATCTCCCCTTTCTTTGTCATCTTAGTCCTCCCAAGTTTTAACAATAGTAATTATCCAACGCATAATTTTGTCTCTACCTTCAGGAGTATAATCA
>JAHLVW010000093.1 GCA_019058275.1 Candidatus Heimdallarchaeota archaeon
ATTACATTACAATGAGTTGAGTATTTACTCCAAATCTTTGTCCCAAGTTTTTTTCATATATAATAGTTCATCTTTTTTCATTTGCGAGTTGGTAAGGTTATAATTATAAAAAGTTGTTAGGAAATTAGCGATGAGTCGACCGTCTAATCTTTGTTTCTTTAGTAATACATTAAATTGGTTATGAAACATATTGATAACTTTTTTTTGATCTAAACAAACATTCAAGTAATTTTTTCTTGGGTCTAGCAATGGTAAAAGTTGATCTAGTTCCTTTGAAGGTTTTAATGGTAATTTAATTGCTTTGGAAGTTGAATATTTGAAATAGATTTTTGAATAATTATTCTCTAATTGCTCCATTAAGCTTGTCGAATGTTTATACTTCATTGTTATTATTTTGTTTAGAAATTTAATTGGTATTGCTCGTTCTTGTTTTTCGAATTTTGAATAAACACCTCGAGATAATTTTAACAAATCACTCATTTCAGAATACGTTCTTTCACCTCTAAACTCTTTAAGCAATTCTTCAATACCAACAACTAGAAGTCCATCGAGTAATAAGAAATTAAAATAACCATGTGTTGTTATTGTTTCCTTTCTTAAACCCATAAACTGATTGGAAAATCGCTTTCTTTGTAATAACTGATAAAAATCACTACGTTTTTTAGGATTGGAAACACCAATTAACTTTGCAACATCTTGAGTATGCTCAGCAGGAATGATTAACTGATAAGCGTGGATAGTTGTTTCTACAAGTTTAGAATCGATTAGGTTTGGGATTAGATAATTTTGAAAATCCTTCACAAATTGTTTACTAGCACTGGTAAAAACTATTTGGTTCTTGTATGTTCCATCTGCGTCCATTGCTCCACGCCAATAAAGAGCTCTAAAAGATTTGTCAAATAATTGTAGATATAATCGCTCCCGTAAAGAATCATACTTTGCTCCTTGAATGGTGTGATCTGTTAAGAAATTAAATAACCGAACTGCTGCAGAGGATCGTAGTTCAACATTCCAAGCATTGCCTGTTTTGAAAATAATACCCGGATCACAAAATACTTTCTGAAATAAATTGGTTATAAGTTGGATTTGTTCCTTCGTTTCATCGACTATTCTAAGCCAGTGCTTGTGCAGGTGTCCGTCACCATTTATTGCACCACACAAGTAAGCTATTTGTTTTGTAATTTTCGTTGATACACAATATTTCTTTCCTTTAGGGCTTTCGAATTCAATTTTAGCATCGTTCACTAATTCGTTTTGTTTTATAATCTCCCAGGCACATCTAACAAGTGGGTAGGGCATCGCTCCTCGCTCAAGATAGTGCTTTATGCCTATTCGCCAGTCCAAGATACCATTATTAATGGATTTGTAAAAATAATCCCGAGCAATTTCTGCAATAAGCAAATCTTTCTCATTGATCAAATTCCTTTCTTCTTCTGTAAGAACTTTGAAAGGAAAACGAGATAATATTCGATCACTTTTATTCTCTCGAACAAAATCAATTTTCTTAACTAATATCGGATAAAGATCAAGTATTTGTTCATCCTCATTCAAGAAGATTTTTTCTTGCTCACTTGAAGAAATTAATCTATTTGCGGTCATCCATTCATTTGCTGGTAAACAATCTGAATCAAATAATAAAGGATCGTTTCTCCAGTTAAGAACAGTCAACTATTACTCCTCAAAGCTTTGTGTGTACATTCAATATTAACTCAACGAAAAATATCTATAAAATGCTAAATACATTATTTCTTTACAATTATTGTTTTGTAATCTTTAACATAAATTTCCATAATATCTCCTTGTTTAATATCTAGTGCTTCAACTATTTCTTTTGGCAATGTTATATGTAAACTATCACCAATTTTTCCCACTTTTCTTTTAAAAGGAATTATTACATGTTCTTCATCTTTTGTCAATTCAAACCACATTAGTATACATATTAAAATTTAATATAAATATTCTGTGAGAAGAGTTTATATATTAATTTAATATATATATTATTAATATTATATTTAAATGGTGGAAAACTTGATCGTCTCTAGAAAATTCAAGCGAATAAAAATAACAGCAAATACACCCATCGCAAAACCAAGCAATGGGCAAGTGAGTAATGGAAAAATAAACAACTTATTGTTAATTGGTAATGGTTCTGAAGATGGAAAAGAAGGGAAAAGGTATCTTTTGAAAGGACTCAGAGGGTTACTTAACCACTCAATGATGGCACTAGCAAAGCAAAAAGGAATAGAAGTGTGTCACTCATCTGACAAGGTAGAAACGCAAAGCGGAGAAAAACTGATTGGAGAAGGATACCACCCTAATGGAGCATGTTATCCGGAAAAGGAGTGCATTAGACATCAATTAATGGGGTCAATAAAGAAGAAATCAGTGTTACGGTTTGAAACAGTAGTGATCATTTCTGAAAAAAACAAGAATGGATCAATAACAGCTCAAAAAATGCACATTGCTACAGAAATACGAAATAGTCTTGTGCAAGGGTCAAAGAAAGCAATACAAGATTTTGGGGAGCGATATGTTGCTGGAAGATTCACACTAAAAATAGAATTACTTGAAGAAATATCTCAAGAGGAATTAGGATTCTTATTACAAAGTATTCTCTATATACCTGAGCTTGGATTCGGTGGTGCTGTAAACAATGGTGCAGGAAAGATAAGCCTTGAAGAAGTAGCTTTGCAAGAAGTAGAACGAACAAGGATGATAAAAAAAGGAAAAGTTTTCGAAGAGGAAAATGAACGAAACCTTTGGAAAGAAATGGAGGAGGGAATGAGTACATGGTAACAAAGAAGATCTTTACTCTCGAGGGAAAATTACTCTCACTAATAATTAATTCTTCACCTCTAATTAAGAAAGGGAAATGTTGGTGTAAAGTAGTTAGAAGTCTATCATCAGAGAAGAAACCACTGAGAACTTATGTAGGGAAACTAACAAAAGGTGAACGAAAAGCACCAACAAAGCAACTAGCATACAGAGGATTCATAAGAGTCACAACAATAGACAGGGACAAAGAGAGAGGAAGAAAGAACATTATCAATTATCTCTCAAAAGATTATCTTGGCAAAAAGACAACTGAAGGATACGGAAAGGTTCAGTGGTTAAACTATAAAGAAAAAGAATACATGCAAGAAAAACAAGAACCTAAGAGAAAGAAACTAAAACTAAGGAAAGGGTTAGGACCGAATTATCCTAAAGAATTACAAAGATTACTAATAGCATTAATGCTCCACGACTTTGTGAAAACAGAAAAACACCCAAGCAAGATATTCAAAGAAATAACCATTAAGAACGAGGAAATAAGAGAAGCATGCCTAAATCACCACAATGGAGAAAAAAGTGAAAATTATTTACTACCAATAATAAAACACTATGATCAATTAGCAGCCTACATCACAAGAAGAAAACCTTACAAAATGTTGACTAGATATGATTTCAATAATGGGAAAATAAATTTTAAGAAAGTTGTATATGAAATAGAAGAAAGACAATATTCAGCTTTTAAACTTTACAACTACATCTATCACTCACTAGAATTGAAAAGAATTGTAGAATCAATGACTTATGGGTATAACAACCTTAGAAATCACTTGTTACTAATGGTTAATTTAGCAATAAATGACTACTATCAAGGAAAAATAATAATAGCAAAAGGGAAAATTGTCATTAGAAATAGCAATCAAAAGACTAAAAAATCAATCTCATCATCAGCAAACAGAAGCGGAGAAATACAAAAGAATAAAAAGACCCGCAAAAGTGCTAGAGATGCTGAGATGCATCTAATCCTTGACCATGAACAAAGCTAACTCTGGAGAGCACATCCAACTCATAGAAAGAGAAGGCAGGGAGCATAGGCAGGGAAAAGTCGAAAAAAAGTCGATAGGAGACAGAACAATTTACTACGTAGCTGAAGTTCGCGACACCATACGAGTTGTCCCTAACAGATTTGGTGAAGATTTAGAAGAAGTTGTTCTAGAAATTTGTAGGGAAACATTTGAAGGTATTATTAGTAAAGATTTAGGATTAACAATTGTAGTTATAGATTTACTCGATATTGGACCTGGTAGATTAGTGCCTGGTGACGGTGCAGCATTCTATGATGTAATTTTTACTACTCTAAATTATCTCCCTGTAGATCGAGAATTCGTTATAGCCGACGTCGTTGAAGTTACTGATTTTGGTGTATTCTTGCGTTTAGGTTGTGTTGATGCTTTATGCCACGTCAGTCAAGTTGCTGATGATTTTTATTCATATAGTTCAAAGCAAGGAGCGTTGATTGGCAGAGAAAGTGGTAAGACAATTAGTGTTGGTGATAGAGTACGTGCAAGAATAATAGCTGTTACAATAGGTAAATCGCAAATAAGAGTAGGAGTTACCATGCGACAAGCTGGTTTGGGTGTAGAAAGTTGGGTTGAAGAATGGAAGAAAATAAGTAAAAAAGCTGAGAAGAAACTAGCTAAGAAAACCGAAAAAGCAACAACCACAATGAAACCAGCAGCAGACAAAAAACCTACAACAACTAAAAAGGTAAAAGAAAAGAAAACTACAACAGACAAGAAACCAGCAGATAAAAAGAAACGAACCGCTAAAAAGACAACAACAAAGAAAACCACAACAGCAAAGAAACCCGCAGCTAAGAAGAAAACAACTTCCAGCAAGAAAAAAGCTTGAAAAGCAAATAGAAAAAAAAAGAAGAAAATATGGTGTAAGAAATGGCAAAAGCTTGTAAAACATGCCACAGAATTATTGAAGAAGGCAACCAATGTCCAAATTGCAAAACTCACAATTTCTCTAAAGACTATTCAGGGGAAGTCCACATAATAGATCCTGAAAGTTCTGAAATCGCTAAAAAATTAAATATTAAAAAACCAGGTGTTTATGCATTAAGAGTTAGGTAATGTATATTAGAGGTTATTTTTTCCTATTGGTTGACAAAATTATGAATGATAATCAATTTTTAACTCACAGAAATGATTTACATCTTCCTGATGATATGCGTGAAGAATTAGCTAAACCTTTAGGAGAATTAATCACAAAAACGCCAACAATAGAGCTAATCAAACGCATTAATGCTGATAAACCACCATTAGTTGTTTTGGTTGGTGATTACTGTGTTGAAGATGCATTGAAGCATAATCTAATTCCGGATATCTCAATAATCGATGGAAAAAATCTTAGGAAACCTTACAAGCGAATCTCAATTCATAACGCAAAAGTAATAAAGAGTAAGAATCCTCCAGCGATAATAAGCATCAAAACTTGGAAGAAAATAAAGAAGGCAATAAATCAACAACTATACCTTCTTGAAGTCAAAAAACCAAAAGAACCAATAGTTCTTTTAATTGAAGGTGAAGAAGATTTGCTAGTATTGCCAACAACCTTAGAGGTTCCAGACAACTCCTATGTTGTTTATGGACAACCTCATCAAGGAATAGTATTAATAAAAGTAACAGCAAACGTAAAATTCAAATTTAAAAAACTCATCGAACGAATGAAGGTTGAGCAAAATGAAGATTAAGATCTTGGAAAAAAATACCAATAAGCTGCTTGACAGATTGGAAGTTATCTTCATACTGGAATCTGATGCAGAAACCCCAAAAAGATTAGAAGTTAAATCCAAAATAGCAGCACTGATAAATTATGATGAAAACTTAGTGATAATTAAAGGAATTCATCAAGAGACTGGAATTAAAAGAAGCAAAGGAATCGCACATGCTTACAAGTCTGTTGAAAACTTGAAGTATATTGAACCTGAATTTTTAATCAAAAGAAATTCCCCGCCACCTCCAAAGGAAGAGTAAAGATATAAATTAGAGGATGACAGAAATGCCAAAAGAGAAGAATCAAGAAGTATGGACTTATTACAAAGTTGAGAAATCAGGTATAAAGAAACTCAGAAAAGAATGTCCAAGATGTAAAGGATCATTTCTAGCAGAACATAAAGATAGAAGAACTTGTGGAAAGTGTAGTTATACTGAGTTTAAAACTAAAGGTAGTAGGTAATTTTATTTATATTTTAATTAAGCTACCTTCAGTAATTGAGTGTAAAAACATTGCACTTAATTTCACACACTAATTTTTTATTTCATGTTTGAACTATTTTCATTGATTGTGGTGTAAGTATTGTCTGAAGCAGATTTCCGAGGAGCTGAATCAAAACTTTTTTACAAGAAATGGTTAGAATATCCTGCTTTGCATAAAGTTAGAATCCAAAAAAAATATCGAATAAAGGAATTGGATTTCCATTTTCGTAAACAACGGACAATATACGAAGCACGACTTCTTGCAAAAGCAAAAGATGCAGGTGTAAGAGTACCAATTATCTATGAGATAGATATAAAAAACACAACCATTGTTATGGAATATATCAAAGGGGAAATTCTAAGAACACTTTTACCAAAATTAGACAACAAATATCAAGATGATTATTGTAAGCAAATTGGCATTAATATTGGCAAGTTGCATTACAAGAACATTATACATGGTGATTTAACAACTTCTAATATGATTAAACTAGAGGAAGAAAATCAAATCGCATTTATTGATTTTGGATTAGGTTACATATCTGATAGGATTGAGGATTTTGGAATTGATATGTACCTGTTAGAAAGGGCATTTCAAAATACACATCCAAATCTCTTTCAGAAAGCATGGAAAGCTGTTATTGAAGGATACAAAACAACATCACCTCATTCAGAAGTAATTGAAAGTAAAATTCTAGAAATCGCATCAAGAGGGAGATATTCTGAAAGAGTTTGATTTTAATCAAACATAATATCTTCTGTGAATAGCAACTACTACTCCCCATGCTATGTGTGGATCTGTATCAGCAGACAGTATTTCTAACTTAAAGCCACCTTTCCGGATAATTCGGAATAGGATTTTATCTGGATCATTAGAACCAATCATAGTAAATTGCCTTGCAGTTTGTAATGCTGCTCTTCCATCTTTAGGATCACGTAATGCAATAATATCTTCATTTGAATTCTTTATTTGCCATGTGTCTGAATTAGCTATATGAAGAATCTCTCCACGGAAATTTCTACCATAATCATACACCTTCCATGATGCATCATTATCATTTAAAACATTGAATGTTTTACCATCCACTGATGCTATAATCCTATGAATGTCGTTAAAGAAATAATATCTAATGTTGTGATTTTTCTTACTGATATATTTGGACAAATCTCTACGTTTACATGAACCAATTTTTGATTCCATTTCATTATAGATAACATAAGTATGCTTATGTGCTGCGAAATGATATTTTTTGAGTTTTAGTAAAGGTAGAAGTTTAATTTCTTTGACTTGTGATTCTGTTTGAAATCTCAAACACTTAGGGCAAAAGAAGTCATCAAATATTTTCATGTACTCAGCTTCTTTCGCACAAAAATGACATTTTATCTTTCTTTTCTTTGATCCTATTGGGGACATACGTTTATCTCCTAAAAATCTATAAGTAAAAAAGGTCAAACTCATTAATAAAACAAACTAAATTTCAAGTAATTTACAAATTTTGATTATTATAAACCAAGAAAAATCTTCACTGAAACAACTTTTTTAAACTGTTAATGAAATCATCTTGATGAAATTGAGTATTGCGAGGAAATACTATGAGCTCTGATGATTACGAAGACGAAGAATTCGATGAAATTGAAGAATGGGAATACTTTGAAGAAGAAGAAGGACCATCATTTAGAGATAGAGTTGCTATTAAGGATATAATTAAACTAGTATTGTTATTTGTAGCATTCGCTGGTTTCTTTCTATATTTCAGATTCTGGGACTTCTTCGTTGGCTTGGTGTCCTTTGGTTCTGAGGAGTTAGGACAATCAAGAATGCTCTATTTTACACTAATAATGTTTCCATTTGCAGCAGCATTATTTTTAGTGGGATTAGTTAATGTATCAAAAACATTATTCATACCACCAAAAGAATCTGGAGCAGATGATTAGATAAAAAAATAGGAGATTAACTCTCCTGTAATTATTTTTGCTTAAATTGAATGTTAGAATTGTTCTATTTTCTTCATTTTCTTTAAAGCATCTTCTACAACCCAAGGCCAATAGGTCTCGAGAGCAGATTCACCCCAGTCGTAGCCATTATTTCTTAAGAGATTTCTAATGTAAATCCCTATACCACCTTTGTTTTTAATGCCCCAAAGTCTGCCTTCGGATTCAATTATTTGAATAGCTTTGTTAATGAATGGAGCTTCAAGATTTGCAACCAGAAAACCTACTGCTTCCCCCCAAGATTTTTTAGTTATTTTCTTACCATCATCTTTTGGTAATCTTGCTCTTACTTTCTGTTCAATTACATCCTCAGCAAGATCTGATCCAATTTTTGAAAAGGTAGCATACAAAGATTGGCGTAATTGAGGATTGTCCTCAAGAGTTAATAACTCAGCTAGTGGTTCGATGAAGCGATCATCACCTTTTTCGCCGATGAAATCAAATAGAGTTTCTCTCTCTTTTTGATCCTTTTCATTTCTAATTTGTTCTAACATTTTCGAGTAGTCGAAATCACTCATTTTATATACCTCGAATATTGTCGGTAGACTATGTAACTTATAGCTAACTAACTTCAAAAGTCTTTTTACTAAAGATTGATGAAATAAATAGATTTACAATTAAAGAAAACCGACAAAATAAAAAGAGATTATTCAGGAGGTCTATTCTTTACACCTTTCATAATTGCACCTAATAAATTGGTGTCTTTAAGAATTGCGTCTTTAAGGTCTGCTCCATCCATTATCGCACCAGATAAATCTGCACCTTCAAGGTTTGTTTTTATCAAGCGTGCTTCTTTTAGAAGTGCCTTTTTCATTATTGCCCCTTTTAAGTTCGTTTCTCTTAAAGAGGCAAATTGCATGTTGCAATAAGTAAAGTCTGCACCACTAAAGTCACTGTAATCCATATTTGCAAGGGATAATTTAGATCCATTAAATTTGGCACCAGCACCCTTAACTTCATAAAAACTGCCATTACCTAAATCACATTTAATAAAAATTGTGCCTTCAAGAATTGCATCATCAAATGTTGCATCTGGAAGCAAAGCTTCGCTAAAATCAGCTTCAGAAAGGTTGGTTTTTGAAAGGTTGGCTTCTTCTAGCTTAGCTTTCTTTAAAGAAGCTTTCTTCAAACTTACGCCTTCAAGAATTGCAGCGTCTAAGCAAGCACCATCAAGAATTACTCCATCTAAATTCGCATTAGTAAGATCGGTATCAAAGAAATCAACATCGATGAGTGTAGCTCCACTGAGATCAACCCCAACAAGACTTGATGAACAATAAGCATGGGCATCTTCTGAAAGTTTAGCTAATATTTCTTCCTTTGAAGGCATATTGATTTTCCCCAATTGAATGTCAGTCTAAAACGCTCTATCATGTATAATAATGTTATTTGTGGTTTGGGTTTTGTAGTTTTAAATGGAAAATTCTGGAGGGTATAATGAAAATACTGAAAATAAATGTCTCTTACAGGAATCAGTGTTTGTTACTGATTATGATTTGTAGTGCTAACCTAAATGGAAAAAATATCTTATAAAATCCGAACAACAAATCTAACAGAAGATGAGGTTAAGAAACTAATTAAATATAAACTAGAAAAAAAGATAGTCCAACTTCCTTATGGATTTTGGCGATGTGATAAAGGAAAAGAACATTCAAAGACAGCAATCAGATATTTGATAGAAGAACATTTGGCACTGGATATTGATGAGATACCAAAAAAAGTAACAGCTAAAACATTTCATGAAGCAGGTTTATTTAGAATATTAGTTGAGTTTTTCGATTCTTCATATTTCAAAGCAATAGATTATACATATCCTGATTATTTTAAACCCTGCAGTTTTCAAAGGGTATCAAAGGAATTTGGGATGGAGAAGAAGGGAGAAAAAGCTCTCTAGAAGCAATAAAACAAGTAATTGATAGTATGAATTTAGCTCTCGATGAAATGCCGAAAAAAATTGATTACAAGGTTTTCAAACAGCATGGATTAGGTGGAATGCTTCAAACATTGTATAATAGTTCACCTTATTTAGCTATAAATGCATTATATCCAAAAACGTTCAAACCATGGGAATTCAGTGTTAAGAACTATTGGAAAAACGAAACCAGAGATACAGCAGAAGAAGCTATAAAATGGTTAGTAGAAGAGAAATTGAATTTAGATAAAAATGAAATCTGGAAGGTAAGAAGAAAACACTTCTTACATTATAATTTAGGACAAATACTGAAAATATTCTATCAAAATTCCCATATACTAGCTTTGACTTATGTATACGATTTTTAGCTTAATTTTCGTTGCTTTATGATAAGACGAAAGCTTTCATATAGTATGGGTGAAATTACAGTATTGAGATTTAATTGGAGAAAGCACGAAATTGAAGCTAAGATTACTTGATATTTTGGTTTGCCCTTTAGACAAAGAATGGCCGTTAAAAGTTCATATATTTGAAGATCGAAATATTGATGATCCAAAAATACCAAAAAAAGATGAGGAAACAAAAGTAGTTTGTAGATTTTATTGTGTAAAAAAAGATATTCAAATTATAGATGAATCCAATGATCAGAATAAGGTAACTGAAGATGCTAAGAAGATAAATTATGATAGTGATTGTAAAGAATGTCTTTCAAAAGAAATAGTAGCAGGTATGATAATGTGCCCAAAATGCTCTACACTTTATCCTATTATAGATGAAATTCCTTTAATGTTAAAAGCAGAATTGAGAAATGAAGATATAGAAAAACAATTCTCAGAGAAATGGTCAGATAAAATCAAAGAATTAATGACCAAATAAGTAAATTAGGGAAACTTTTTAAGAAAAGTTAACGAAAACGAGAAAATGTAGTAAAATATGTCACCAACAAAAAACTATAATTAAGTGCCATTTAATAGAAAATATGTTAGATTAAATGGTGTCGAGAAAATACCTATAAGCAGGTGTTATCGAGGGTGAACAAGGACCTAACAGATATCGATCCATTAATAATCTTCAGATGTAAAAACCATCAATGTAGACAAATATTCTCACCATCAACGATGATGAATGTTGCTAAACAAAAGGTATTCTTTGAATGCCCAGTATGTGGTTCGCAATATGAAGCACAATATGCATTAGTATCGGGATATTCCAACAACGAAGTTATTATACTTCAAGAAAGACCACGTTTAGTTTATGTTGGGACTAGAATAGCAAGTTCATAAAAATAATCGAACAAAAATTAGAGGTCAAAAAAATGGCCAATCGAAAAAGTAGAGATTCAACATATATATTCAAAGTGTTATTAATCGGAGAAGCAGCGGTAGGTAAGACTAGTTTAACTATGAAATTCATTCATGGTAAGTTTAAGTCTGACTATCTACTAACGGTTGGAATGGAACCTTATAGCAAATACGTAAAACTTGGAGAAGATATGGTAACGCTATCAATTTGGGACATTGCTGGTCAACAACGTTTTGATGTTTTTCGTACAATGTTTTTCAGAGGAGCGAAAGCAGCTTTATTGGTATTTGACCTTACTCGACCAGCCACATTAAATAAATTACAAGATTGGCATGATGATTTGATTAAGAATGCTGGCAAAGATGTTATCACAATTCTAGTTGGAAACAAGAATGATTTAGTTGATCTTAGAAGTATTCCTAAAAAAGATGCATTAGCATATGCAAAGAAAATCAAAGCTTTAGCTTATATCGAAACGAGTGCAAAAACAGGCGAAAATGTTAACGATTCATTCCACATGATAACTAAGAAACTCGTTGAAAAAGCAAAAAATAGATTTGGATAGTTGCTCCGAATTAATCCGGAGCATTCAGTTTGTTTTATAGGGAATATCTGCAGTAATTTATCAAAGGTTAGCATATAGGCTCTGTTTTGAATAAAAAAACAAGATTAAACTTAATTTTCATAACTTTAAAATTTTTAAAAGCTAAAAATCATATGTTTCTTATGTCAGATGAAAACAGAAAACCATTGAATGTCGTAGCAGTATTTGCACACCCTGATGATGAAGCAGGTGTTATTGGAACTCTAGCTAATCACGCGGATAGAGGAGATAACGTTTACGTGATCTTTTTAACACGAGGAGAAAATGCTTCTTCTTTATGTTGCTCACCTGAGGAAATAATGGAAATACGTGCAGGACATGCAAGGAAAATTGAAAAGATCTTAGGTGCAGAATATCGATTAATGGATCTGCCTGATTCGGGAGTTCATCCATCTGTTGAAAACGCAAAGAAATTAACAGGACATTTTAAGGAAATTAAACCAGATATAATTATTACTTGGTCACAATCCAATCAGTTGGGAACTGGTCATCCTGATCATCGATACACATACACAATAACTCTTGATGCGATATCTTATGCAAGATACAAAAATGACAGTCATATGCATGAACCTCATAGATCAAACATCAGTTTATATACCAATTATTTTGCTACAGATTCAAAACAAAAACCCTTTTTCGTGGATGTTACTAAACAATTCGATAAGATAATGACAGTTTTAGATGCTTATAGTGAAGCATATGGACAGTGGCCAGTAAAGAAATATGTAACTGCTCAATTAATGATGTATGGACGAATGGCTGGAGTAATGTATGCTGAAGCTTACAATAAGATTCTATGGCGAACTGCTCAACCATATCTCTATTAATTAAAATAGTGAGATTTACATGAAATCTTTGATTTATAAATCAGCATCAGAGATTTTTTTTGTATTTCAATAGAATTTATGCTAATTAATCATCGTCAATTCAGTGTCTTAATATCCGAACTAAATCCTCTGTCACTTATTTGCTACTTTTAATATCTCGAATTGAAGAAAGACAGTGTTATGCATAGTTATTCCTATCTGAAGAATAACGCAAGATTTAAGTTTGTAGAATTTATGTGTAATTCTGATTTAGCAAAAATTGAAATACAATTCAGTGAAAAACGGTGAAGAGATAAGATGACTAAATTTCTAGCTGAAATGTCATATAAGCGTCAAGAGATAAAGAAAGGTTACTCTGATAAAACGCTTCATATTGACTTATCAAAATTAACGATCGAAGAAAATTCTGTTCCCAAGAAAGTTCGTGATACTTTCATTGGTGGTAAAGGTTATGACTTGTGGTTAATGTGGGAAAGTTTACCAAAAGATAGAATTGTTAAATGGGATGAACCAGAAAACCCTCTTTGTATTGCTAGTGGACCACTTGGCGGTACTATGGGTTATCCCGGAGCAGGAAAATCTATAGTAACAGCTATATCTCCATTAACTAACATAATTATTGATTCTAATGTAGGTGGTTTCTTTGGTCCATGGATGAAATACTCGGGTTTTGATGCTTTAAGAATTGTTGGGAAAGCAGAAGAACCAGTTGTTATTGTTATAGATGGAGTACAAGAAAAAGTTTGGATTGAATCAGCGGGTGATTTACCAACAGAATCCCACATTTTAGCAGAAAAGCTTAACGAGAAATACCGTAACATAGACAAAGAAACAGCTAAAGATGATAGACTATATGTATCTGTGGTATCAGCAGGTCCAGGTGCAGATAATGCCTATTTTGGTTGCTTAAACTTCTCTTGGTGGGATAATCGAAGAAAACTAAATCACATTAAACAAGCAGGCAGAGGTGGCACTGGGACAGTTTTTAGAAACAAAAATATTGTTGCTATAGTTGCTCATTCTATATCAGTCAAACTTGAATCACAGAATCCTGAAGATAGAGATACTGCTAGACAAGTAGGTAGGAAACACTCAAGTGAAATTCTGAAGCTTGATCCAACACAAAACAAGATGAGAGTTATAGGTACTGGACATCTTCCCTCAATTATGAGTGAATTTGATTTGTTACCAACATACAATTTCAAGTATGGTAGAGATGATGATGGCAAAGATAAGTCTCTTTGGGGTGACAAATACGAGAAAATTTTCACTAATACTGGCAAGGGTTGGGATGGATGTTGGCGTGGATGTGCGATAAATTGTGCTCATTGTGTTGAAGCATTTGAATTGGAAACAGGACCATTTAAAGGACAAAAAGTCATGGTAGATGGACCCGAATATGAGACAATCGCTGGATGTGGTAGTAACATAGGAATATTTGATCCATTACATGTAGTAGAAATAAACTTCTATTGTGATACTTATGGACTAGATACAATTAGTTTTGGAACTGCAACAGGTTTTGTTATGGAAAGCTATGAAGCTGGTATACTTAACAAAGAACGTACGGGTGGATTGGACCTAAAATTTGGTAATTTTGAAGATACAATGGAGTTAATGCATCGTATTGCTAAAGGAAAAGATGAATTTGCCCTAATTTTTGCAAAAGGTATCAAGAAGATGAAAGTATACTTCAAAGCTAATTATAACCTTTCTCCAGAACAAGAGCAATTCATTCAAGATATTGGTATGGAACATAAAGGGCTTGAGTTTAGTGAATACATCACTAAAGAATCTTTAGCTCAACAAGGTGGTTATGGTTTAACCCTTAAAGGACCACAACATGATGAAGCATGGCTTATATTCTTGGATATGGTTCACAATTACATACCTACATTTGAGAACAAAGCAGATGCATTGTGCTGGTTCCCCTACTGGCGTACTTGGTTCTCTCTAAATGGGTTGTGCAAATTACCATGGAATGATGTTGTTCCTGATGACAATAAGGAAACTGATGCACCACACAAAGTTCCTGAACACATTCAGAATTATGCTACTCTCTTTGAATCAATTACAGGCATACCAATGGGTAAAACACCTGAAGAAAGAGAGAATAGCTTAATCAGCAGGAGCGAAAAGGTATACCAATTCCAAAGAGTATTTCAAGTTAGATTAGGTCATGGTAGAAGAATCGATGACAGTAATATACCTTATAGAGCAGTTGGTCCAGTAACTTTTGAGGAATACGAAAGTAGAATGGAACGCTATGATAAGCAACTAACAGAAATATTAGGAAAGAGCTTGGAAGAAGTACAACAGATGCCATTTGAAGAAAGACATGCTATTACCCGCAAACATAGAGAAGAACATTATAACAAACTACAAGATGTAGTATACAAAAAACGTGGATGGAATCACAAATCTGGCGTTATCAAATTAGAAAAAGCAAAAGAGATTTGGCCAGATTGGTTATTAAAAGAAGTTATGCCTTTCATCAAAGACCTTCAAGATTAGAAAACTGATGGTTTAATAATGCACCATTGGTGCATTATGTTCTCTATTTTTTCTTATTATATTAATTCAAATGATTATGTAGAATTTTCGTTTATCCATTAGAACTGAAATACCCCAAATAGCTGCTATATTAATGAAACCACTTAGAAAAACCAAGGCTACATGGGCATCCCTATTTAGATACAATATCGAAAGTCCTAGAAATATTGGTTGAATAATGTACAAAAATAAAGCATTCTTTCCTTGTGGTTGCAAGAAGTAGCTTTTGTTCTTTGTTAATCTTTGAAAATCATAAACATACCACATTGCCCAAAATGTAACTGCTGCAAGTCCAATTGTTAATAGGATATATGAATGAGTCACCCTTAATTTGGATAAACCACCATATGCAGGAAAGCCCAAACTAACCCAAATAAAATGCAAAGATGTACCTAGTACAATGAAAATTATTCCAATGATTAGGATTTCTAATTTGTCAATTTCCCGGAAATCATCCCCAATAGCAGTCGAAAGAATCATCATAACTCCGTAACCAAAACATCCTATAAAACCTCCATGTCCATCATTGAAACCTAAATCACTTATTGTAATGAGAGTTCCATCTATGTTTACTGTTATACCTATTACGAATTGGTAAACCTCGAGGAGAATATAACCTATAATAAATCGATATGATTTTGGTATTTTGATAAAAAAAACTGTTAATATACCAGCTAAGCCAATTGCTTGCAAAACTCCCCAGCCAAAATTTATACCATAAGGAGTAATGTATAAACTTCCTAGGGTTCCAAATCCTAATAATGTAGCATATCGACGAATAAATTTCACATAAGTTCTTACTGATCCATCTTTCTCTAAAGAACGTTCAAGGGACATTTTATATGTTTAGAGCAATTGCGAAAATGAAAAATGGTGCAACAAGATCTACATAAGTTAGACCAAAATCAATAGCATGTTTTGACCAAGCAGGAGTTGTATTGAACTCAGAAAGAGTGTTTACAAATACCATAGCAACGATAACTATCCCGCGAAAAACATCAATGCTCATATAACGAATTTTCTTTTTGATATCTGAGGATAGTGAATCAACTGTAGTGGTCATTTCTTTCACACTTCTTAATCAGCATAACTTTTTGTAAACTGAAAAAGTTTCTTCTTTATACAAGTAATAAATAAAATAAAAGGTTTCGAGAAATTGCTTTGAAGAAAAATAGTGTTTACAAGCTCTCAATATTCTTCTTTACAATCTTAGCAAACTCTTTTGCACCAGGATTGAAATGCATATAACCAAAATAAGGCATTTGAAATATCTTACTATTTGAAATCAGTTTTTGAATCTCAAAACACTCAGCTTCAGGATGATAGATATCATCCTTCGTACCATAAATCCAAGTTGGACATTTAATCATTTTAAAATCCTTAGAGCTATCCCATCTAGATATTTGTCTATTTTTCTTTACGCGCCATGAGGTTACTGATTCAATGTAATGTCTGCATATATCATATTGAATTCCTTCTGGAACAATTGTTTTAAACCACTTTTTTGTCACAGATTTTACAAATGGTTGAAGAATGAAACTGGGAAAAAGATAAGTAACAAAAATCAGCTTTTGAGAAGTATTCGGTTTTCTTATTGGTCCAAGTAATATTATGCCTGATGGGTTAAATAATTCTTCAGCAATTGATCTAGCAATATACAATCCTGAATTACTAGATGCTATAATTACAGTTTTGTTTAATTCAAGATTAAAATGCTTTAACGTATCAAAAATATCTCTTGCATATCGGAAAATGTCACCGTTATGTCTAAATTTTAACTTTGATGAAGGTTTTTCTCGAGTCTCAAGAACATAAAGGTTAAAATCCTCATAAATAGCATCAAGAAAGTCACTCCAAGCTTCTCGAATAGCAAGATAACCTGATAGGAAAAGAACATTTTTGACATCCTTAGAATAGACATTTCTTACAACTAGTAATTCTGCTCCATCGGACATCTTAATGTATTCTTTAACAGAATTTTCGTAAAATAATGCGTGTTGATTTTCTATTATCTCTTCAACATCAATCATTTCGTCGTCCTCGTTTCCCTTGCCATACAGAAAAGAATTTCGGAAAAGTAGTAGCTTGATGCTTTTTGCATATGTTTTCAGAGATACTTCTTTCCAATGGAAAAACACGATTATTGTACAATTGTAATTCTTTGTTTATTTTATTTGCAAAACAACCGCTTTTTGGTTTTCCAATTATTTTATTCATTTCTAACCAAAGTTTACCTACATCCTCTTTCAAAACATTCCCAAATGACAAAGGAATAAAATCACAGGGTAGCAATTCACCAGAAGGGGTAATATAGGAATGTTGTGTACCAGCTCCACACCCGAATTTTTCGTCACTTTCAAAATAAGCAAAGGTTGTTAACTTTGGATAGGTTAATCGTCTATTATTATATTTCAATTGAAAATCAATCATTTTCTGTCTTGTAATTTTATCGAAAATTACCGCTTCATGTTTTTTAGGATCAAATAATCTTCCACTTGTTATTGGTTCAAGAATTCTCATTTCATGGACTTTCAGTTCCTTTCCAATCATTAATAATTGTTTTAGATTTTCTTTTGTGACATCATCTTTAGTAAAGTAAGCTTGTAGCATAGTATATAATCCTGCATCTCGAGCGTTTTTCAAAGCTTCAATAGAATTATCAAAAGCATCCTTATTATTTCTAAATTCATTGAATTTTTCTTTAATATGTGTATCCAAACTTATACCAACTGCGAAAAGACCTGCATCTTTCAATGATTTTGCTCTTTCATATGTGAACCCTTTACCATTTGTATAAAGAATAGAAGAACTCCTTTCATCTATGGAGGAAATTATTTCCTCTAAATCATCTTTAAGTAGTGGTTCCCCACCAGTAAGTCCAATTACTGCAGTACCTATATTTTGTATGCCTTCTATGACTTCTTTCCATTGTTTAGTTGTAAGCTCATTTCCAGCATGTCTTCCTTTTGCACTACAATGTTTACAATTATAATTGCATTTGTTTGTTAGTGCTAGAAAGAATGATAATGGTGCAGATCTAGTTGCATGCATTTGCTGTGTATAAATATCTTGATCATCAGGAGTTGCTAATGCTAGTTGATAAAAGGCTTCAGAAGGAATGGGGGGTAAAAAGGAAGTAAGAACATATTTATCACCAAATTTGACAATCTTTTCTCCTTTAATCATTGTCAACATATACCTGAGTGTATTTATACTAGAAAAATTTGGATCTTGCCTGTAGATCTTCTGAATCTTAAAGATTAATATGCGAAAATCCTTGTTCAAAAACATTCGCACAACCATAAACAGGTTATTGAGATTCAAACAGCACACTCCAATCTTATTTTCTGAATATAGCTAGTATAAAACGGTGATTAATTATATAACTTTTCTGCGAATAATACTTTTTTACTATTTCATCAATTATTTCTTTTTCGATTTCATTATTATCTGTGAAGAAACAACCTGTTCCTGCAAGAGCCCCAGTTTGTTTTAACCAAAGGTAGAGATCTTCAGCTTTATTAAAGCTAACAAATTCTTCTACAGTGTTAGTAAATAAAGTTTGAAAGGAATGATTTTCAAACCAAGATCTAATATCATTTTCATCTTTTGGTAGTTGATAACTGATCTCTAAAATTTTCGCAATTTCAGATGGATGCTTTTTCATTGTATTAATGTAAATTTCATGTATTCCTTCTAATGTTCCTTTACAATTTAGTATGAAATGTGTAGTCCCTCCTTTTTTCAGAATTCGATAAAAGTGTTTTATTACTTTCTTGTGATTAAAATAAGGAAGTGCATATCCACAATAAATTGCATCATATTTTTCATCAGACTCATCTTGGAGAAAAAGATTACCATCTTGAACAATGAATTCACATCTTTTATCTGTGATGTTGCTTTTAGCAATTTCAACCATTTTATCAGAAATGTCTACAGCAACGATTTTCACTGACTTACTTGGTAGTTCTTTCAACAATACATCAGTAATATAGCCAGTTCCACAAGCAAAATCCAAAATTAGTGGTCCTTCTTTGTTAATTATCATATCAGTTCTAATTATTTGATCAGTGTATTTCTTCATCCTATTGAGCCAATTTTGATAAGTTGGAGCAACAATATTGTACTCATTTTTGTAATCTTGTGCTTTCACGCTTTTACCTGTCAGATAAAGAAAGATTATTTTTAGGTAAGAAAATAACGATTTGATTACTTTCATCAATTCTCCTTAAAATAAAAGCTAGGATATTGAATAATAAAAATTTCTTAAAAAAAGGAGATAGAAATTGGGTTTACATACCAAAATATTTTGGTAGTAGCCAATCTACAAATTCATCCGTTACAACTCGTCGGATCAAGAAAGTAAGGAATTTTTGCTCAAAGGTGCCTGATTTGTAGTTAACCTTTGGTTTTTTTGCCTTTATTATTTTAGCAACCGTTTTAGAAATCGTTAGTGGAGGTGGAGCAACTATCAAATTTTGTACGATAACCTTCCAAGTCCTTTTTACTGCATCATAGTAAGGTGAACTTTTAGGTTCGGGTGGATTCTCTAGCATTGTTTTTAGCTCATTTGATTTATCTGTTGTTCCTTCGTCAGTTGATAAACCGTGCATGTTAATATTGAAATTGGTGTTAATATCACTTGGGAGAATTGTTGATACCTTAATATTAAATTCCTTTAATTCAATTCTTAAGCCCTCTGTAAAGGTCTTAATCGCTACTTTTGAAGCACTATAATGAGCTTGAAATGGAATTGATATGAAAGCTCCAAGTGTACTAGTATTAATTATCTGACCACTTCGTCTTTCCCTCATTTTAGGTAAAACTGCTTTGACAACTCTTACCATCCCAAATAGATTAGTTTCAAAGGTATTTTTCCAATCTTCCATTGAAAGAAATTCTGCACTATGGAAATAACTAAGACCAGCATTATTTATTAGTACATCAATCCCTCGACCATTAAGCTTAGTTGCATCGGTCTCTATTTTAGACATAGCTTTTTTTACTGAAATGTCATCTGTAACATCCATAGAATAGAATTTTATTTTTCTTAACAAAGTATCAAGATTAGTTTTGATTTTTTTGGGAATCTTAGATTTGACAGGTTTTACTTGATTTTTTTTCTTGTTCAAAAATTTCCATTTTGTATGATCTCTCAAATAAATTTCCTTTAGAGCCTCGAGGTTAATTTTTTCTGCTTTCCGACTAGTTCCTAAAACTGTGTACCCCAATGAGGTTAAGTAAATTGCATGTGATAGTCCAATGCCTGAAGAAGCTCCAGTTACAACAACTACTTTATACACTTTGATTTATCTCCTGTACGAAATTTTTTGATATGCAAAAAAATTATCAAGCAACGGTTTTTATCTTTGAGCTACCAAAAGATTTCATTTAGTGGATATCAGAAGTGTTTTTAGATTTTTTCCCACTAATTGGTTTGTAAGTAAAAAAAGGCAATATTCTAGAACTTGAACTAAACATTATTATTCTTAAGATACAAACAAAAGAAAAACTATAGTTCTTTACATGGTGTTAAAATGATAAAAATGGTTACTTTAGATTTCGATGGAACAACAGCTGATACTATGCCAACTTTAGAAAAGATTGCTGTCAGATTAATGACAGAGAATTATCAGTTGGAAGAGAGCAAAGCAAGAACTATGTATCGCAATACTACTGGGTTGCCTTTTGAACAACAAATAGGAATCTTATTCCCTGATAAAGAAATGAATGATAAAGTGATAACTCAATTCGAAAAAGAAAAAATTGAGAGTATCTTTGATTTGCTTTTATTTGTAGATGCTAAAGAAGCGATTAGCTCTTTAAGAAAACAAGGTTATCTAGTAGCAATATCAAGTTCAACAATTCAATCAACAATCGAAAAATATTGTCTGCAAAATGGCTTAGATGTTGATCAAATTCTTGGGTATCGAAAAGGTTTTGAAAAGGGTAAAGACCATTTTGATTTCCTAATGAAGAAATTCAATCTGCTAGCTGAAGAGATGGTTTATGTTGGTGATTCATTAAAAGATTGTGAACGAGCTCAAGGAAGTGAGATATTATTCATAGCTAAGCTAGGAATGTTTTCTGTTGAGCAGTTTAATGAAATTTCCAAATCGAAAATTGTAATTAAAGATTTGTTAGAGCTCATAGAATTAATACCAAAACTAAATCGCAAATAATATGATGACTTTCGGATGTGCATTTTTTGAAAATAAGAGCATCAATAGGAACTGCAGCAGCACTTGGTTTGGAAAGAATAAAAACAGATGCTCTACCAACCACAGCTTATCTTATGATGTATTCAAAAGAGTCATGCCTATCAAATTGTGCTTTTTGTCCACAAGCTAGGGAGAGCTCAAGCAAAACCAATAGTCTCTCAAGAGTATTGTGGCCTGAGTATAATCTTGATGATATCATTTTACATTTAAAGAAAAATTCAACAAAACTCAAACGTATTTGCATTCAAACTATAAGATTCAAAAATTCAGATAATGAATTGTTAAAGCTTCTAAGGGGTTTATGGGAAAGTAATCTATCAATTCCATTAACTGTTTGTTGTTACCCAACAACAAGTGATCTTTTTAGAGAAATGAAAGAATTAGGAGTATCTAGAGTTGGTATTTCATTTGATTGTGCAACACCCGAAATTTATGAAAATATCAAAGGATTGAACAGAGAGTGCGATGTTTCTTGGCTGATACTAGAAAGTACAATTCATGAAACACAAAGGATTTTTGGCAATAGATTTGTAAGCACACATCTAATTGTCGGATTGGGTGAGACTGAAAAAGAAGCAGTTGAATTCATCCAAAGATTCTATGATCAGAAAATTACTGTAGGGTTATTTGCTTTTACACCAATAAAAGGAACAGCTTTAGAGAATCATCCACAACCTTCTCTAGCTTCATATAGGAAAATCCAATTTGCAAGACATTTAATATTTTCAGACATATCATCTTTCTCAGAAATGAAGTTTAGTGATTCAAAGGATGATTATGGCAAAATTGTTAGTTTTGGTATACAAAGACAGAAATTAGATGAAGAACTAACAACTGGCAAACCATTCAGAACAAGTGGTTGTCCCCATTGCAATAGACCATTCTATAATGAATCACCAGGAAAAGAACTTTACAATTATCCTTGGGATCCAAATCCTGATGAAGTAAAGAGGATTAGAACATATTTCTCTGATTTCTAATATTTCATTACAAGTAGTGCTTTAATTTGAAAAGCAATATAAATCAAATATTTAATATATTGTTTAGATTACTGAACAGACAGTATAATTTGATAATGGACAAATGAAAATGTCAGAAAAAAAATTCATAATTTGTGCCAGTTGTGGTGCACTATTGGAAAAGGAAGTGCAATTCTGTGGATATTGTGGTTCAAAAGTTGAGGAAATTAAAGAACAACCTCCACAACAAAGTTATCAACCTCCACAACAACCTCAGTATGGAACGCAAAGCAGTAGTTACGCGCAATATGATACATGGGATATGAGTCGTAATGCTGAGAATAATGTTAGGTTAGCATGGATGTTTGCATGGTTTACATTTCTTGGTGGAATTATATTTTTAGGATTAACAGTTTATTATGCAAATAGAGCAAAAAAAGCTGGTAGCACAAACCCAAGAATTAGACAGTCGATAATTGTTGCAACTATTGGTGCAGTGTTATCTTTTGCTCTTAACGCAGCTATAACATACATTTGGTTATTCGGATTTCCATAAAAGAAGAATTATTTATCAGGAAATGATAATGGATGGTCATGGATCAATGGCGATTAATTTGGGTTGAAGATGCTAACAACTGCTACTACAACATGGGTTTAGATAAAGCAATTCTAGAAGCTATTGCAGCATCTAAAGTGAACAATACTGTAAGATTGTATCGGTGGAAACCATCAGCTGTTTCAATTGGATATTTTCAATCAATGAACATTGTGGTCAATATTGAAAACTGCAAGAAAATGAATGTTGATTACATTCGAAGAACTACTGGCGGTGGAGCTGTTTATCATGATTTTGAAGGTGAATTAACCTATTCAGTTAATTGTCTTGATTCTGATCCAACACTTCCACAAGATGTTTCTAAAATCTATGAAAAAATCTGTGGTGGGATTGTAGAAGGATTAAAAATACTTGATATAGAAGCAGAATTCAAACCAATTAATGATATAAACCTGAAGAGTAATGGTAAAAAAATTTCTGGAAACGCACTCACACGAAAAAATGGTGTTGTATTACAACATGGAACAATTTTAAGGAAGGTAGATGTAGAGAGGATGTTTTCTCTTTTGATTGTTCCTGATGAAAAGTTTAGAGCTAAACTAATAGCTTCAGCAAAAGAAAGAGTGTCAAGCTTAGAATTAGAATTAGGACACGCACCATCTTTTAAGGAAATTAGAGAAGCTCTAATATCAGGACTTGAATCAGCACTAAATATTGAATTAGTATTTGACACAATAACTGAAGAAGAGCATACAAATGCATTAAAAATTGCAGATGAACTATTTAAGGATGAGAAATGGTTATTTAAGAGATAAGAATAATTCATGAATTAAAGAAAAGGTAATTATACATCAATAAACCAATGCCTTTTTGACTTAAAAACAAGAAATAATATTGGAAGAATAAAACCATATTAACAAAATTAACAGTGCAATTGGAGCGAAGAGCTGTTGAGCAGTGGAAAACGAATAAGAGGGTTTAGATTCTATTTGGATTATGAGTATGGATCTGAAACGAAAGATCAAATTGAAGATCTTTTAACTATGCATTCTTCTACAGATGAAATTTTAACTAAAGCGATTTCTGTATTACATGAACAGAATTTTGGTTCTATATCTAAAAAAAGCCCACCTCCATCTTATTCTCAAACATTCACTGCTACTGATGATACAACTAGTAAAAGATTGGATGAGCTATGGGGATTTATCCAAACTATTAAAGAGCAAACTAAACCTCCTGTACCGGTTGAAGCAACACAGAATGCCCAAATAAATCATCTACTATCAGATGAACAAAACGAAAAAATACTCAAGAAGATTGATGAATTAGGAATGAGATTTAGCAAAATCCTACCGCAGGAAGAACAAATAGCCGGACAAAAAACTACTGAAATGAGCAAAGAGGAAGTATTAAAATTAATTAAACGGATTGATCAATTAGAATCAAAATTAACTCGAGCAATCTCGCAATCTAGAGTTGCAGCAGGACCTGTTAGAACAAGAAGAGGTACTAGAGATTTAGGTGAACCAGCTAAAATTGCAGAAGCTAAACCAATTGATGGTCCAAAGCCAGATGCACAAGATAGACCTTTGCTAGACGATGTTTTAGATACTGTTATCGTTTCTGTTGAAAAGGAAGAATGAACACAAATCTTTGAATCAAGAAATGGATTTTATATCATCGAAATAGGATGAGAAGTTTTCATCTTCTAACATTTCTTCAAGATATTTTTTAGCAATTTTCCTATCAAGATCATTCAAAATTCTGCAAACTTCAATGCAATCTTCAATATATTTCTCCTTTCTCAGTTTTTTGTATCCGTCTTTTAAGGCATTAATTGAATCTCGCTTCCGTAAAATTCTTGATAATGCCCAAGCAGATTCCTTAGCTTCACCTTCTTTCAATAAGTGCTTCTTTAATAAATCAACTGTGGTAGGCACTTGTAGTTTGCCTAAAGCATATGCAGCATTTTTTCTTACTGTTAATCGCGAATCATCTAATGCTTTTAACAATGCATTTGTAGCACGTTTATCTTTAATCTCACCTAGAGCATAAGCAGCCATTTCTCTAACATTGTAATTGTCATCATTTTCTAAAACAGATATTAAATGTCTAACACCTTTACGACTTCTTAATCTTCCTAGAGCGAATGTAGCATTTTGCCTTACTAAATAATGACCATCTTGTAGAGCTGTGATTAAATCAGTAGTATCAAATTTAACATTGGTAAAATAAGCCAAAGCATAAGCTGATTCTGCTCTTACCTCAGCACTGTCATCATTAACTAAAGTAAACATAAGTGGCTTTACAGAGCGCTTGTTTTCAATTTCCTTTAGTGCTCTTGCTGCAGCTCTCCTCAAATTTTCATCTGGATGAGAAAGGATCTTAATTAAAGGGGTAACTGCACGATCATGTCCCCATTCACCTAACTCAATAGCAGCTCTTATACGGATATCTGCATCTTCTGATGATAAATCTCTAATGTATTCTGTTAGTGTTTTTTCATGTTCCGACATTACCTTTTCCCAACCATTGAAGCAATTTACAATTATATCAGTTGTAGATTAATTTTGTTAAATGAACATTTCAAGATAAAGAAGGATGTTTATTTAAATGATGGTAATAAGAAGCAAAATTATGGATAACTATAACTTTTAAAAGAAGCAAAGCTAAAAAGAAGTTACGTTTGAGGATTTTAAATGATATCAAAGCCCATTCAAGGACTCCTATTTGATTTCGATGGTGTTATTTCTTCAGTCATGGCTAGAGTTATTTGGCCTTTTTTTCGAGCAATTAAGAATGTAAAGCCAGATATAAAACGTGAATATCTAATGGAACGTTATTATCTTGCTACTCAGCAACTACTTGCTACTGATAAAATCAAACCTTTATACGTCCCAATTTTAGTTGCTAAAATGCTTAATGTTGATCAGTTAAACTATTTTCAAAAGTTAAGATTTCTCATTCAGAGTTTGGTTATGTATTCTAAAAGCAAGTTAAATGTTGTACCACAAGAAGGTGCTCAGGAAACGCTCAAAGCTCTAAGAGAAGAATATAAAATGGGATTGGTTACTACCGCAGAACGAAAGGTTATTGACATAGCAAGAGAAAAAATCCCAGCTTTAAACGATTTTGATGTTATTATAACTCGCGAAGATTGTACACAGACAAAACCAAATCCAGAAGGATTAATCAAAGGTATTAAGGGGTTAGGTTTGCATAGGGATGAGATTTTGTATATAGGAGATTTACCATCAGATATAATAGCAAGTCAAAGAGCAAAAATCAAAGTTGTAAGTGTAATGGGTGAGTTCAAAGAAACAGCAAGAAGAGGTTTAGAAGAACTTAATCCAAATTACATCATACCTATGTTAAAGGATTTGCCTAATTTACTTAAAACAATAAAAGGTAAAAAATAACATTAAAAACTAATTTTGAATAAAAGAAAAAAGAAAAAGATGAAAAATGAGTTTATGCTTTTAGTAGCTCATCTATATCTTTTTGACTTAAAACTTCGACTATTCCGGTTTTAACCTCGATAACAGCCATTTCAGCAACTAAACCGCCTTCATCTTCCTCAGCAGCAGCTTTAAGTGCATCAAATGCAAGTTTGACAGCAGCTTTTTTGGTTAGTACTTTCTTGTATCCTTTCTTTAGGACTTCTTTTGCAGCGCCTTCGTTTGAACCAATTGCTTGTGCTAAGCAGCTGAATATTGCTCCTCCAGGATCAATGTAATGTAGATAAGCTTCAGATTCATAGACACTACCAAATAACACAGCAATACCATATGGACGAACTCCACCATATTGAGTGAATGATTGTAAGTGATCGCCTATTTTTTCTGAAAGAACTTCTGGATCAATCACTTCTCCATAAGTGATTCTTTCAATTTGAGCTTCTATTCTTGCTCTTTGTAAAAGTGCTCTTCCATCTGCAGAATATCCTGAGAAAGTTGAAGCTATGTGATCATCTATCTTGAATACTTTATCTGCAGATTCAATTAGTTCAAATGATCGTTTTTGTCCTGCTAAAACCACACAGCTATCTGTTTTAATACCTACAGCAGTACTGCCCATTTTAACAGCCTCTCGAGCGTATTCAACTTGGATTATTCTTCCGTCAGGAGAGAAAATAACTGTAGCTTTATCGTAACCGAATTGACTTGGTTGTGAAAACATCTTAAAGAGCTCCTCCGTGTTCAATTATATCTTCTTTTGATAGTTCTCTGAAGCCTTTACTATCAATAACAACTGCTCTAATTCCATCGCCTGTAGCTGTGTCTCTTTTTATGGCTGACTTCAAAGCTTTTAAGGCTAATTTCATACCTTCCTTTTCAGTCATGTCCTTCTCATACATTACTTCTAAGACACCTATTGCTAGTGGTGACCCTGAGCCTGTTGACATCCAATCATCTTCTGAGACAGAACCAGCCATATCAAATGAGAAGATATGTGGTCCTGTTTTATCCCAACCACCAACCATTAGTTGGACATAGTATGGGAAATATTGTCGATATTGTCCATAGAGCATGTTTTTGACGAGATTTGCTATCATAGATGTCTTTGGTTTTCGTTTTCGATCAAGCTCAAATAATCGTATTTGTGCTTGCATGATGTCAATGATATATTGTGCATCAGAAACTAAGCCTGCAATTGTGATTGCTGAGTAATCATTCAATCGATGAACTTTCTTAGCATGATCGGATGCAACCAATGTACCCATACTTGCGCGCATGTCAGCAACAAGGATTGCACAATCTTTACACTTAACTGCAACAGTTGTCGTTCCTTTTGTTAATTGTTGTTCAATATTATTTGGTTGCAATTTTTCAACCTCAAATTAGTTTTATCTTACAATACATAAAGTGTCATTATATAAAATGACTAAGTAGTATTTCTAATGATAAAACCAGCAGAATTCTCATTAAAAATAAACTTTTTGCAACTATTGGTTAAGTGATAAATGACTAGTTTTCTGTCAGGTCATTTGTTGTTGTGCTTAACCATGTTGTTAATTGTTGCTGATAATCAAGTTCAGATAATGAACTTCTTCTCCATCCTTCTGTTTCAATTGATGCGTGAATACAAAATGTTGATAAGATTTCTATAAAGAATCGAGATAAATCATCTAATGCTTGTTCATAAGCAAATCTTTGATTATCACCCTTATCTGGGATAATATTTAGAATGGCTTCATCCTCATAAGCATTTAATGTTGCTGATGCACGACTATCAACAAGTTGCCAACGAATAACTAAATTCTTACCTTCGGTATGCGAAATATATCTGAAAGCACCAAACCATTTTCCTACAAATAGGGTTGTTAGTTCTTCAATAGGTAGTTTGTTATCAAAAACAATTTTTTGTTGTAAATATTCATCAGTTGCTTGATGAAGATCAACAGCGTTTTGTAGTTTAATGATTTCAGAAAGAATGGTTGTACCTTTAACTGATATTGAGTAACCTCCACCGTTTTTACATATCAAATCTTTCGAAAGTAATCTGTTAACTGCTTTGGTTATCTTTTGCTGGTGTTTACCCAATTGTCGTTTGATACCTGAGAAGGAAAAAGATGTAAGTCCTTTTGCAGACATTTCTGTAGTAGCTAGTAAAAATAATACTTCTAATTCGTCTTTAGTTAAGTAGGAATATTCTTCTGTATAGAGTATATTTGGACGTATGTTTATCTCAATAGCTGGAAGAGCATTTAGATTGGAGAAATCGTCACTATGAAATTCCATACAACAAACCTACTACAATTTACATTTTAACATCTGTTTTTCTGGTATATAATAACTTACATTCATTAATTTATAGTTAGTTTTCTATTACACTAATAAAATAATTATTAGAGGGATTTTTCTTCATATTTTCTAATATTTAACTCATTTCTAATAACAAAATGAATAATAATCTCTTTGATATTATAATAATGAGAGATTTACAAAATTGATACTTATTTAGGAGGGATATGATATGAACAAGAGTCAGGAAAATGAGTTAAAAAAAGTATATTTGCAAAAATTACATAATGCAGGATATAATACGGTGCCTGAATTAGTAGAAATGCTACCACCAACTATAATGAATATTCTTGATTCAAGTATAAACACCGCTGAGAGTCTTTTTGTTACAGCACTAAAAGCACACATGAATAACATCCAAAACGAATTTCAGGGAGAACCTCCTGAGGGGATTAATAAAGCTCTAACAGATCTTGGATATATGACAATGCAAGAAATTTCAGAAGCAAATGCAACGATTATAGCAAAAACACTCAAAATTAGCCTAGCAAATGCAGGTGATATTGTTCTATATGCAATAGAGCTTTCAGTTGAAAGAGAGAAAATTGAGAAAAAAGATAGCAAGGAACTTGTTGATGATTTAGACAAAGAGATTTCACATCATTTAGGTCAATTAGATAGATCAGAACAAGAGAAAAAATTGAAAGTGCTTGTAGAAGATTCGGTGAAAAAAATACACGAAATAATTAAACTTCCATCAGAAGAACTAAAGATTGAAATTGAGCACAAGAATCAGATGCAGAAGGTCTTGGAACAATTCATGACAGTTTTTCCAGCATGTACAGGATTCGCGATTTACAACAAAAGAGGAGAGGGTATCTTCAGTTATGCTAATGATAAAGATGCTAAAGCTACATTAGCAAATATACATGACAGTATTCCATCGCTATTCTGGAAAATCAGTTTAGCTCTAGAAGAAAAGGATGAGTACGGTTGGGTTAAAGCGCAACCTCACCTAGTTTGGATAGAATCTATTAGAGATAGGAATCAGAAAAGACAACTTGCCTATATTGGTTTATTTGTATTCGAAAGTGAATCAAAAGATGGAGTAGGAACAGCAACACCTACAATTAAAGGAATAATAAAAGAAGTAGAGAGAATTATTTATGGAAGTGTAATTAAACGATAAGATGAATCATGTATTGTTATACATATTATAATCCTTTTTCATCTTTTCATTAAGGTTCTCTATTTCTCTTCCTCGTTTCTTTACTTTAATTGATGCTTCTTGTCCAGTTAATTCACGTTCAATTTTCATTATGTCAATTTTTGAGAGTTGTTTTCGAAGCATTTTCTTGTTAATCAATAATATAATTGTATCCTTAATTGTTTGAGCTATGTGAGGATTGTTCTTTGTTAACCAATCCAAATAAACTACTGCATCAGGTTCTAAGACGTTATTCACAATCATTGTAGCTTTAACTTTTCTATTCTTTATCTTGTTAAGTTCTTCTTCTCGTTTCTTCTGTACAAGCTCTTTCTTCAATGATTGTGAAAGAAGTTCACGTTTTCGTTTTTCACGAAGACTATCTAATTCTTTATCATAGCTCATATTTAACACTCAGTTTTGTTGTTTCCACGTTTGATTGATAAGTCTTTTTGTAAAGTCAAACTTTACTCACTCAATGTTTGCATGACGTCCTTTCATTTCAGTTTCAGTAATACCTTTATGAATTGCTAACTGAGCAATTATACTTTCAATAACCACAGCAACTGCAAATTCGAATTGTGTTTCAATGAATGGTTTTGATTCTGAATATCTATTATACCAACTTTCTGGATCTAATCTGCCAGGAACTTTTATGAGGATATCAATTTTAGACCCAAATTTTGAATCAATAAAAGATGTGAAACCAATAGTTGGCATACGTTTTTTCTTTGCTTCTGATACGAATTCATTTGTAAATGGTGTACTTCCACTACCACTTATAGCTACCAATATATCATTTTTCTTCCTAAAACGCCAATCATCTTGCAAATGAATGTTATAACCAAGATGTTGAAATCTCATAGCATGCATTGATGCAATAATACCACTTAATCCAGCACCAATCCAAAAGACCTTTTTTATTGAAGCAGGACTCAAATCAATAAACAATTCAAGAACTTTTACAATCTCATCCTGAGTTTTCTCTTTCTTTAGAATTCCTTGAACAGCTTTTTCTGCATTGCTTATAACCGCATCTACAGTACTTTGAAATGATCTAACAGGATCACTGTCACTACGAATCATCCCTACAAGTCCAATTGATACTAGCAAAGCTGATAACTCGAATAAAGTTCCCATTGGTGATAAAGAACTCTTCATTTCTTCTGGGATTTGGCTGAATGAAAATACGTAATCCTTATCGGTTTCTATTTCAGGAGGTTCTTCAGCTCGTTGTAGTTTTTTAGATTTAGGAATAATCAAATGGATATCTGCAAATCTCCCTAAACGAGATTTTTCATTTTGAGTAACTATAACAATTTTTGCTCCACCATCTACACAAACACCTACATTTGCTGCAGTTGTAGATGTCTTTCCAGAACCCGAGAAAGCAATAACAACATCATCAACAGAAACTGGTAAAGCTAGAGTTCTACCAATAATTGAAACTCTAAATCCCAAATCCTTTAACATCTCAGCAAAAAACTCAACTGCTCTTCCAGAACGACCCATGCCTGTTACATGAACTATATTGTGTTTCTTTTTAGTTTCATTTAGAAGAGTATAGATAGCTTCTAAACTCTCACTTTGGTTTAATATAGCTTTTCTTGTTCTTGAAGCCTGTGAAAGGAAAATATTACTTGCTCGAACAATTCCTCCAAAATCTCTTAGGTTTGGTTTTACTTCCTTTTGTTTGTTTTTATCATCCATGCGATATACACCAGTTTGAGTGATTCTTCAACTTTTTCCTACTTCATCCTTTCAGATATTCAATCTTTTTAATTAAACTACGAAAGTTTCACATTAAAAGTTCTTTTGTTAAAAAAAATAGCTCTTATCTAATAAGATTAATTGTAAATTCAAAAAAAAAGACAATACCTTAAATTCATAAAGAGAGTGAATCTGAAAATAGTTAAATTAAATTAGTTGAATATTAATTAATTGAGTTGAAAGAAATGGCTGAACCGTTTTGTGGATCGTTTGCTGTAAATGAAGTTGATTCAGCAGTAGATGTAGATGCAGTTATTGTTGGAGCACCTTATGAGGATAAATACGAAATCTATCCAGTGGGAACTGCATTAGCTCCAAAAAAGATTCGAGAAATTTCAACATTTTTCTCAGGACAATCTTTTTCAGAACAAAGTATACATCAACTTAATGTTTTAGATTTTGGAGACACAAGAGAGGGGTTATCATATCCAGATTTTCAAAATGAGTTCAGTGAGAAAATTGCAACTATATTACGAAAAAATGCTCTTCCAATAATTCTTGGTGGAGACCATTCAATTGCCCTTGGAACTGCTAAGGGCATTCAAAATAGTGGAATGGAATTTGACAGTATTGTTTGGATTGATGCTCATTTAGATTTAATGAATAAGTATCCAAATGGCAATAAATTCTCAAGGGCAACTGTTTTGAGACGAATTATTGAATTGGATAATTTTTCAACAAAACAAGTATACTTCATAGGTAGTAGAGGACACAATTTAGGTTGGGAAGAAATAGAATTTGTCAATAGTAACAAGATGAAGGTTTTAAAGGCAAACTCATTTAGCTTAGAAGATGAAATTGAGAATTTTATCAAAAATATAATTACAAAGCATAAGAATGTCTATGTCTCAGTTGATATTGATGTGCTAGATCCAGTATTTGCTCCAGGTATAAGTGTGCCAGAACCAGGTGGTCTCACTTCAAGAGAACTATTTTCAATTATTGAAAAATTGGCAAAGGTTATTGGTTGCTTTGAAATTGTAGAAGTTAATCCCAAAATTGACATTAATAATTTAACTTCGATGGTTGCTTGTAAAACAATTTTTAGTTTATTAGATGCAATTTAAGCTTTACACATCATACAGAAAATTCTTAAAACTATATCGCAAAATTATTTCAGAAGAAAAACGTATGTTAAACAATAAATTAGCATATTTCTAAATAAAAGACGAATTATACCTTATCGGGGTTCATAAAATGAAACCATTATTACCTGTTGAAGACATTCAAAAAAGATTAAAAAAATACCTAATAGATACAGGTAATCTTTGGAAATTAATCCCACAAGATGCTAAGCTTCTATTTATTAAAACGCCAGAACAAATACAATCTGGAATGTCAAATAAAGTATACTTTTTGGATATACTATTTGAGGTAATGAATAGAGAAATTAGAAAGAGTGTTGTTTTACGTATATATCCAGAAAAACACGATCCTCTTAAACCTCAAAGAGAATTCAGCAAATTAGGGAGATTGCAAGGAGCACCAATACCTACTCCAAAACCATATGTTCTCGAGACAAAACCTGATATTCTAGGTTATCCATTTTCGATTATAGAACGAATCCCTGGAGAAACATTAGAAAAAGCAATTAAACGATATACACCTGATGATTTCAAGAAATTTATTCCTAGTTTTGCGCAATATTTAGTAAATTTGCACAATTATAGATTCAAGAATTATGGAGTTGAAACTCCAAAAGGTATTATAAAAGAAGAAATACCATATGATCGTTTTATTCTTCATGATATTAATCGATCTTTAAACTTCTTGAGTAAGGCTGGTTATTTTGTAGATCCTTTAGCAAAATGGTTCATGTCCTTTAAGAAGCAATTGAAACTTGATCGATTTTCATTACTTCATGGTGATCCACAACCAAGAAATATTATGGTTCATGGGGCTAAAATAACTGGACTTATAGACTGGGAATACTCGAGATTAGGTGATCCTGCACTTGATGCAGGCTGGACTCTTTTCTTCTTCTCACTCTACCCGGAGTTAAACAATTTCCGACATGATTTCTATAACAATTATATTACTAAAGTAAAACTCCCTGAAATAAGCAATCGAATCTTCTTCTATGAAGTTTACACAGCATCAAGAATGATGGCTTTTGCAGTGAGTGCGAGAGACTATTCTACAGAGAAGTTTAAAGAAAGTGGAGTATTTCTTAGCAAAATTCAAGAAGCATTTTTCAAATATGAAGAGAGAATTCGTAATATTACTATGAATGGCAGATTCTAGTAAACTTCATGTTATGGTGTGCTTTACGAAATTTGTGAGATACTACCCAGACCAACCAGAAGGTTGGTACGAATTAGCTCGGATACAAGCATATTTAGGTCTTTTCCGAACTGCTCAAAAAACACTTTACAGATGTTTAGAAATAACTAGTGAATATTATCTTGTTGCCTTTTTGATTTATTTCATTTTGTATTCATTCATATTTTCAATAAATTACAGTACTTAATTTTTCATTAATAAGTCTAAGAACAACTCATAATGTGGTTTTACATCTTATTATCATTACAGCTCTAACAAAAAACTGTTCTACTCGAGATTAAAAAACACCACAAAAAGAATTTTGAGAAATTAATTAGCTCAATAGTATAGTGTAATTGTTAAACTTTCTGACAAAAAACCAAAATTATTAAGAACCTTGATTACTACATTATCTATTGAAGGAAATAGTATTTTTATGGAGGATGATGAGTGTGAATAAGAAAATTCACTTAACTATTATTATATTTCTATCATTGATTATTGTCTCATCTACAATTCTACTAATAAATTATAGTGAAATTTATCGGTCTGATTATCTTCTGGATAAGAAAGTACCGGGAATTGTTAAAGGGACAGCGAGAATGGTTGATACTGAAGCATACTTTACTAAGTATGAGCTTCAAGAAAGCTCTCTCAAGCTTGATTTAGTATGTAATAACTCGAATAATCTGCGAATCTCTGTTGGGTATAAGAATCCCACAGAAGCGTTAGTAATAGCAGAGAATCCAATTAAGGAGTTATTGATTTGGTCTGATGAGGACATTTATCCAAAGTTTAGTTTTGATTATAAATTGCAGGAAGAATCATTAACAAGTGATTTGAAAAGAATCACTAAAGAATGGAACTTACTCGATTTAGGTTTTAATTCAGGTGAGTATGTCAAAGCTGATGAACGCATCTGGTTTCTAAGAATAAAGGATATTAGTGGGGGACCTTATGGATACGAGAAAAACATCACTGTTGAAGTAAATGGTTCATTATACTCAATACCAGAGTTTATCTCTAATATCCATCATATCGAGGAATTCAAATTAGTCTTTAATAAGCTGATTTTTGAAACAATGCTTTACCCATTCTTTGATGGGAGTAGGGAAATTGTCGTTCCAATACGTGGCGTAAACCATGAGCTTGCAAAAGAGGATGAAAAAACAGCTTTAGAGATCAATGGTTTGAATGCGAATAGCTGGTCAACCACAACACCAGGAACAGGTAGCAGTAGTTTATGGGCTATAGTCTTCGGAACAGCTAATTATGTGGCTCGTACTATGGATGACATGCTATATCCCCCTATGGAAGCTCGAAGCTTCATTCTTGGATGTGCGAAATCTTCAGCACCAGATATGTACAAAGTCGGAATTATGGATTACGGTTGGCGTGTTGCTTACTGTATGGATGGAGATGAAGATCAGACGGATATACCTACATGCGATCAAACAGATGATGATTTCTTGGAGGATATGTTTGCTTTTGCTGATGACCAATTAGGTTTGACTGGCAAATTGATTGTATTCACAGTTGGACATGGGTGGAGTGTTGGAGGTAACCATATAACGATTTGTGGTAATAGCAGAATTGTTTTTGCTTTTTGGATTAATGTTGTAAGGTTAAGTGAATACGAAGATATGATTGATGACATAATAACCGATGGAACACATGTCTTACTTTGGATAGGTGCGAGTTTTGGAGATGGGTTAGACGAGTTTAGCTCTGGAGATCACAATAATAAATTGGAGAGCTGGAGCTATCAACCAAGACTTATAGGAAATCCATCTTTTGGTGTTACCACGGATTATACATATGAAACTTTTGTTTGGAGCTATAGTAGACCAGATCTAATCGTTTTACCTCAATCGGGACCAGCTTTTCTATTCTTTGATGCTTCTCAAGGAACATGTGAAGTCACAGTAACAGAAACTGGCGAAGTCTATCAAGATTATTATAATGATGAATACGAATCGGAGAATACAGAAATGTACATTCAATCAACTTGGCCTACTTACTACTATTTCTACATAAATTGGGGATATTAATTAGTATTTCCAAACTAAAAAAACTAAATGTGAATTGAAATGGAAAAAACAGAAACTACATTTGAACAAGAAAATACTAAGCAAAAACAAAGTAAATTCACAGATAGTCCTGTTTTTGCTTGAGCATCATTCATAATTGGGATTACAGCAATCATAATCACAGGCATTCTCATGATATTATCAGGATATGCGCCAATAAGTACTATATCTCTTATTATATTATCGGTTTTGACCTTAGTATTGACGATAGTAGGTGTAATTTTTGGTGGATTATCTTTTAGAAAGGGGATAAATGTATTTAGTATAATAGGATTTATCTTGAATCTTTTCTTAGTTGCAGCTCTACCATATGGAATATATCAATTAATTCGATTACTCTTAAAATGATCTCAAGTAATTCTTTGGTACCCCTTTCCTTTTCTTTTTTTAGCTCTTTTTAAACCAAATTCTCGGAGGAGAAAGCTGAGATGATAGCAGATGCGAGGAAAAATTATCTTTCTTCTATAAGACTTAGTTTCTATCTTAATGATGGAAATATCAATCTAACTCTAATAAAACAGAATTCTGTCACAAAGGAAAAAAGAACTGAATTGTATAATGTACGTTTTGACGAAATTGGAATAGCTAAATACTCTCTTAGTGTTCTACGAAATTTTTCTAGTGATTGATTTGGTAATCCAATAATGAGAAAATAACCCTTTCTTACTTGTAATCCTTTTAATAAATTAAGTAAGTCACTAGTTGGATGAGTGTCTATGAGACATGAAGTTTTGTGTGAATGAAAAGAGAGCTTAGGATAATCTTGGTAGAATTGAGCTGAAGAATGATTTGTGAGGTTAAAAAGTTGGTGTAGAGTTAGAATTGGAATCGGAGAGGAATTGCGTTCATAGTGTGAAAAAATACTTTGACTAATGTTTAATTTTATTGCAATTTCTTCTTGAGTAAAAGGTAAACGAAGGTTCTGAATATATTCTCCAAGACCTGAGACGCTTAATTGTGGAAGTCGAAAAAAGTCGAAATAACCATTATTAGAAAGCTGCTCTTTGTAGCCGAAAACTTGATGCTTCCTTTGTCCTTGCTCTTTTCGAGCTATCGATCGAGGTTGTATGACTTTTTGTTGGAAAAGTTTCTTACGTTCTTGTTGTTTTTGAGTTTGATTAGAACTTATCAAATGCATGAATTTCTTACGTTCCGTGGGAAGAATACGTATTTGAAAACCAATTCCATAGTTAGTTTCATTTCGAGAAAAATTGCATTTGATATTTTCATTAGCTAAAAAAATTCTGAAATCTTTTGTCAATCGTTCAGATGCTGATACAAAACTTATCCCTGTTTTATAACTTCCATCTGCATCCATCAACCCACACCAGAAAGCTTTTTGGTAAAGGTCAGTTTCTCTAAAAATAAGTGGTTCTCTCAGGGAAGGATATTTTCGTATTGCAATTGGTTGTCCAGAAAGAAAATTAAAGAAACGAACAAGCCATTTACCCAAAATATTAACATTCCAGGCTTGAGCATTTTGCTGTTTGAAAAATTCAGTTCGTGAGCAAAATGTTTCTTTTAATAACTTGACTAAATTCTCAATATGCTCTTTAGAGTTGTCTATGATATTAATAAAATAGTCAACAAGATGTCCATCACCCATAATAACACCCGTAAGATAAGCTAAATCTTCTGTAAGGTATAGTGGTAGCTGGAAATTTTCACCTCAGGCGGACTGGAATGGTATGAATTGTTTTCCTTGAAAGAAATCTTCCCAGGAGCTAAACAACCGGAAAAGAGGAAAGGGGAGTCGTTGTTGTTCTTCTAAATAGGAAATGATTCTCTTTTGCCAGTTATGAATGGACTTTGAAATATTTGAATCGGTAAAATAACAGAAGATTTTCTCAGCTAAGACAAGTGAATTCTTTCTAATTTTATTAATCCATACTCTGTCTAATTTTATGTAAGGAAATGATTGCAAAATTCGTTCTCCAGAAACAAAATCCACTTTACGAATCATAATTGGATAAAGCTGAATTTGTCCTGTTGATGTTAGAAACCTCTCACTTTGACTAGTTTCTAGTAACTCATTTGCAGTTAACCAATTGTTTTGTTTCATTGGTGTAGGATCAAAAAGTAGTGGGGCAGTTTGCCAGTTCAAGAATTCAGTCATCTAGCTTCTCCTGAAATACTATTGCTGCTTTCCTTTCTTAAACACCTCTTTGTACTGTTGTACGAATTATTAATTATTTAACTATTCTTTTAAAGAAACGATTATTACTCTCGGTAAACTCCTTATAAAAATACTATATATCTAGCTGTATATATATTTTATTGAAGAAAAATGTCCTCTCATACAAACAAGAACAACCTCCAAAAATCCTACAAGTTCAAAGTGGTACTTCCCGAAAACAAACAAAATAATTTGTATTATTTCAAACAATTGATACAAGAAGCTTCTCATGAATTACTTGAGAAAGTCTGGACAGAAGATTGGGTTGATAAATTAGGAATTAACAATAAAAAAGCTTACAAGGTCATCAATGAAGCACAAGTACAACTCGAACGAGAAGGACAATTAGTCTATCTCCCCTCAAGAATCAGAAGGGGAATAGCTGAACGAGTAGGAAGAATCCTTCAAGGGCAATACAAACGAATGAACTGCTATTTTGACTGTTTGAAAACTATCGAACAAATTGGTATAGATGCTCATGAAGCCAAACTGGTGAAAATTGTGCAACAAACGTTTCGCACGAAGAATAACTACCCCACTTACAAAAAAATCATGGCGCAGCAAACCATCCGCATGCTGAAGAACTGGTATGAAAAACTAGCAATAGATTTTGAGATGTTCAAATATACTGATTTCGTAAATCAAGAAGTGAAGCGATTCGCTTTTCCCTATGGACCAGATGATGGGCAAGCAATACAATATGTTTGTGGTGAGCAAAGTATTTGTCATAGAATGAAATTGCCAGTCATCCCACAACCAAAGAGTAAACAAGACTGGCAATGGGTTGAGAGCGAGGTAGTCATCCCAGCAAAAATTCAGAAAAAAATACAACAAGCATTATCTGAGCAACCAAAAAAACCAATGTTACTTATAAAAACCTTAAAGGGAGGATTAAGGCACTTCTTCTTGCAATTTCCCTGGGAGTTTCCGAAACAACCCAAAAAAGAAGAACAGACTGAAAGAGCACTCGCAGTAGACCTCGGGCTAAAGAAAATTGCTACAGCAGTAGTGTGTGAGACTGGAGAACAGCTTAGTAAGCCTATCTATATCAAACTTAAGGGAAGACAGTATAGGCACATAGAAGAAATTTACTTGCATATCGCAAGCATCCAAACACAGTTATCAAAACTAAAAGACAGGAAACGATTAGAAAACACCATGATAACTAAAAAAGAAGAACGGAGAAGACTCTATAGCAAAAGAAATCGTCTAGGAGATGAATTGGTAAACATTTCAGTGAATCAATTAATTCAATTGGCACTTGACTGGAAGTGCTCAAAAATCATAATCGAGGATTTACGCAACTATAAACCACCGCATGGAAGAAGAAGCTGGTCACGGAGATTAAGCGAATGGCTCAGAGGAAGGATCGCTCACACCCTTGAGTACAAATGCCAAGAAAAAGGGTTGTGTTTGCAGAAAGTGTGCCCCTTGAACACATCATCACATTGTCCAAGATGCACAAAAGAAGGATTAAAGGTAAAAGGACCAAATGACCTTGCAGCTGACCCAAAAGGGACTCGTTGTGGTAACTGGGTATGGATAACTTTTTCAATCACTGTTGAAATATTTGTCCAGAAAAAAGAAACGGTAAATAAAATGGTTATGGATAATTGGATAACTCTTAATCTTACTACTAAAGGATCTTTTAATTTAAAGAGAACACTTGAAACTGGTCATAGTTCTTTCCCAATACCTCGTAGTGATAAGTCTGGCAGATATTACTTTGTAATTACTATTCCAGATAGTCATAAAAAAGTGGTTTGTAGAGTCTATCAAAAAGGAGCTAAGCTTATAGCTGAAGTATCTTCTTACAATGAACAATTATCTGAAAATGATCTTAAAGCTTTGAAAAAATTATTGCGAAAAACATTTGGTTTACATTTAAACGTGCTTGAATTTTATTCTGAATTTAAGAATGACCCAATTGCGCCAGCTTTTAAACACTGTTCAGGTGTAAGATTAACTTGTGCACATGATCACTTTGAAAGTTTAATATCATCAATTTTAACACAAAATAGTTCGATTTGGAAATGGGTTGGACAAGCAAGACGAATTAAGGAACTTATGGGAGATAAATTCCCAACAGATCACTTTATGGTTTATTCATTTCCTGACCCTCAAAAATTATTTAGATACAAACACTTGTTAATAGAAGCAAAGCTAGGTTACAGAGAAGAATATGTGATTGAATCAACACAGGACATTGCAAATTATCAAATTAGACTTGATAAATTAAAAAATATTCCTACAATGGAAGCAAAAAAAGTTCTTTTGAAATTGAAAGGTATAGGACCTAAAGTTGCTGACATGTTCTTACTCTATGGCCTTGGTAAGATTGATGTCCCACCAACAGATATTTGGATTCAACGTGGAGTATCAAAAATCTTCTTCAAAGGTAGAGAGAAATCTCTTGAAGAATGTCGAGAGAAATTGGTTGAACGTTATGGTAAGTGGGCTGGAATTGCTCAATTATATATGTTTGATTGGATTAGAAGTACCGCAAAAAAATGAAAATTAACTCATAATTGTTAAATCGCAATATGATTCTCCCTCGATATCATATGAGCGAACATCTAATCTATACTTTTTCTTTGTAACTAATGACTCTAAAAGAATCTCAGAATGATAGAACTTCAATTTATCTTTAATTTGTTGATTTGTTTCCTGTCTTTCATAGATTAATCCAGATAAACTAACCAAACTTTTAGCAATTTTATAGAGGATAATTTTTTCTTCCTTACTTAACATCAATTGATCAAACGTTTCAATGGCCCTTTCTCCAAGATCATAAAACAGCTCTTCAATTCTAATTTTGCCATTGTAAAGGACATTACTAAACTCAAATTGGGAATCTTCACAATCGGGATTTACAGCAAGAGACCAACTCGCGACTAATGATTTATACTTTGTATCAATTTCATGCAGCATCGATTCTGTTTCTTCAATAACTTCTCTATCTCTTAGAAAAGGTATATCAGAAACGTTTCTTCCTTCTTTTGCTAAAGTTTCTAACAAGTTATTAACAACTGAATCAAGGAAGGCTTTTTCGAATTCGCTTAATTCAGGAGTAATCTCATTAGCAACAAATAAGCTTTGAAAGCATATTCCGTCTTTAAGAGAACTGTGTATAACAAAGCCTTGTCCAGTATCTTCTTCAATTTCTTCTGAAAAAGGAGGATGAAAATTAATCCTAATTATTGCTAATTGCTCATTATTGATCTTTATTTCACCATGTTCAAGGAAAACTTGTATTGCATACAGACTGCTAGATAACAACATGACAACATCACTTGAGAGAATTCGCTCTTCTTCAGGAACCCGGAATAAAAATACTCCTTCACTTGATCCCCAACGTAATGGTCCGATATGCATTGTTATTCCTCAGTTAATATTATCAATAAACGCTATTTAATGGTGCTCATATGGAATCCTTTAAACTTTTTTCATTTGACTTATTATCTGGTTGAGTTGAAACTTCTTTTTGCTCTAAAGTTAGAATGTCATTATCAGCAGTAATATCATTAGCTAAAGTTTTACTAAAATCTTTTTTTCGACCATTGCTTATTGAAAGGATTATTATTGAAGACAACATTATGAATATTCCAACTGATTGTAGAGCAATATCTACTGCAGTATAACCACTTCCGGCATTCCATTCTTGAAAAACTATTATTCCAGATAAAACAGGTACAACTACTTGAATAGCTGTCCAAATTGGGAGAATAATAACACCAGGTCCATTTTGATAGGCAATATTCAACATAAAAATACCTATTATGCTTACTAGAAGGAAAAGAAGAACAAACGACCAACTATAAAGCCAGGCTTCCCCAAAAAACGCTCCGACAAAACCAATATCTCTTACTGCTGTAGCAACTGCTTTGTTAAAGATGTTCTGTGTAGAAGTCCAAATAGCTGATGAAATTACTAAGAACACTAAAGAGGTAGTTTTCGAGGTTTTCTCACTCACAATATAGGTAACTAAAGCTATTGAAAGAAACAGAGCAAAGAAGATTATACCTCGTATATTCGTGAACATCTCTAACATTTCAAGATAAGGTAATTCAGGCAATGATTTAGCTGTTACGCCAATAACAACAATTCCTGCAATACCAATAATAACTCCAAAAATATCTAAACGAGTAATTTTTTCCTTGAGATAGAAACGAGTAAATATAACCAGAATAATTAAACCAAACCCATATAATGGTTGAATAATTGTTATAGAAGCTAAGGCAAAAGCTCCTGCAGCAAAAAACGTGCTTGAAGCATTTAATGAAAGACCAAGAACCCATGCTTTGTTAAGTAGCATATTTTTTACAGATTTAAGCAATCCAGTTTCAGTTCCTATTTTAGGAATTTTAGTAGCAACTTTCTTTTGAATAGTCATTCCGATGTAGTTTATTGAAGCTGAAATTAATTGCAAGAAGATTGCTATAATTAGACTTGCTGTGCTTGCATCAACCATAGTAAGTTTGCTTCTTTTTTCCACTCAAAAAGTTTTGGTGTATTAGGAAAAATAATCGATTGTCATAATCAAAATGTAATTATTTTACTAAGAATCTTATTAATTATGAGAAAGTGAATGTTAATGATTCAGATAAGACTCCTGCAACCTAGTGATCGAAAAGATTTGTTTAACTTAGTGGACAAAGTGGACAAAGATTTAGTTGGTATGTACACTGAAACAGATGAACTTGTAGAAGATTGGATTAATAACATTATAACTGGAGTTTGGGAGATTTATGTTGCAATAATTTCTCGAGAGGAAACTTTAGAGAATAAAAATCGCAGAAGAAAGCTCTTACCTTGGAATAGAAAGAAGAATGACATTGTCGGAATTGTTACACTTTATGGCGATTGGAAAGAAGATGTAGATATTCAGAAAGGGGAATTCGATGTTGGAATAACAGTTGCAGAACAATTCCAAAAGAAAGGAGTTGGTAAAGAGTTACTTTCCTTTATTGTGAAAAGAGGACTGGAATTAAAGTATGAAAAAGCTTCACTTTGGACTCGAGCAGACAATTTGCCAATGATTAAATTAGCATTAAAGTCTGGTTTTACTCAAGGGAGTAAAAGAACAAGATATGGTTATAAATGGATAAATTACTACTTAGAATTAATAAAGAAAAAAAAGGAAAAGAAGGATCCTTCTTTTATTTAGTTACACCAATGATATCATAGGCTTTTTCTCTGTTCTTCTCTGCTAAATCAGAGATGTCTTTAAACAAATTATTCCCATGACTATCAATAGCTACAGTTAAAGGTCCAAATTCCTCAACTTCAAAAATCCATAAAGCTTCAGGAGTTCCTAGATCTAGCCATTCTACACCCTTTACCTTCTTTACGGCTTTTGCAGCTAATACTGCTGCACCACCGGTAAAGGCTCCATACACAGCACCGTATTTTTTCATTGCTGCAGTTGTTCGTTCAAACATTCCTCCTTTACCAATTACAACACTAATACGGAATTTCTCAATGTATTTGTCTTGAAAAATCTCCATTCTTGAGGAGGTTGTTGGACCAGCAGCAATTACGTGCCATTCTCCTTTGTCATCTTGTTTGACAATCGGACCGCAATGAAAGAGAGCTAAACCTTTGAAATCCAATGGTAATTCTTTACCTTCTTCTGCATATTCAAGTGCTCGTAAATGAGCTTCATCTCGAGAGAGATAAACTATACCGGAAATATAGAGAATATCACCAGCTTTTAGCTTGCGAATTTCTTCTTCTGGTATTGGTGTTTGTAATTTTACGACTGCCATTTTTTATTACTCCTTAATTTTATGATGTAAGTATTTGATCTTACCAGTTGCGCTGATTTCAGCAGCAGATTGTCTCGCAGCCCAACATTGGACAGCAATAGCCATAGGTAATGACGCTGGATGTCTATGAGCATAATCCATATGAACAGCTAAACAGGTTGTATTCCCACCCAATCCCATTGGACCGATTCCAGTGGCATTTATTGCTTCTTTTAATTTCTTTTCAATTTCTGCAACTTCTTTTTGTGGATGTGGTTCTCCAATTGGACGCATTAGTTGTTTCTTAGCAATTTTCGTTGCTATATCTGCTCCTCCGCCAACTGCTACACCAACTACTGTTGGAGGACATGGTTTACCAGCAGCAAATATCATCCAATCAACGACTTCCTTCATGACACCTTTGATACCTACTCCTGGTTTAAGCATTTTAACAGTACTCATATTCTCACTTCCCCCTCCTTTTGGGAAAGCAGTTATTTTGATCTTATCACCAGGTACAATTTCCCAATTAATCCAAGGGATATACCTTCCAGTATTATCACCAGAATTACTGCCAAAAGGATCGACAGCATTTGGTCGCATAGGCACTTCATTAGTAGCTTTTATAGAAGCATTGGTCAAAGCTTCTTTGATTTTTCCTAAATCATCAATTGGACAATCAGCACCTATTTCAACATAATAGATGTGAATGCCTGTATCTTGACACATAGGAATCCCAAGCTTTGCCCCGGTTTCAAAATTAGTTATTATGGCCTCTAATTGACTTTTACCTGCAGGATGAGTTTCGTTTTCATAAGCAGTTTTTATCACTTTTACTGCATTATCTGGCAAAACAGTTGCTGCATATTTAAGTAGATTAAACGCCACTTTTTCAACAATTGGTGCAAATTCCATTGTATTTTTTTCCCCGCATGTCTTAAGTGATTATTAGCAAATGTGTGAGTTGTTCTACTTAAAACTGTTTTTGAAAAAATCAAAATTAAAAATGATATTCCTTTACTGTATAAAGAAGAAAAAATCAAAAGCTAGTATATTTAATTATTAAATGAATATTGTACATACAATTTTTCGTATTGCTAAATATAATCGACAAAAAATCGATCGATTATCAACACAAAATTTGAGTGAATTGATAATTGCAACTATAAAGAGAATGAAAAATAATGCC
>JAHLVW010000094.1 GCA_019058275.1 Candidatus Heimdallarchaeota archaeon
ATACTATATTTAACACGCAGGAATGTTGAAATGAAATCAAAAAAAATCCAGACATTAATGGTAATCTCTCTGTTGTTAACTATCTCTGTTTTTGCATCTTTAAGTAATAATAGCTACAATGTTAATCTGCAAGTACCAAATGTACGTACATTTGTTTTTAATCCAAATGCTGAAGGTGAATTAGTCATTTACACACATGATAGCTTTCTTACCTGGGGACTTGATCCTACCTCAGTAAAACAGAAAGCATTTGAGGATTTTGGCCTTTTACATGATGTAACAGTTAGGGTTCAGGAATTTAGTGGAATGGTTGAAGCATTAAACTCTTTAATTAGCCAAAAGGAAAACCCGCAAGCTGATATTGTTATTGGTTTAGATTCAGTTATGATTAATCGTGCAAAGGATGAAGAAATCCTTAAACCAATAACAAGTGGTGTGAACATCTCGAGTATTCCTACATGGTTAATAGATGCACTTGATTCTGAAAAATACCTTTTGCCAATTGACTTTGGATTAATAGCTATTATCTTTGATACTGAATTTATTACAACATCAAGCTATCCAGAGCTTCTAGACTTATCTTTCGATGATTTGATAACATTATTTGGTGAGGATTTTGTCTTGCAAGACCCAACACTAAGTGCAACAGGTCTTAATTTTCTATTGTATCAAATAATCTTTTATGAAGAAGTGCTTGGTTTGGAATGGGAAAGTTGGTGGGAAGAAGCTAAAGATGTTGTTACAATTGATAAAAGCTGGTCTGATTCTTGGGCAAGAGTATTTGACACCAAAGAAGATCATATAATGGTTTCTTACGGTACTGACCCAGCATACAATGACTTCTTCAATTATAGTTCTGAACAAAATGCAGTTATTATCTCTGAGGACTCACAAGAATACAGCTGGATGCAAATAGAAGGCATTGGTATTGTTAAAGGAACCACAAATGAAACTCTATCAAAAGCATATGTTGATTATGCTCTTAGTAATGTTGTTCAAGACTTAATTGCTACAAATAATTGGATGTTTCCAGCAAATTCAGAAATTGAGCTACCACCATGTTATGATTATGCCATCACTATAGAAAATGTTACCTTGTTGAACACTCTTGTAACTTCAGCATTTGTTGGTGATAATTATCAATCATGGTTAAACACTTGGGAACGCTTGATCTTTGGTAGAGGTACTTGGTGGATTTGGACATTAGTTAGTGCTGTAGCTGTTGTTGCTGCTATAGTTATTACCATTTATGTCTTCAGAAGAAAAACAAGACTAGATATTGAATAATATTGACGAGAAATATTAATTGGAGGAATTTTTTTCCTCTCCTTCAATTAATGTGAAACTAGATCAAATGCTAAATCAGTTGCATGCAAACCATGTCCCTTTCTTTTTAATGCTTTGTAAGCCATACTAACTGTTACAAACAAAAGTGGTCTTATAATTCCACATTTCATTTTCATATTTAGATACTTAGATTTTGAAAAGGGTTTTACATTTGCCATAAAAGAGTCCATTAGAGCGCCAATCTGATCTACACTTGGAATTACTTCTTGTAAGAAGATACCACTAAAGTTGATTTTTTTTAGTAACTCAAAAAACTCATTGTAAGGTAACTCCCCCATTCCTAATGGTAAATGTAAATCAGCATTTTTTGTACAATCTGAAATATGTATATACTCAATTTCTTTTACAAGTTCTTCTGGTATATCAAGCCAAGTTTCACTGTTTGTTACATATCTATGTGGTATATCTACAGCATGACCTGCAAGTTTCTTGCCTAAACGGTCTTTTGCTTTAAAGTAAAATTCTGTAAACTCCTCATCTGTTTGCCCTATAATATTCTCTATTAAAATTGGCACATCTATTTGCTCTAATCTGTTGAGTAAAGTTTCATTAGATGAACTAGAATCCTCTGGTGGATGAGTTAAAATATACTTGAGATTCATATGCTCTTTCTGTTCATTCAAAAATGAAATGACATTTTCTATTCTTTCTTTGAACAACTCGTTTGTCGAACCTATATCATAGTAAAATCTATCATAAATGGGAAGATGAAATGTTGTTGTAAATTTCTTGATACTCTTTACAAATTCATTTACACGTGGAATTATCGTTGCATTTACTTCTAGATGGTCTAATCCAATTCTCCTCAATAAGAACAGGATTTGTTTTAAAGACATCCCTTTAATTGGTTCTATAGTCATACCTATTTTCATAACATTTATCTACTCTCTAATTTTAGTTTAAATATCTACAAATTTTCTGATTGTTTGTTACTTTATAGAATAAGAGTGGGTGGTACTAATCTCAATTTTCAACTAAGAGTAATTTCGACAATTTTTCCACTATAAGTTGAATATAGTCTATACACTTAGAAAGAAAAAAAGGAGAAAAAGTAGCTATTTTGCTGCTTGATTTATTCTTTTTCTCAATATAGGATTCAATATTGCATATTTAGCTTTCAATTTTAGAAATCGAGCTTTATTTACTACCTTTAAGATATTTAAGCAAGAATCCATTATGCTTTCAAGATCTAATCCTTTTGGTTTAATTTCTTGGTTAATAACTCCATTGTATTTATTGTTCTTTAAAAATCGTAAGAAATCTTGATATGGCATCTCTCCTTGTCCTAGAGGAAGATGATCATCATCTTTTGATGTAGTATCTTGCAAATGGACATAAATAATATCATTAGTTAATACTTCTGGAACATCAAGCCATTTCTTGCCATAGGTTAAAAATCTGTGAGGACCATCAATTGCATGTCCTGCTAATTGTTTTCCAAGAACATCTTTAGCTTTCAAATAGAATTCCAAGAACTCTTCATCCTTTTGCCAAGGGATATTTTCAAGGACAATTGGAGTATTAATTTGTTGTAATCTTTCCATCATCAACTCAAATGAGGAGCTAGAGGATTCAGGGGGATGAGATAATGTATATAGCATGTTCAGATCTTTACTATAAGTATTAATGAATGAAATATTCTCTTCCATTTTCTTCGAATGTTCTTTTCCTTTTGAGCCTGTATCATAACCTTCAACACCGATAATTGGTAAGTGATACGTTGTTGTTAATTTCCCTAGCTTTTCTAGCACTCCTTCTATATCTGGAATAATATTCACATTGATTTCTATATGATCTAATTCAATTGCATGAGCAAAAGGTACAAGATGACCAGCAGAAATTTCTTGATAAGGTTCAATTGTTATCCCAATTTTCATAGGCAAAAAACTCACTTCCACATAATATCAACTGCAAGTGAGTTTTGTGAAAAATAAAGGTTTTTCCTGCCGATGAGGTATAGGTAAAAAGCATCGAAATTACTCCAAGTCTATTTTGATAAACTTTGTTAATTCCTTTCGTATTTCTTGACTACGTTTGTTTTGTGAAGCATATTGAGCTGATATAAATCCTAAAACAGCTTTCATCTGATTGCCAGGGATATTTCCTTTGAGATTTTTAGCTGCCTTCACAACATAACTATGATTTATTGAAGCATATTCATCAATAAGCCTTTGAGCATCCTCTTGTTCTTTCTTTGATAAATTGAGCCTAAAACCATCATCAATGAATTGTATCAGAGGGTTTTCTCGAATTCCTTCTTGACGTTCAACTTCATCAATTGAGCTTGCTAATATAAAAGCAGGGGCAGTTCTTTCATAATAAGTAATTGAGGTTCGTTTTTTCTTCTCTTCTTTAGCTACTCTTACAAAACCATTTTCCAATAAGAGGTCAAGATGGTGATAGCATTTTGGTGCAGAAACACCTAGTTTTCTAGCAATTTCTGGAACCGTCATTTCATTTCGTATAGTGCCATCTTCGTTTTCAATACCGCTACGCATTGTTCCTAGAATTCTACGACGCATAGGGTCAACTAATATTTTTATTTTTGCAGGTTCGCTTACAATCTGGACCCTACTATCTGTACCTTCACTATTGAGTTTATTTTCTTTGTGAATTTCGTCAGACATGATAATCATTCTCTTTTTATCATCGGTTATTAGATATTTATTCCTTTTAAATATCTTACTCTAGCAATCAAATTTGGTTTTTTGCTCTAAATAATTTAAATGTTTAAAATAATTTAAACATTTTTGGTTTCTTTTAAGAAAAAACAATGTTTTTTGTTATTTCTGTTGTTTTAAGTAGGTAATGATACTTTGCACCTTTTCGTCTGGAACATTTATTGGAATAACGCATCCTGGGGATATTATTAACCTTTGACCATCTACTGAATCAATAACCTCTTGTATCTTTGAATTGACTTCCTCAGAAGAAGCATCAAGTAGGAATTCTTTTTCTTCGATCCCTCCCATCAGTATACCGTTAAATTTCTTGTATGCTTCTGCAATAGTTGGTTCTGTTAATTGATCATGCCAGTTTAAAGCTTGAATTGGATAGTTTTTTGCTATTAAATCAAACATGATTCTATCGCCATGAATATGCATTATATTGAATTCAGCTTTTTTCTGAATTGCTTTTAATATCTTCAAATCATAATTCATACTGAATTCTTTGTATTCTTCCTCTGTTAGCAAATCATATGTTGCTTCCTGTGTTGCTAAGAATAATCCTGATGCACCTTTTTCTATTGATATTTTAGAAAATTCAGTCATTACCTTAGTTATAGTTTTTAATCCTTCGTGTAATTCTTTAGGATTTTCTCTTAAGGATTTCAAGAACAATTCTCTATCTTCAACCATTTTAGCAGCTACCATCAGCGGATTAAAGACAGTTTCAACAAAGGGTGTTTTCTCTTTCATTCCTTTGTTTATCAATTCAAGTGCTTTGAGTTGTTCCCCAAACATCCCTTGGTTGACATCAAGATCTTCTAAAGTGCCCCAATCATCAATTGATTTTATTCGATAATTTGTACAATATGCTGATCCAGACATTTTCTTATCATCAAAAGCAATTTCACAACCCCAATCAACAACACAATACCTTCCATTTGGGCTAACTTTCATTACGATCGAATCGAATTTCTCATTATATTCCAATTGCTTCATAGCCAATTTATCAGCATATAGATCATCTTTTGGAAAATGTCTCCACATAGCGTATGGCGTTTGTTCTAATTTTTCTCCCTTTAATACAGCTATAAGTTTTTCAATTTTAGAAATGCTCATTGTTTGTCACTTTCTCTCACTTTACTTCTAGGTCTAAAACTTCTTTTGTTCCTTTTTTAGCTAGGATTTTGTATTTTCCTTTTTTCAATCCTTTAACTTCTACAACAATCTCATATGGTTTTAGTGCATGAGCACCCATCATACCTGCTTTCTTTTTGCCAATAACTATAACAATTATCTCCTTCTTGCTAACTTCTGTATCAGCTAAATCCATGCTCCAACTTAGGTTTGAAAAGTAACCACTAACTTGAATTTTTAGAATGTCACCTTCCTTAATGGAACCCGGAGCGGATATTTTCTCAATTACTGCTGCTCTCTTTATTTCCCCGGATATTGGTTCTTTTTTCTTTGAAAACCAACGTTTAATTACACCCATTGTTATTCACCTTCAATACTAGAATCAGATTACAATTTTTTTACATTTAAGGTTTCTTAATCTATTTTTTACTTTATTTAAGCATAGAATTCACTAAATATTTATCATATTAGATATTTTTATGTTAAAAGTTGATATTTTACGCAAAATTTTAATTTGCATAATATCCCACAAGGATTGTTAAAACCAATCAAATTAAGGTAGGTCAGCTATGCCAGTTATTGATATTCCTCTAAAACGCATTAACAAGCTTCTTGGTAAAGAATTAACTTTGGAAGAGCTTGAAGAATATTCCTTACAACTAGGAGCAGATATTGACGATAAACGTGAAGATGGTATAAAGGTAGAATATAATCCAAATCGTCCAGATTTTTGTAGTATAGCAGGTTTTGCACGTGCAATAAAGGGAATAGCTGAATTTGAAACTGGATTGTCTAATTATACTCTAAAGGACAGTGGAATTACTGTTAAAGTTGAAAAATCTGTTTCAAAAGTAAGACCTTTCATTCAATGTGCGATTATTCGTGATGTCTCATTTGATGAGGATGACATTGCTGGATTAATGAATGCCCAAGAAACTCTCCATTGGGTTATTGGAAGAGATCGTAAGAAAGTTAGTATTGGTGTTCATGACATGCGTGACATTCAAGGTCCTTATCGATATTATGGTGTAGAAGCAGATACTAATGCTTTTGTTCCTCTTGGTGAAGAAAAGGAGATGACTCCTAAACAGATATGTAAGGATCATCCTAAAGGAGCTAAGTATGCTCATCTCGTTAATCTTGATGGTATTGTTCCATTTCTTGTTGATAAAAATGACGGTGTTTTATCTTTTCCACCAATAATCAATGGTATTCTTACACTTGTAACTGAAGAAACTCATGATCTCTTTATTGACGCAACTGGAACGGATGTTAAAGCTGTAAGGAACGCTTTAGAAATACTAACTAGTTCTTTTGCAGAAGAAGGCTATCAAGTTGAAACAGTTACAGTAGAATATCCTGATGGTAAGAGATTGATTACTCCTACATTCGCTAATGAAACATGGGTTCTAAGACAGAAATATGTTAAAGAAGTTCTCGGACTTGATCTTACTCGAGACGAAATCAAGAAACATCTCGAGAGAGCAAGGTTTGGTATATCTAAAGCATCAGCCAAAGATACACAAAAAATCTCAATTAATGTTCCTTCCTATCGAGTTGATATTTTACATGAAGTTGATCTTATAGAAGACATTGCTATATCCTATGGCTATCATTTAATGGAACCACTATTAGATGAGATAGTTCAAGTGGGTGAACAGCATCCTGTCTTCAAACTCCAAAACAAATGTAGGGATATTCTTACTGGTTTAGGATTCATAGAAGTCGTCAGTTGGACCTTAGTCTCAAAAGATTGGCATTATAATAAAATGAGAACTACTGGAAAACCAGTAGAACTTCTTAATCCTGTAAGTCAAGAGTTCAATATTTTCCGTGATAGTTTGATTCCTAGCTTAATGAATATTTTACAGAAAAATAAGCCATATCCATTACCACAAAAAATATTTGATATTGGTGACATCTCAAAAATAGATGAAAAACAAGAAACTGGAACTACTCGAGAAATCTTCCTCAGTGGTGTAATTATTCATTCCAAAGTTGACTTTGTTGAGATTAAATCTAACGTAGAAGCTGTTCTAAAAGCACTAGGTGTTTCAAAATACAAGCTTGAACCTACTGAGCATCCAAGTTTCTTTGAGGGTCGTTGTGCTAAAATCATAGTCAAAAATAAGAAGGTAGGAATCTTTGGTGAAATTCACCCAGAAGTTCTAAACAACTTTGAATTAGAAAATCCAGTAGGCACCTTTGAAATAGAAGTAGAAAAACTCCTATGATTTCTCCTTTGATTGAATAACAATCAAAAGATTACTGGAGTATTTCTTAATTGATTAATATTAGTGCTATAGACTTCTCTTATATCATCTAAATCTAGTTTCAGCATGACCAAGCGATCTAATCCTTGTCCCCATGCTAATACTTTTTCTTTCACACCGAATGGTAAAGTCACTTCTGGTCTGAATATACCTGATCCTCCCATTTCTATCCATGATTTAAACTTATCAACATAAATAAGTGTGGACATTGAAGGTTCTGTATAGGGATAAAACGATGGGATTAATCGTATTTTCTTGAAGCCTATTTTTCCATAGAAAACTTTCAGATTACCCATGAGGTGTCTTAATGTGACATCCTTTTCAACTATGATGCCTTCGAATTGCATAAATTCAGCTAAATGTGTAAAATCAATTGCTTCATTTCGATAAACACGATCAATTGAGAAAACTTTCTCTGGGGGGGTCCATTCTTTGTAAACTTTTGCTAAATGCCTGCAAGTTGTTGCAGTTGTGTGTGTTCGTAGACAAATTTTTTCTGCTTCACTCATCTGCCATTTATATCCCCAACCAGTGCTTTTTGTTTTCCAACCATTTTCATGGGTTTTCGCAATGTTATCAACTATCTCTTTTGATGGTAGCTTAGCTTTACTTGGTTTTGCAATTTTGAACGTATCAGCTAGTTCCCTTGCTGGATGGTCCTGTGGTTGGAATAATGCATCGAAATTCCAAAATTCAGATTCAATTATGGGTCCTCTGATTTCTTTGAATCCCATCTCGAGGAAAATCTCTCTTAGCTCATTAATTACTTCGATTACAGGATGTTTCCTTCCAAAATAAGTGACAGGTACATCTTCAGTTGGATCATAAGATTTGAATTCTTTTTTCCTCCAACTTCTTGAAATAATCATTTTTGGTGTTAGTGTAGTCTCTAGCTTTTGCTGGACTTGCAATCCTTTTTTGAGTAATTTTTCTCCTTCATGAGTTAGTTTAGCAATTCGAATTCTAGTCTCTATTACCTCAACAATTCCTCTTTTTCTTAGGTTTTTGATGCTATCTTCAATTTTAGGTTGTCCAAATTTGCTGACAATCTCCCCATTTGAGGTCAATTGAATGACTTCTTTGTCTATATCTTTTGTAAGCTCTTTCACTTTAATGTAAGTCTTTTTTCCTTCTTTGGAAAATTCAACCCAGTTCTTTCTTCTGAGCCAGCCCATTGCGATATTAATCAATTGAGGATCTATTCCCGATTTTTCTTTGAAATCTTCTAATAGAATTCTATCTTTTTCTTTTTTCAATATGCTAAATACTTGTTTTTCAGGTAATCCTTTCTTCACGTATCCTTTTCCTTCATCAGTTAATACAACGTCTCTCATTGTCTTTTCAATACTGTCAACATAACCTTCTTCAGCTAGTTCCAGTATTGTTTTAGCAACTTTTACTTGTTCAAACTTAGTAATCTCAATAATTTCTTTTTGAGAGATTTCTTTCTTATCCTCAATTAGCTTCAAGATTACTGATTGATCTTTTGTAACAATATTACTTGGTGGCATTTAGCATACCTCTATTAGTTATAGCAAATGACAAATTAATATATTGAAAAATTTTTCCATGGCACGAATCAACATATCTATATAGTATATACATTTAATTTTAGAAAACTAAATAACTCACTCTAGTCAGAGTTTACCATGTTAAATCGGTGAATAAAATGGTTGTCATCACAATATCTGGACCACACGGATCAGGAAAAAGTACCATTGCAAAAGAAATCGCAAAAGCTCTCAATTTGAAATATGTTTCTTCTGGACAGACATTTAGAAGATTAGCAAAGGAGTATAATTGTGATCTTGAAGAGTTTTCTAGAAAATGTGAGCAAGACCATTCAATCGATAGAAAAATTGATCAAATAACTATTGATGAAGCAAAGAAGGATGATGTGGTTCTCGAGGGGCAATTAGCTTCTTGGATGGCAAATGATTTCGTCAATTTTAGCATCTATGTTACTGCTTCTCTTGATACTCGAGTTGAAAGAATAGCTAAAAGAGATGATATTGATTTTAAGACCGCCAAGAAAATTACTTTAGCTCGAACGAAAAGTGAGGTTCAGCGATTCAAACGAATGTATAAAATTGACATTGAGAATAAGGAAATCTATGACTTAATCCTAAAAACTGATCGCTTAACAAAAGAGGAAGTCAATAACATTCTCATCGTTGCTTGTAAGGGATTCATTGAGAAATAAACTGGAAATTTTTCTTTTCATTTTAACACAAAAAGTTAAAAACTGATGAATTTGCAAATAAGTTAATATCCATAATAGATGTTCAATAAGGCTTTTCCGCAAGGCGACGCGGAAATCAGATTGAAAGTAAATCTGTGAAGGAGAAATAATTATGATTGAAATAGGTCGAATAGTAGTAAAAACTGCTGGCAGAGAAGCATTAAGAAAAGCAGTTGTTGTAGATATTATTGACAAGAATTACGTGTTAATAACAGGACCTCCTAGCCTTAACGGTCTCAAGAGACGAAGAATAAATGTTGGTCATCTTGAACCTACAGGTAAAAAGCTGGAGATCACTAGAAAAGCAACTGATGCAGACGTTCTTGCTGCAGCAAAAGCTGCAAATCTTGATGCATTCATTAAAGAGCGAATTAAAATTAATGTTTAATTTGGTTCTTAACGAAACAAATCATTTAGATAAAATTGATTGAAATCTAGCTTTCCTTTTGTTTAAGGAAAGACTTTATTTTTTCTTTAATTATACATAATAACTTAAGTGTTGAATTGTGTTATGAATTACTGGTGATTTCATGTCCTCTAAGAAAAACCTCTTACCTTCAGAAAAGAAAAAAACCCTTCTAGTGAAATCGGAAGATTTTGAAACCACAAAATACGGTAAAATCCCGGAAGAAAGAGAGGTCCCTGAGCTGATACGTTTAGGAGTCATTAATGTTGATAAGCATCCTAATCCAACAAGTCAAGAGATTGTTGCTTACATTAAGAGGATTTTCAGCTTAAAGAAAGCTGGACATTCGGGAACACTTGATCCTGCAGTGAGTGGTTTATTACCTGTTGCTTTAGAAGATGCTACTAAAATAACAGATGCTCTTTTGCCATCTGGCAAAGAATATGTTTGTATTATGCACCTTCATGATAAAGCTGATCCGGAAAACATCAAACAGGTTATGAAGGAATTTACTTGTGAAATCTATCAAAAACCACCTGTTAAATCAAGTGTACGACGAATTTTACGCAAAAGGACCATTTATTATATTGATATACTTGAGTTAGAAAATCAAGATGTTCTGTTTAAAACAGGTTGTGAAAAAGGAACGTACATTAGGAAATTCTGTCATGATGTTGGACTTGTTTTAGGTACAGGAGCACATATGAAAAAATTACGAAGAACAAAAACAGGACCTTTTAGAGAGGATGAAACTCTATCTTCACTAACAAGGATATTCGATGCTTACGAATATTACAAAGAATCTGGTGATGAAGAAGAACTGCGAAACGTTGTTTTGCCTATGGAACGTGGTTTGACACACTTGCCAAAAATAGTTATTAGAGACAATGCAATAGGAGCAATTTGTCATGGAGCCAGTTTGGCTGTACCTGGTGTAATTAAAGTTCATAATGTAATTGAAAAGGATTCTTTAGTTTTGTTGGAAAGTGTAAAAGGAGAAGCAGTAGCATTAGCAAAAGCAATAATGAATTCTCAACAAATACTAAATACAAACCATGGTCTTGCTGCAAAAACCAATCGAGTGTTAATGGATAGAGATGTTTATCCAAAGATTTGGAAGGAATCAACTAAGAAATGAGTAGCCACTATTACTCGCAAAAACCAGCTTCTTCTGGGAAAACAACAACCATCCAAACGTATCAACTAGGCAATCGTTTGTCATTCAAAAGCCAATCGGGAGTTTTTGGTTGGATGAAAGTAGATAAAGGAAGTGAGTTGCTTCTCAATAATGTTGATATTCCTATTAAGAAAGGATTGGTTTTGGATCTTGGTTGTGGTTATGGTCTGATTGGGATAGCACTAGCAAAAGCCTACACAAAAGTGAATTTTGTTCTAGCAGACATAAATGAATTAGCAATTAAATTAACCAAAGAAAACTGTAAGACAAATGGTGTTGAAGATAATACTGAGGTTTGTCAAGGAAATATCTACGAACCTGTAAAGGACTTGAAATTTAGCGTAATACTAACAAATCCACCTTTAATGGCTGGAAAGAAAATTCTTTGGGAATTTGTGTCAAAAGCAAAAGATCACTTAGAGCATAAAGGATCAATCCAACTGGTTGTGCCAAAGAAGAAAGGATTAAAATCAATGCAAAAAATGCTCGAGAGTGTATATGATGAGTATGAGGTCATAGCAAAGGGATCTGGTTTCTGGGCATTAAAAGCTAATAAATAACATAGAAATTTGCTTAAAATCGTTCTTAGAGGAAAACTAAAAAAGATAGAGAAACGAAAAAATAGATGTCTAAAAATGCTGCGGTGGCCTAGCCTGGTAGGGCGATAGCCTGGAACTTTTGGATTCTCCCAAGAGATCCACGCCCGGAAAGCTATTGTGTGTAAGCACGCGCGAGTTCGAATCTCGTCCGCAGCACCATTTCTTCTTTTGTACTTGATTATTTTCGGCGACCTCTACTCCTTTTTCTTTTAAATTTAGGTCTTTTTATACAAAACTAGCTGATATCTATTGAGGAAATTGCTTCGAGCTGATATTTATGGCAACTGGGGAAACGACTAATAACTATCAAAATAATAGTAAGATAATATGTGACATCATACATTTTTATAATAAAAAGCGATCTAATGGCATGCAAGTTTATGTTGAGGATCCTTATTTGAAAGATGGTCGCTGGCTTACAAGTGGTTCTATTAGATTAGTCATGACTAAATATGGAGAACCAAATCAAGTTAATGCTATCAAGCTTACTTTTGCAGAAGCAACTGAATTAATATTTCGATTGCAAAAGGGTCTAGAGCAATCCTTAGACAAGGAGATAGATTTACAACAATAGAATTAATTTCCATTCTTTTAGAACTTTGTTCATTTTCTTCTTTCTTTTTACTTCTCTATAATATACTAGTTATTAAAATAATAGAAAGAATAAAATAATTCAAATAACTTTGAAGCATGTATTAATTATAAAGCAATGAAAAATTCTTGCAATAAGAAGAGCTTAATGGTATATTAGTATCATTATTCTCTTTTCTATTGTTCAATGATTTTTACAAAACATAACAGGAATTGAAAAAATTGAGACGACCTAATGGCGGTGTTATTTGGCTTTTAATTGGTGGAGCAATTATGGCCATCACTTTTTCAGAAATTATGGCTTTTTTCTTTAATGTTCAATATTTAATTGCTGCTTTCATTATCCTTATTATTAGTGGTTATATTTGTGCTAGGGTCATTGGCAGAGTTGGTGGAGAATTCTCTGCTGGTGCTAAGAGCTATTCGATTCTTCTAGTTGGTTTCGTATTTGGTATGGCTTTTGATTTGATGCGTTTTCGATACGATTGGATTATTAATGTGTTCAAATACATTGCAATTGGTACTTTCTTTATTCTCATAGCTGTTGTCTATAAGCGTAACCTCGAGAAATATACTGATCAAAATCCTACAGATGGTCCACATCTAGGTTTAATGCGATTATCCATTCTTTATATCATTACTGGCTTTTCGTTTGCTATGAGTGTTAACTCAATTGTTGAAGCTTTCCTTGGTTCAATCTTCTTTGTTGCTACACTACCTTTTCTAGTTGCAATAGCCATTTTTATTATGATAACTGCTAAAGCTGATTATGATCTTCTTGATGATCGATCTGGTATTTGGAACCAGATGTTAGCTGGTGGAGCTTTAGGTATTGCTTATGACCTGATTTTGTTTAGAGTCTATGTTACCCAAGATCTACTCAAAATGTTCATTGTATTCGGTATTTTCATGATTACTGCATCAGTTGTTCGTATGAAAGAAGCAACAAGAATTAGCCCTGAAGGAATCCAACTTGATTTAAAACAGACTAAAACAAAGAAGAAATCGAAAGAAGTAGGCTCAATTACTATAACAAAGAAAAAATCTTCTCAATCTACAACATCAAAGAAGCGATCTTATTCCAAATCTAAAAAGTCAAGTTCCAAGAAAAGGAGAAGTTGATTGATTATGAGAACAAAATTAATGCTAATTGTGGTTCTCTCAACCTTTGCTATCTCCTTAATTGCTACTCCTTATCTAGGATATACTACTACAGAAGCTTATGGCGAAAATGTTAAGATAGGATTTTCTTGGATTAACGGATTAGTCGGTGCAACTGAATTAACTAATATAGGTTATACCAAGGCCTTAGAAATCGGTTGTCAAATAGAGCATAGAGAATATCGTTGGGATTACCTAAATTTAACTCTCAATCAACTTTATGAATGGAGTGAAATCTATCTTAAGAATTATCCTCAAATTGAATCTTCGTTATCAATGGGTGTTATCAGTGGAAATACTACTGCATTACCTATAACATACAATTTCACAAGATATACCTCTCTCACTCCTGGTCTTTTACGCTTTAATGACACAGCAATTGTTGAAGATCTAAAAAACATGACTGACAGCATTATGGAAGTAATTGATTTAGATTACATCAGTTTCGGTAGTGAGATTAATGGTTTCTTTGAAACCTACTATGATTATGAAACTAAAAATCTTACAAATACTGTTATGCTAGTTGATTATGTTGACCTCTGTGAGCAAATGTATGATTACGTTCATGCAAAATATCCAAGTGTAAAGATTTTCACCGTCTTTCGTTATCAACCAACTTCTGATATAAAAAAAATAGAAGCAATTGTTAATTCATTCAATGACACTTGTGATTTCTTTGGTCTTTCTACAAGAGTCTTTACCAATGATTTTGGATTATTAGCTTCTTTAAACCAAACAGAAGTTATTGGAAGATTTTCTTCATTTGCAAATATTACAGACAAGAATTTTGCCATTACGAATGCTTATACTATATCTGATAGCCGTGCTGGTGGTTCTGAATATTATCAAGCAAATTTTGTGAGATATCTATTTGATGTCATTGAACTCTACGAAAATAGGCTTGAGTTTGTTTGTTGGTATACAGTTTTTGATTATCCTCCTGGTTACTTAGGGATGATTTTCAGTCCTTATCTCGAGGCACATGCAACTGCTGGATTGTTTACAACCAATGGAGATCCAAAAATGTCTTACTATGCGTGGTTAGAAGAAATGCAAGCAGCTGGCCGATTGGAAGACCATAAAATGCCCTGGAAAATAGGTGTTAGTGCACTTGCAGTTGCAGCTATTATTGGTTTTGTTGTTTTTGCATCTGTTATGGAAGGTTGGGATTTCAAAAAGCAACTTGATAAAGATGCTGAGACTATAGGTATGAAACCTGTAGAATCTAAACCACCTAAAAAGAAGCAAAAGAAATCTGAATTAATTGAATTTACAACTATTAGTTTTGAGGATGAAGATAAAACATTTGAAGAAACTGAAGAAGAATAGCAGATTTTCGCTCATTCTTCTTTGTTTTTATTTCTAAGCTTAGCTAAGATTTCAGCTGTCAATTCCAAAATTTCTAGTTTAAGATAAATTTTCTAAGAAAAAATAAAATATTATCTTCCACCTAAACCGGGGAAGTAATATTTCTTACCTTCAGCATAGCTGGCATCAACTCGTGCGATTCCAGTATCTCTCATTGATTCAAGAACCCTTTCACATCTTTCTTGAGTCCATCGAGTTTTTAGCAATAATTCTTCAAGAGAAATCCAACCCTTTCTGGTTGATAATGATAAAACCTCTTCCTGATCATCTGAAAGGTTTGCAGGAATAAATTCTACGATAATTACTCCGCTCTTGAGTTCTTTTAATTTAGGTATCAATTTTGCTTCAACGAGGTTTTCAACAGCTTTCACAACATCTTTTGATGCGATTATTTTTCCTGGTCGATCCTTATTGACTAGTAATACTACTTCACCCAATGTCATGAGTCCGCCAGTATATTCTTGAGTATCTTTAGCCTTTTCAAGAATTTCTACAGCAAGCCTTTCAAAGAAATCTCCTCCTCCAATTCTATCCCAGAATGAAGCACTTTCCTTCCATTCATATATTCCCATTTCTTCAGGTAAGCCTAATTCTTGTCTTAGTTCTACAAGTTTTTTATATGAAACTTCATTTTTCTCGACATCTTTCTTCCATTTCTTCTCAAATTTCTTTAGCTGACCTCTAAGGTCTCGAATGTTTTCAAGCATTCTTTCTAGATCTACTATCATTAATTCTGCTTCTTTTGCTTTGTATGCTGATTTTATTCTAATTTTCTTCTCGATATCTCTTAAACCCATGACTATTCTTACCTCACTAGGATTTTAGTGCGAATAATAATTATAACGTTTCGAATTAATTTCTCCTTTTTACATTGGAACTTTTTTATAGTATTTCTTCATCCAATCTTGGATTTTTTCTTTTAGCTTTTTCTCATCTTTTTCTTCAAGAGGTAAAGCTTTCTTATCTATGTATTTATTATATAGATACTTCATTTGATTTCTTATTTGAACAGCAAATTGGTGCCTTTTACCAAACGTACTTTCACATTCGTATAATGCCGCATCTAGCTCTTCTAAAATAAAATCAGTATCCAGTGCAATCTCAATATAGTTTAGAATCTCTCGTAGATGCCTAAACAGATTTCGATAAGCTACTGGATTTCCTCGCATTACTCTTGCCTCTAATCTTTTTTTGGATGAAGTCAAACACTTTTAGTAGAAATATTCCAATTACACCTATTGATTTCTTAACGATCTTCTAAAGCTGTTTAACCATCTCACAGCTTCAAATTCCAATCGCTTGATTAAACCTTCTTCTAAAACTTCATCAGGAGGTTTGACAGCTAACATTTCTTTCCAATTGATAATTTCCTTGACTGTTTCTGAATCACTGCCATAGCCTGGATAATCAGCTAATATATCTTCCATTTCATCAAGATTTGGTACTATTAGTTCTACGCGTGCAATTGAACCTAATCTTAACAAATCAATAAGCTCTATAGCACCTGCAACAAAATCTGCACTCTTAGCTGGAAGATTTTTCATTTGACTGAATGGCATTGCTACGGTTTCGACAGATTCATCAATTGGTATTGGTGCTACTCCTTCAGCAAAACGCAGTTTCTCTGCACCATATGGATATTTTTCAACTACTTTTTCCCGGTTTAGAAAGCTATCAAGATCAAAACCCTTTTTCTGTAATTGAAAACGTGCCTTGAAAGCATCTCTAATCAAAGCTCTTAATTGTCTTCGATACATTCCGGGATCTAATATCCCATCAGTAAAACTATGACTTAGATTATCAATTGTAGCAATACAAGAGAATAATTCAGCCTCTAATTCAAGTTGGGATTTGTTTTTTGACGAATATGACATTTTTTTTACCTCTAATTTATCATAATTCTAATTCTTTATGAACAACATACAATTCCTTAGTATATTTTCTGTATAATTTAGCAAAATCTACTGGGCTAATTTCACCATCTTTGAATTTCTCATCGAGTGTTGAGAGAAGATCTGCTAACGCAACGTTCTTAGCTTGTAACATCAATTTACTGCTTCTTTCTTTGTCCTTTGGAAGAACCATATCTAGATTATCTATTCTTGATATTTTTTCATTGGAACCTGTTACTAACTCTGCTCTTAATTTTCTCAACTCTTCATCTCTTTCTCTTATTTTTTCTTGAAGAGCTGTTATTGTTTGATTAACATCCTCGACTTGTTGTTGATTCTTTGTGACGTCCATTTCCTTTGCTTGAACGATTGCTTTTTGTTTGGGTGTTTTTCCAGTTCCTGGGAATTTTGGCGGAACTTTTTCAAACAATTTTTGCAATGCATGAACAACTTGGTAAACATGTACATCTGGTTTCCATTCATGGGTAATATTTAGCAATACATTTCCATTACGCTCAATATTTGGATGTTGAATGTTTTTTTCCAAGACAATTACTTTAGGTGGGTACTGTGGATACTTTAATGGTATGAACACTTCAACTGGAATCTTTCTTTCTCCCTGAGGTGTTTTTACGAGTATTTCTCCTTTCCACCTATTTAGCTCATTACCTATAGGACTAAATCCTACTGTATAGGTAAACATTAATTGCGTTTCTCGGGCTAACGCCATATCGTTAATGGTATTTCGCGACAAAGTATTCGATTTCTCCTCTATAACAAATTAACACAAACTAAGATTTAAACATTGATAAACAACTATAGTTCTTCTTTGGAATAGATTTTCTTCTTCCACATAATTGAATAGTATCTTTATGATTATATAATTTATGAATTGCAGTTAAAAACCTTCAAAATATCTAATAAAAAGGAAAAAACACAATCAACGGAATTGTTATAAACTATTTTTGTGAACCTTTCTTGTTTAACAATATCTGTAGACAGATAACCCAATAATAGTGTCACATGTTAAACTTAATAAAGAATTAAAAAACATAATATAGTTCAGTATTTGAAAGAGTGATTAAAATGAGTGAATTTTCATTCTGGGACCGTGTAAAACAAAGAGTAAGTCTTTTTAGACCTCCAAAGATTGAAGAAGAATCTGAAGTCTATGAGATCTCTGACGATCCTGATTTATTAGTTGCAGTTCGAAACTTGAAAAAGCATTTTCTTGTAGCAGGTGGAGGATTAATTTTTAATAGAACTCCAATCTTCTTAAAGGCAGTTGATGGCATTTCTTTTGATGTAAGAAAAGGTGAAACTGTTGGTATTGTAGGTGAATCCGGTTGTGGAAAATCCACAGCAGCAAGAGCTATCCTACTTCTTTTGAAACCAACATCAGGGAATATTTTCTTTAGAAATGAAGAAGATGAAATGGTTGATTTAACTGGTCTTGAGAAGAAAGAACTTCGAGATATGAGAAGACAAATGCAAATTGTCTTTCAAGATCCCTCAGCTTCATTGAATCCTAGAATGACCGCTTTTGATATTATCTCAGAACCTTTAATCATTCACAACGTAGCTTCAGGGGACGAGCTGAAAATTAGAACTATTGAATTGATGGAAAAAGTAGGTTTGATGATTCATCATGCATTCCGATTTCCACATGAATTCTCAGGCGGTCAGAAGCAACGTGTAGGAATTGCTAGAGCTTTAGCGTTAAATCCAAGGTTTGTTATTCTTGACGAACCAGTCTCTGCTCTTGACGTATCTGTAAGAGCTGCGGTATTAATGCTGTTAAGAGACTTACAAAGAGAATTCAACTTGGCTTACATTTTCATTGCTCACGACTTATCAGTAATCAGAATGATTTCTGATACTGTTGGTGTAATGTATCTTGGAAGACTTGTCGAGGTAGGAACAGTAGAAGAGATATTTGAAGACATGAGACATCCATATACTCGTGCTTTAATTTCTGCGATTCCAATTCCAGATCCTACAGTTAAACCTGAAAGAATTTTCCTTGAAGGTGATCCCCCCTCACCAGTAGCACCTCCTCCAGGGTGTAACTTCCATCCTCGGTGTCCAATTGCTACATCCATTTGTACACAAGAAGAGCCACCAAGAATTCAAATCTCACCAACTCACTTTGTAGAGTGTCATCATGTAACTACAAAGTAAGACCATTAGAGAGGTATTATTCTACCTCTTTTCTATTTCTCTTTTATTTTTTCATCAAGTGTTGATTGTGAGTTTTTCTCAATTTGCAATATGCCTAGTAACAAAATGATTGTTGATATACAAACTATTGCTGCAATTAGAAACACCCAAGGATATCCACCAAAATTGGATAAGCTTGTGTTTACTTCTTTATTTTCCAACAGCAACCCTTGTATAAAAGTTGCTAGAGGTTTAACTGCTGTACCAAAAACAAAGAACATCCCCATAAAACTAGCTACTCGATTTTTCGGAACAATATCAGCTGGTAACGCAATCTGAAGTGTACTTAGGAGAATATTACATGCACCTCCAATAAAGACAATGTAAAAAATGGCATTGAAATTTTGCATTGTAGATAGTAGTATGCAAAAAACGGAATAAAGTAAACTAGTTAGAATACTAGCTCTTATTTTGCCGATTTTATTGATTAACCATAATGCTGGGAACAATAAAATGACAATATAGACTCCCATCAAAATATTACTTGAAAAAGATGCTTTAGTATCGCTAACAATAAATCTTTCAATTAAAGAATCCACTACTCCAGTTTCAATTAAATGAGAACTAAAAGCCCATAATAGATTTACAATTAAAAGTAGAACCCAAACCACTCCACCATAATTCCAAATTAATCCTAGAACATTTCTTAATTGTGAGTTTTCAACTTCTGTTACTTCAAAATAATAATTTTCCTTTGGAATCAAGATAGTAGTAAAAACTCCTGATATTAGCAATACTAAACCAGTTATTATCCAAATTATCCATGATTGTCCAATATCTATCAATTTTGAAAATAAAATTGCTGCAATTGCAGCACCAATTGCACTGAAGATATTAATTGAAATACCTGCTGCTGTTCTTTCTTCTTTTTTGAAAAGATCTGCAACTAAAGCCAGCCATGGTGAATAAGCAGCTCCTAAACTAAGATGAAGTAAAACAAAGATTCCTAATAATAAAGGATAAATCACTTGAAGTTTCTTTGTATATTGAGTCATTAGCGGTATTATTAGGAAAAAAGAAGATGCGAGTAGTGTACCAATAAAAATCAATGGAGCTCTTTGACCATATCTTGTTTTAATCTTATCACTAATATAACCACCAATAAGCGCTCCAAAACAAAGTGCTATCAAAGAAATTCCTAGCAAAATGGATATTTTTGTTGCACTTGTAAAACCAATAATTCCCATTATTTGTCTGAAGTTTACGTATTCCAAAGTGGTAACAAAATTATAGCCAAAATTAAACAGGCTTGTAGCAAAAAATAACTTGAGTAATCTTCTCGAGAGAGTAGACTTAACTAGTGTTTCAAATGTCTTCTCTTTCTCAGCGTACAACGATAAATTTTGCTCCTCTTAGAACCTTCTCTCTATCACTACCACTTTTACATTATAAAGCTACAAATTAGCTGTTGCTAATCATTAATTGTTCTACAGCATAAAATACAAAAGCAATAACGTCTTTTTCCTATCGGTGATTAACTTGGCCTTCGATCAATGGTTCTGGGCATTAATCTTAGTAATCGAAATTTTAGTAGTTACATTAGCTCTTTATCTGAGCATGCGATTTATAACAGGACGTAAGAAGCTAGATGGCAGCTATTTCATGAGGCTTTTGCTGGTAGCGATTATTCTGGCAGTGGGCGTTACAGCCATTGCAATGGCAATCAATGCAGTGGCAAATCTTGGGTATAATTTTGCACCTATGTTCTATGTATTTCTAACAATAGGGTTCATTGTTGTTATAAGATATCTTCTAACAACCCCCCAAGTAATACCCTATAGAGGGGATTCTGCAGACAAGTATTGGCAATGGTCAATTTGGATAACGATTATATCTTTATTGATAATTTTCTTGATAGCATTCCTTGTAGAATTGATCTCCGGAGCACTAAACAATCCAATAGATATCTTACCTCACTTTTAGAATCCATTACGGGAAATTATATTTCCCATTTTCTATTTATTTTAAGACAAAAATTAAGTTTATATTTGTTCGTTCATTTTAACGAAAAGGTAAAAAAAGAGTTAAAAACCTAAATAACCTTGAATCTGATAAGATTAGAAGAGGATGGTTGTTGAAAATGAGCCTAGGAGCTAATAGTTTTGACCCTAATGTTATTCTTGATTCAACAGTATTGGTATTAGATTCAGGAGAATTACTTTGGTCTCCTAACAGAGGTCATCAAGATAAATGGGATGCAGATGTTCTTTTTGCGGGTTTAATGGTTGCTTTAAATCAAATGTTCTCATCGATATACAAAGATAATGTCTACACTATCCAAAGTAAAAATCAAATGTCAATCATTGTTATGTATACCAATCCTGAGAATAATTGGCATCTAATCGCTCGTAGCAGTTATACAGAGAAAAGTGCTATCTATGATTTGCTTGAAGAGCTTGGAGAAACCCTCACAATAGGTTTAGGTAGTACTCTCTCTCATGAATCAGCAAACTTAGATATGATTGATTATGTCATTGATAATGTAATTAGCTCATTTTCTGGCTAAATAAATCGCTTGAAATTTTAATGAGAAAAAATCGACAAAATGCTACTTTGTTAAAATCGAAGCAGTTGTGGCGATATCCAAATAATTTTAAATTGATTTTCAAGTATTATTACTAGACAATTGTAAAACTTATTCTCAATTGTTTTATCCTTAAATAGTCCAATTGAAGACTAATATGGAGGTCTCTGATAAATGTCTGAAGATGAACCACCAAAAACACCCGAAGTAGAAATGAAAGAAGCAGTTAACCCAGCTGAACTTAAGCAAAAAATTTCTGAACTTGAAAGTAAATTGACCGAGAAAGATTCACAACTTGAATCTGCAAATAATAATAAGAAAGATCTTGAAGGCGAAATTGCCACTCGAGAGGAAAAAATTGGAAAGCTTAATGATGAGCTAAATAAGGTTAATGAGGAAATTAAAGCGCTCAAATCAGCTGAAAGCAAAGAAGCAGTTAAAGACTTAGAACATCGTTTATCACAAAAAGAACTCGAGATAACTCGTCTAGAGGGATCTGTAGAAGACCTAAGCATTGCTAAGAAAAAGATAGAAGATCTTCAAAAAGAATACAAGAAACTTGAGGAAGAAATGCGAGCATTTCAAAAAATTGCCGAAAATGAACCACGATTCATTATACTCAAAGATCTTCAAGAATTTGGTGAGATGCGCTTAAATCAAGTTTCTATGAAAGCCGGAGTTTCCCCTGCTCAAGCAAAGAAATGGCTCGAGGAATTGGAACGAGCTGGATTAGTGGAAATTCATGGTGAAGGTCGAGATAGTAATCCACTAGTTTCTGTGAAGAAATAACACTAAGGCATTAGTATCCGGTTTTTTCTAAAACTTGGATACCTCTTTGTTTTTTTTTATTTGTTGAATTAAGTATTTTTTTTGTTTTCTTTTACCTTTAAACTATTTTTAAATGTTAAAAAAAATAGACAAAGCAATTATTAACTAGTGTATCTATTATAATTCAATTAACGTACGTACTATAGAATCAGATCTGATAAACTAGTTGATATGTTGACTAGTCGTTAGGAGGTACTTGAACAGCTAATGTCGAAACTAATCATATCTAGGAGAAGAATGGTTGGTAATTTTGTTCTTATAGCAGTTATTTTTGTAACTCAGGTTCTAGGTACCTCCATATATAACAGTCATTCAATCACTTATTCATTCGAAGAAGTTTCTGATGAGGAATTAATTACTAGAATAAAATCAGCTACCTCATCATTAACATCACTATTTAATGAGAAAGAAGGCATCTTCTTGTGGAATATTCAAAATCCATCTAATATATCACGTTATGGAGATTTTAGCGATCTTACTAATAGTGACGAGGGATTGGAAAATCTAGATGTAGAAATATGGATGGATTGTTTAGCTCAAGACATTTTATTACAATACTTTTTACTAAAACAAAATGTCAATATTGCACTAGAGTTTGTTGGTGACCAACAAGAAGAATACCTCTTTAATCGTGAATGGATTTTTATGACTGAGCAAATAATTAGCTGGTTATTCACTAATATTGCTACTAATGACCAGCTTATTTCAATCTTGAATTTGCTTTCCGTTAATGATGATGGATTTGGTGAATTCTGGAATTATCTTATCAGACCCAAATATCAAAATTATCTCAATGAAAAGATTTCTTTATTGACTGACACTTTGGTTTTAGGCTCAAAAATATTGAAAGCAGTTGATTTTATGCCCTATTTTTCTCCATATGAAAAGTTACGAATTTCTCTCCTAACTGAAATTGTTAGCAATTGGTGGAATGCAATAAATCAATATGCTCTTTCAGATCCAAAATTTGCTGTCGCAGGATTAGGTAAATCAAAGATATATTCTATATCTACAAAATGGGTTGGTTGGAAGGATTTTGGGAAAATGGCTACTAATGAGACCTTTATTGCTGCAGATTTATATGATGTTGAAAGTGTAGATTTCCAAAATTATCTTTATACTTCACCACAGCTTGCCAATTTATATATTTCATACATTATGAAAGCATCTATTGACACATCATATGCTTGGAATTATGAGGATTATCCATATGAACAAATAACAGATCCAGTACTGGTTAGCTATATTGAAACTATAACTACAAATTACGCTGAACACATAGAAATTGTTGAAAATGAAATCGTTTATGTGATAGAACCTGGATCAGAGTTTTGTTACACACCTTTAGAACAAAAATTCTCAGGATATTCCTACTATTGGTCTAAATATTTTATTGACAGTCAAGATTCAGAAATGGATTATCATCACTATCGGTATAATTTACCAATGGGTATAACAAAATTAAGATCTTATCAAGGAGCAGGTGACATCAGGGGATTAATAGATGTATATCATTTACTATCAAATGCATTTGTTGATGATAATACTATTCAGATCGCAGAACATGCAGCGCATAATATAATTGAGGAAATTCTCAACTCACAAAGAGAGGATAGTAGTTTTGCATTTAGTCCTTATTTTGGAACTTCATTAAATCAAGATATTTTAGCTGAATCACTAATTAACGATGCAGAAATTATTATGTCTGACAATTTACCAGATGGACTAAATACTTTTACTGGAACAATGACAGTTTTGCACTTTTTACTTGAAGCCAGTAATACTTTAGAAAGATATGGGGTTGAGAACAATGAACGATTAACTCTCCTGAAAGAACGAGTAGACCAATCATTGGTTTCAGTCGGTGATTCGCTTCTTGAAAAAATCGAAGATGCTACGATGGGCATTCCTAAACAAGCTATTGTAGGAACTAATTTGCTTCCTTTATATGGAGGAGAAATCTTCATTGCAAAACCAGTCAAAGTTACAATTAATTCATTAAGTGATAATTTCATTCATGGAGAAGTGCCAAGCTGGATTTATTCTTATAATAGTTACACTGATATTGGCAGATCAAAGTTATACCAATGGGATTATTTGACACAACTTAAGGATATATACCTAATAACAAATGATATGAAATATGTTGAACCTATGTTTAAATCACTAGAACTATTTGCCCTAGATTATCAAGAAGATGAACAATACCAACTTACTGCTATTTGTGAACGCCAAGATGCTATCGCCAGAACATTCTTTACAGAGAGTTTTGCAGATCAGAACGTAGAATTACAAGATACCACTGGTATATTTGGTAATTCCATTCCATATGTTTATAGAAGCGAGGTTTCCCCAGTAACAAGCGCTTTTGCTTCAGAAACTCCACAACGAATTATAGCTCTAATACTAAGAATCTTGCCCTTTTTACAATCAATCCTTGATGGTCCAATAAACCAAGTAGTCATTGTTGGTTTCATTTCTGGACTTATCATTACTATCTCTGTAGTATATTCAAAGCGTCCTAAGTATCAATAAAAGTCTAATTTTTCCTTAAAATCAGTATAAACATCTTCTACTAACAATAGTGCGAAAATTTATAAATAATATCAACCTCGTTAGTTTAGTAGTATCCACTTACTTACGCTAGGAGTAAAGTCAATTGCAATCTTTCCAAAATGAAATAAATAATTTTCTAAAAAGCATAACTGAAGCTAGGAAGAAGTCCACAACTGATTTGCTTAGAATAGATGAAAATACTATTGCTATGGTGGGCTTACAATCCATTAAAGTACTTACTATAGCTCAAAAGGAGATGGTAGAGCTTATCTGTGACAATCCTAGAACAGGTGCTCAACTAGCGAAATTAACAAACAAAACTCCACAATTTATTTCGAAAATTATGAAGACTTTGGTTAAATATGGAATAGTTGATCATATTGAAGCGCCTTTTGGCCCATCCAAATTTTATATCCTGAAAGCCAATCTAATAGGTGAAGAAGAGATTGGTAAAGTGAAGGAAGAGGCATTACCAAAGGAACTGCAAGGTGAAATTGATAGACGTGGAGTATTTGGTAATTTAATGTCATTATCATTCCGTGAAATTTTGGATATGATTAAAGAATTGAATGAGAAAGAAAAACAAAAAGTCCTCGACTTCATTATAGAATATTGCCAAGTCGAGGGGGCATAAATGAACTGAACGATAAACAGTCTAAATCAGCTAAAACACCCGTTTCTACAAAAGTAGTAAGGGAATCACTTAAATCGATCATCTTAAGCGGTGAGAGTGAGCTAGACAAGTTTGTCTCTCACCGTATCCTATACATTTTAGGTTTTTTAACTGGATGGAACACTAGAGTTTTTTCTTTAGAATTAATACCTATAGTCTATTTCTTTGTTTGGGCAATTGTGCTTTTTGGATTACGTGAAGTCCAATTTGGTTTATTATTCTTAGCATCTAATTTTGTGATTGTTTTTTACTTTCTGCTATTGCACACTGTAATTTCATCTTGGAGTAAGATTAAGCACTGGTTTATTAAAAAAGCAAAAAAGAGAAATGGAATAGCAAATATGACACTAGAAGATATTAAGTATCTTCTAATTTATACTCGTAAGATTTTTGGTGTAAAAGCTACGATACCTGCAAAAGTTGAAACCGAATTTGATTCAAATATATTACGGAAATATCTAAAGACAAACAAGAAATGGCAATTTGCGTTGAACATTACAGTCATTGTAGAATTAATGATAATAACAGCTGGAGGAATCTATGGATTCATTCAAAAGATAGAAATTTTGGAATGGTTTGTAATTTGGTGGTATCTTATTTTTGTTTTTATTATTCCAATAATTATCTTGATAGTAGGTCTAGTAGTTTCAAAAGTAAAAATTAATTCATATATTAATATAATTTCTGATGAGAATTTTGATGAAGTCTTAAGAGTTCTGAATGACTTTGAGGTTTTTGGTGGAAAGTCAGCTAAAATTCCTTAATTAATATTTCATCTAATTTTATTCATTCTTAATTCTCGTTTTACACCATTCTACTAGTTCTTCTATAGAACATTGTGCTTTTTTCTGGGACAATTCTGTTAAAGCTTTATTCACTCTCGCTCGATCCAAATTGTCATTAAAAGTATTTTTTCTTGGAGATTGGTAAAACTCATATAAAGGTAAAATCGCACGTTCATCACCAAAATTACCTAGAGCTATAGCTGCGTTTCTTCTTGTTTCTTCATCTTTGTCTGTGTCAATTGCTCTTACTAATGCATCAGCACATTCCTCATCACCAATTCTACCAAGTGCTAATGCTGCTCTCCTTCGTACACTACCTTCTTTATCATTCTCAAGAACATGAATTAAATCTACAACAATATCTAGATTGGGAGCTAATGCAAGCTGATCAACAGCTTTCTCACGTATTTTCTTGTCCCTCTTTTTCAAATCTTCTCTTACTTTATCGATATCCATCTAACTCACCAACAATTTTGATTAAATAGGATCACCATGTAATTTCTTCTGTTCTATTTGATGCATTAAACTCATAACAACTTGCAATATCTCTTGAGGATCATCAATAATATAATCAGCTGTAAATTCATCTCTAGTTGAAAAACCCCATGTAACACCAATTGTATAGAAATTATGTTTTTTACCTAAATCTATATCGAATTGATTGTCACCAATGATAATACCATAAGCAATTCCCTTATTTTGAACTAATAAATCAAAATTCTCTTCTTTATTTGAAGAATCAGCTATCACTTCATTGAATTGTATGGGAATGCCAAATCTTTGAAAAATTTTAACCCGTTCTTCTGGATCAAGTAATTCAGTTTCATGAGTAACGATTGCTAATTTTGCATTAACGATTTTTTGTAAACGCATTAGTACTTCTGGAATTCCTGGAAATGCTCGTACTCCTTCCCAGAATTCTTCTTTGCGAATTTCTTCTAATTTGTTTTTTCCAACTATAAGATACTTGAATGGATTAAATTTATACTTCCTCAGTAAAGCTACTTTGCTCATCTTTGGAAAATCTTTATACAAGCTTTTCACTTGATCAGGGGGAAAATTTCTGCTAAGAAATTTAGTGTAAGTTCTAGATAAAGCATCAACTGTATCAACTAAAGTTCCTGAATAATCAAAAAAAATCCAAGGTGTATCATCCATTTGGACTTCTTCTATTTCTTCTTGCTCTTCTAATTCCTCTTCAGCTTCTTCCAGAATGACTTCAGTTTCATCAATTGTTTCGTGGTTCTCTTCCAATTTTCATCACCTTTATGCTCTAAGAAATTCCTTTGGTTTATTCGATTTTAAACTACAAATAAACTTTCGCTTTATATGTAATATTTGTTTACAAATGAAATTGCTTTTTGTATATTTTTAAAGAAAAAACACTGTGAGTTATTTCGAGATATTACAAGAGTGTGAAAAATTATGGCTATTAAAAAGAATCAAGATACCGCAATTGAGAATTTTCTTGATAAAAACAGTAAGAAGTATGGTATACCTAAAGTAGCATTAAAGGCTTTAAAGGACTTTGGAATTTTTGACGCTAGGGTGCTTAGCGTTCTAACTGAATCAGAGATTGCTGCTATACCTAATGTTAGTGAGAAAACTGCTGTTGCTTTAGTAAGAGCTGCGGATGATAATTTTAGAGGTCCTTTATTTCAAAAAGCTGCCGATCAATCACAACGTCTTCTTCAAAAAAGGAAATTTTTTACAACTGGTTCAGCCAATCTGGATGAGCTTTTAGGAGGAGGAATGCCAACAAGCGCAATTATTGAGATAAACGGTGAATATCGTACTGGTAAAACACAAACATGTTTGACTTGTTCCGTTACTGCTCAATTGCCTGAAGAGCAAGGAGGTCTTGGACGACCTGTTATTTACATTGATACCGAGAATTCATTTCAAGCACAGCATATTCAAGAAATTGGTAATCGCTTCAAAATTGATTCAGACAATTTATTGAGCAATTTATTTGTTGTTCAAGCAGAGCAATTAAGATATCTAAATCAAGCAATAGATCGCTTACCCGGATACGTTCAAGCTTTAGATCCTGGTCTTATTGTTATAGATTCACTTATGGCTCCATTTAGAACTGAATTTCATCAGCTCAATTTACTGGCTGTCCGTCAAAAGAAATTGGGTCGATTAATTGGTTTGTTAAAGAGAATAGCAATAGCTTTCAATACAACAGTTATCTTCACAAATCAAGTTATGGCTAACATTGGACCTTCTGGAAAATTCATTCCAGTAATCGCAACTGGAGGACATGTTGTTGCGCATGCTTCTGATATCCGAATATTCATGAAGAAGTTGAAAGGTAATCAAAGAAGAGCTAAAATAGATGATTGCGCTTGGTTGCCAAATGAGCAAACAGAGTATTTTATAACAAAATGGGGAATTGCTGACGATGAGAATCCTACTGAAAAAGACATTGAAGTAGACATACAGATAGAACAAGAACCTGAAGCAGTAGAAAGTCCTTTGATGGATGGCCTGAATGAAGCTACTGAGTTTCAAACTGAAAAGGTAAAATCAACAAAATCAAAGTCTAAAGCTAAAAAAGCAACTCCAGAGACAGAAGCTAAAGAACCAATAGACGAAACTATTATTGATAATCCTCTTCTTGATTTAGAGGAAAATTTGGTTACTATTGAAGAAAATGAACAAAAAGCAGAAGCTCAAACAAAGCAAAAAACAAAACCAAAATCCGCGAGAAAAAAATCAAAAGTTCCCGCTTAAAGCGGGAGCCCTTAGTTTTGATTGGTATTAAATCTGCAAACGTGCTTGAATATAAGAAAACAAATAAGACGACAGGTAAGCGATTCTCAATGACAAGCTACAATAGCAGAAATATTGCGCTTATAGCTTTTGGAGCATTCATTTGGTCTATATATTTCGCAATTCAAGGACAATTTCTCAATGATTACATAGCAGATCTAGCCAGTTATTCTCCCTTAATTATTTCTTTAATGATTAGTTTAGTTTCCTTGACAGGAGCAGTTACCAGTGTCATTGCTGGAGCAGTAAGTGATAATTTAAACTCTGATTTTGGAAGAAGGAAAGTGTTTATTCTATCTGGAGGTGTTACCTCTGCTTTAGTTCTGTTTTTGTTACCTTTGAACCAATCAATTGTTTTCATAATTGGGCTTAATGTTGTAATGAGCATTTTAAATACAGCAGCTTTTGTTTGCAATAATTCATTTATTCCAGATATATCTAATGGCCAAAAGCTTGGGAAAACAAATGCATTTGCATCTTTGGGGACATCAATCGGAACAGTAGCTGGATTTACTATAATGCTCCTTAATCTTTCCTCCAATGTCTTCTTCTTTACTGGAGCAATATGCTCTCTTGGATTTCTACTTGTAGGATTTCTATTCCAAGAACCAAAAACTTTAATTCAACCGAAGAAATGGTATCTTGCTATAAGAGAAACTTTTCAATTATCCAATTTAAAGATGGAAAAGAAATTCTTTAGGTTTCTAATCAGCCAATTTCTATTGCATATTGGGATTAATTGCTATATGCCTTTTCTATTGATTTTTCTCACTCAAGAAAATGATCCTATAAGTGGTGAATTAATAGGTCTTGGTTTATCATTACAAAATGGAGAAGTTCTAATTGTCTTTGCAGTTATGACATGCATTTCTTTACTTTTCACGCTACCTTTTGGAACTATTATCGATAAAACTGATACTCGCTTTGTTTTAATTATTTCAAGGATAGCTTTTGCATTTGCTACAGCATTAATTGCTTTAACACCTATTTTTAGAACAGTTAATCCATTAATACTAGGAATTATATTTATCATTCCTTTTGCTATTGCTAATACTGCAGATATAATCTCTAGAGGAGCTTTAATGCACATTCTTGCACCTAAAGAGAAAAGAGGTCAATTTCTTGGTATTTTATTTCTAGCTAAAATCTTAGCTCAAATACCTGGAGTATTTATTGGGGGTATAATTGCACAGTTTTTCCAAAGAGGTTACATGTTTGGATTCATAATTGGGGGAATATTCTTGTTATTATCTATTCCATTCATCATTTTATCTGGGTTTAAGAATTTACATGTAAAACGTATAGAAAAAACAACAACACCAACCTAGAAAAAAACCAGAAGACATTTTGAATCTAAAATGATAATCTTAAAACCTCTGATAGAATTTTATCAAGTGATTCAAAATTCTTACTAATATCTGTTAAACCTAAATATTCTGCAAGAGGTGCTAAACCAGAAATTATTGACTTAATACTAACTTCAATACGCAGCAAATCCCCTTCATATAATTGATGTTTCCTAATTACACTTAACATATCTCTTCCCAGAATAACATGCTCATAGATGGGTCGTTTGAAACTTAAAATATCAATAAAATAATCGGAATCCTCTACTACCGGAGCTATTTTTTGACATTCGAATAACAATTGAGACAAGCTTGGTTTCTTAGCAAAAAGATCTAACATGAGCCAATCTTTCAAATATTCAAATTTTTCACGTGTAATGCCCATTTCTGCACATATACTGCCTTTAATGGTTGTATTCATTTTCCCTTTGGCAGTTTCAATGACATAATTATGTTTTTGAAGTTTACTTAAAAATGAAAATTCTTTATCAATGATTCTTTTAACTCTTACTTTAGGCAGTTGTTTCAAGACAAGAAGTCTATGTTTGCAAAAAAGGTCATTATGTGTACATGAACAAGTAAATTCATCCTGCTTAAGTGATACATTATTTTCGCATTCATTCTCTTTCACATAAATGACTTGACTGATTTCCCCTTCAATTGTTTTGCTGATTTCTAAGTTGTCTATCTGATAGTAGAGCTCTAATGCTGATAGTTTCTCCTTCTCAAAATCCTCACCTGTTTCAACTAAGGTTTTAAAGTAAACTTCACTAAAGTAGTCAATATCAATTTCATTGTCAACATTTCTCTTTAACATTTTCATCATTTTAAAATCAAGAAATGTTCTTTTCAGTAATTGTATTAACTCCTTTTGTGTAGGTTTATTACTGTAAATTAATGTTAAAATTAGTTTTTCAAACTCATCTTTGGTCAATATCATGCTACTTATTTCATCAAAGCGAGGTTTTGCATTTATCTCAGAAGAGAATGTATTTTTTGATTCTATATTACTCTCCCAAAAACGGTTTAATATAGCTCCTTTTTCTTGAGTATCATTTGCTAAAATGCTACAATTTCCATAAAAATCATAATCAGGTCTACCAGCTCTTCCTGCAATCTGGTGAAATACGTTTCTGGAAAGCCATTCATTATTCCATCTCTTTGTATCTACGATTACTACTTCTCTAGCTGGTAGATTGACGCCAGCACCAAGTGTTTCTGTACAAAACAGTACTTTGACTAACTTTTGACGAAATAGCTCTTCTACAACTTTTTTTGTTATCCTACTTAATCCTGCATGGTGAAAAGCGGTTCCTTTTTGCATTAATTCATATAATTGCTTATTACCCAAAGTGTCATTAGGTAACGATATGCTTTCCAAAAAAGCTAAAACCTTTCCAGGATCAAAATCCTTTTTCTGTTTTGCTCTTGTAAAAATGAACTGTGAAAAATCTTCAGCAAATTCCTCTGCTTTACTTCTTGTCCCACAAAAGACCAATAATTGTGAATCATTTTTTATGTTATAATCAATTTTCTTGCTAATTTGTTTATAGGGATCCAATGAAGTTAATATACTATACTCAAGAGGTATATGCCGCTCTTCACTAACTAGTAACACCCCTCTTAGCCAATCTGCAATGTCTTTTGGATTGGCAATTGTAGCAGAAAGAAGAATTAAGCGAACTTTGTCAATTATTGTAGTCAAAATGGTCTCGAGAATAGGACCACGTTTTTTATCACCTAATAAATGAAATTCATCAATAATCACATTTTTTGTATAATAAACTAAATCAGGCATTCGTCCAAGTATTGTACGAAATCTCTCATAAGTTGAAATCAGGATATTGCACTTGCGTATTTCTTCCTCGTTAAAATCGATTTCAGACATAGACATGTGGATTTTTACTTTTAGATGTCTGTAGTCTTTAGCAAAATTACTTGCTTTTTCTTCAGCTAGTGCTCTTAAGGGTACGAGGAAAATAGTTTTTGCAGGAACGTTTTCAAAGTTCTTGCTTGACAGTTGATTATCAAACCTATTCTCATGTCCACTTATGTATATATTGGATTCAGAATCCCATTCATTCATAATGTCCCTAATAGCAACCATCTCAGCAATGAGTGTTTTACCAGCTCCGCTTGGTGCAACAATGATTAGATTATCATCTGAGAAGAGATATGGGTAAGCCTTTTTTTGTATGTCAGTTAATTTCGTAATACTTTTCCAAGTCAATATTTCTTTTAGAATTTGATTAGTATTTTCCTTTGCTTCGTTATCAACTACCAATTCAATTATTCTCCACTTCTTCATTTTATCTTAGTAGTTTGATTTTGCTATAATATTGGTATTTTACAACAGAATTCTTTTGATAGAGCAAAATCAAATAATCCGCGCTCTATTAACTCATTAGTAATGATTTCTTCATACGTTAAATGACCAAAACAATTAGTTAAACTACACATTTGACATTGTGTGACTTCAGTTGGAGAACAAAAGCTGTTAATGTGTCGAATTGTTTGCCATTCTGAGATTAGATTGTTATTAGTCATTTTTTGAATTTTCATTTTTATTTTTGATAATCTCTTACGCCCTGTTAAAACCATATTAGCTATTCACCTGACTTTTCCAAAGGGTTATTTACATATGTAATTTATTTCCAACGAATTTTTCACTCAATTGGATACTATCAATTAAGAATCTACTTTTTTTATTTAAAAACAAACAAATATGAGAAGAAAAATGATTAATTTCTTCTATCTCTAGTTTTTCTTTTATTTTGATAAAGTCTAAAAGTAATTGTGATGATAGCTATAACTCCAATGATTTCTAGATTTACTTCACTTGTAGTTAATTCTGTTCCAGTTCCAAAAACGAATGGATAACCTTTTTTCACCCACTCATTAAATCCTTCCACCATATTAGAAACATTCGTGTATCCTATATCAACCAATTTGTTAGCACCAGTTTTTGATCTGACACCATTATCACAGTAAACTATGATTCCGGTTTTGTTATTTTCTGGGAGTTTGTGTACATTTGAATAAAGGTAGTAAACGTTAATGTTTACTGATCCATTTATATGTCCATCATCTGCAAACTCTTTAGATGATCTAACATCTAAAAGAAAGATTGATGGGTCGCTATCTAATCTACTCTTCGCTTCTTCTACTGAAATATTTTCATAATCTGCACTCATAACTTGTGAAATATTTAGAAAAAGTATAATCATAGTAACAAACAAATATGTTTTTTTGATTATTTTCTTCATTGTCTCTCTATACTCACAATATTTCATAAGATCATACTATATTATTGATAAATTGTAGAAAATAGATAAAAATGTTTTACTAATTAAAGCTTAAAAGATATAAGGAAATTAACATCAAGTACCATTAAGATTATTAATGAACAAAATACCAAGATGAAAGTGAATTACAATGTCTCTGACAACAAAATCTCTAATAGAAGTAGTTATGGTTCCTCCTGCAATGGTTGATGAAAATGATAGTATTGCTATAGTTGCAAAAGTTCTATTACAATCAAATAAAGGGTGTGTATTTGTTACAAGTGTTGGTGAAGTAGTAGGCATCATTACAGAAAGAGATGTTTTAAGAGTGATTTTGAAAGATGGAGGAATGCTTTCACCAGATATTGAAGCAAAGGATTTCATGATAAAACCTGTTACAACTATTTCTAAAACTGCCTCACTAGCAGAAGCAGATGATCTTATGCATCAAATGAATCTCAATCGTTTAGCAGTTGTAGAAAAAGAAGATTCACTTATAGTAGTAGGTCTAATCGATACAGAATTACTTCAAGTATCTATCAAAACTGAATTGATAAAAACTTTGAAGAAACGTCAAAAATACTCCCAAGATAAATGAATACAAATGAATTTCTGCTCATTTATTTTTAGTTTCTTTTTTATTTAGATATCTTTTCAGAAAGTATGAGCAATTATCTGTAAATTGACAGAATTTGCACATCCATTGCTGAGGACATTCATTTGGGGTTCGTTCACCTTTCCAATATCCAACAGCCCATTCCATATCCACTTCAAAACTTTCTTCATGGAAATATGTACGGTCTGCAAACACCACTTGCTGATCAATCTGATGCATATAAATTGCTTTAAGCTCATTAGAAAGACTAGGTAAACACTTGAAAATCGAAAAAACTTTCTCTAATAGCTGATGGGGACTAGATTTCTCCAATATTTCTTTGTGTTCATCAGGCAATTGCTGTAACAATTCATCAGATGGAACCAATTCTTCAGGGACCTCGAAATATTCCTTGAACATCTCAATTGTAAATTTTTTCTCTCTCAAATCTCGTATCATGTGCCAATATACTTGCAATTGAATTCGGTTTCGTCTTTTTTGTTCATAAGAAGGAGCTCTCTTTGATTTACGTGTCTTATAATCAGTTATAACCATCTTTTTATTATCAGATTCTGCTTCTTCAATTTCTATTTGATCTATAATTCCTAAGCATGGGATATCTTGTATTTTGCCAATTACTGGTAGTTCTCGAGTGATATTTCTATTTAGTAAAGTTTGTAATTTAGTATAAATTTGCAAAATATAAGCGATTAAATTATCCTCAAATGTTGTTACTACAACTTCAACCACAGGACCAAGCTCTTCTTCCAAATTTCTATGAATTTCCGATCCAGTTATCATTTCTTCTGTTGGTTCCATGCCTAAATGTAATTTTAGATGGAGCTGCATTTCACACCAAAATTGATTAGCAATTTTGGTTGGTGAGAGGTTTTTTATGCTTGGTATGATTGTCAGGTCAATTTCAGTTTCCTCTTCCTCATCATTGACCAAATTCTTATCTTTGCTCATTATAGACTATCATCACCAACAATAGCATTTAATATTTTAGTTTGTAAGGAAAATTGATTTTTGTGGTATTTTTATTTTTCAATTTTAAGAATAATATTGTGAATTAATGTTGCTGATGAATGTTAAAAATGATAATCTCATAGATATAAGCCAGTTTATTGGACAAACTGAAGGAACTCCCAAATAACTTTGCAACTATAATCAGCAATGCAATTGCTTTTTTAGTTGCAATTTGTTTTGCTCTGGGTGTGGTTCTAGCAATTGTTGGTGCAATAAAATGGGCTTCAGGTTGGGATGATAAGGGAGGTAAAAAGACTATCGTAAAGGGGATTTTCCTCATCGCACTTTCCTTGGTTGCTGGAGGAACTGGAATTTCAATAGTATTATTTACATGACAAGTTTTGATATGTTTCTTCCACAAAACAAATTTAATATGCTGAATTAATATTTGTTAAATGTGGTAAAGTATTTGTTTTATTTGGAGTAGTTCCTATGTTGAAGATAAAAATTCCAAGAAGATGGTATCTAGTAATAGTTGGTTTAGCTGATTGGCGAAGAAATGCTCAAGAGCTCCCACATAACCAATTTAAAGAATTACAAGTTGTCATAGATAATTATATCTCCAGAATCTATAAGACATTTAGAAAAAGAGGGGCAATGGTTGGGAGTCTTTTATATTCTAAAGAGAATTTAGCTCCCTTCTTCTTATTAGAAGCAACAAGAGAAAATGAGCGCTTTTTAAAAGAAAGCAGAATACTTATCCAAAATATTTCTGAGAAAATACATTCGAGTTTAACTATTGAAGAACAACAATCTGAACTTGGTAAAAATGTACTGCAAGTTCTTCTCGAAGGTCGATTGCTTATTTTAGATTGTACTATACCATTTGATCCTGGATTCTTCCCAAATGAAGATTTCATTGCTAAAGCATTTAGTGATACGTTAAATTCAGAATTGTTGACAATTAAAAGATCTGAACATGATTTTAACGGACGAAAGAATTGGCTTTCAACCTTGGATAGTATAGTAAATAGAGGTTTTATGAAAGATGTTGGTCCTGTAAGCAAACTAAAAGAAGCTAAAGTGGTTGAAGGTAAGAGATTATATGATAAGAAATCACCTGGAGATTTTGAAAAGATAACAAGAATTTTGTCTGAAGTTACACCCTACAGGACAAGCTTATTTGAAATTGAAAAACTAACTGCATCATATGGCGATAGGGAACCTTTGGGTCATATAATTATCCAGTATTTGTCAACTGGCGGTGATTTGCCTATAAGACTTAACAAACGTTCAACTATTCATGATAGAATCGGGAGAAAAATAGAAGATCTTCAATGGATTCAATCAATGAATTTAGATTGGAAGGAAATCGACAAATTACAAATTTATTCTGAAGAAATCGTTTATGACAAAGTTGAGAAATTAATTTCAGACGTAGGTGGAATTAAATTTGATGCATTATGGACAGAAAAGGATTTGTCAAATAACATTTACTTCTTATCTAAATTTGACTTCACAGAGGATGTATTGAAGAAACTTAATGAATTTGTAGCAAATCCAAGAAAGCAATTGGAAGAACATGTTGGACCTGGAACAATAGCAATGTTTGAATTATGGCAAAAAGCAGGTTTGGAGTTTAATCTTCTCATCTTTGAAGTAAAAGGATTTGATCCTGATGAAGATAAGAACCTAACTGATTGGATAAAATCACTGAAAATAAAAGAAATTCCTGGACCTAACTATTGTGGTAATAGAGAAGTACTTCAACAAAGAAACTTTAGGCCTTTTTAACTAAAGGTCACTCTTTTTTTTCCACAGATAATTCATTTTTTGTGCTTTACTTTCGCTTCTTCCATCCTTTAAAAGGAATTTTGTCGATATATCTTTTGAAGTGATGTATATGATGGCACAAATACATGGACATGAAGAACAATTGATTCACGATGTCTGGGGTGATATTTGCTTAGAATGTGATGGTACTTGTAAACCCAAAATTCATCTTTATCATATTAAAAAAGAGGAAATTGCTGTCTTAATCTGTCCTAATTGCGATTTCACTATAGTAGTTGTAGAAGTAGACAAACTGAAGAGCGAAACGATCCAAAAAGAGCTAGAGCAAAAAGAAAAGACCTTGATAGCAACACACCATTCCTTCCCCTGATAAGTGGTGTTGCACTCATAAGTGCCTAAGTATCACCCAACAAGAATCCCTAGTTCGAAAAAATATCCAGAAAAAGAGCTTTAAACAAGCTATAATAGGGTCCCATGAGTTTAAAGTAAACATTTAAAATCGGAAATTTGTAAAAAAGGTCTGAAAACAAAGGATTTAATATACGAACATCGCAATTATCTTTAGATTAAACCAATTATTATGGTGAGTGAATTGGGTAAAGTAATAGTTATAGTCTTTGCAGCATTATCCCTCATATTAATTCCAGTAAGCCTTTATTACGTAGCAGACACAAGTGGTTCTGAACCGGATTTCTCACTAGTATTTCATGGTAGATTCTATGATGCTAAAATTGGAGACTATATTGATAACCCAGGTTTTAACTTCTTTAAGTTTACAAGTACTGGTGAAAATATCTTCAATCCAAGTGCATGGAATGATGCATTTTCTAGCGAATTGGTTTTAGGAATGCCCGCAGGAACTCTAATGATGATCTTGTGGTATGTCAGCATGGGAGTTCTTCTAATAGGAATTATTGTTGCATTCTTTAGAGTAAAAATCTCAGGAATATTCTTCTTATTAGCCTTTATTGCAGATGGTTTACAAGCTTTATTCTGGTATTTGGCAATGAATCAGTTCTATTCATCTGATCCGAATGTTTTATTCTTCCCAATACCGATTACAGCATTGTTCTTATTAGCAACTGCTATTATTGCCTTTACATCCAAGAAGAAGGAATCCTACTACTATTCTCCTGGATATTCCTATGGTTATGGTCGAAGATAAGAAAATTATTTCTTATAGAAGCTGATTAATGGGGTAACCCCCTTTAACTCTTCACTTAAGAGTATATTAGTGACCTAGTTCGAATACTTTCAGTCACCTCCATCTCGAGTTATTGCTTTTTAAAGAAAATCACTAAGAATAACTTAGGAGTCGGTTCTCCTAGAAGAGAAAGGGTCAAATTAAGATGGCATGTGACTTAAAGGAAAGTTTAATCGAAAAAGGAAAATTTGCTTTAGAAAATCGAGACTTTATAACTGCAACAGAAATTTTTTCCAATGCAATTATTGAGGAAAATAGTTCAGATCCAAACTATTGGTGTTGGTTAGCTGAATCCTTATTCTATCAAGCACAGTTTGAAAGTTCATTGAAATGCTGGCATGAAGCAGCATCAAAGGACCCAACAAATAAAATTGCTTGGATCAGGATAAGTGCATTATATGCTCTGTTAGAAGAAGATGATTTGGCAATCCATTATTACAATATAGCTGATAGCTTACCAATAGAAGACTAAGGTAAAAATTCCTGTATAAAAACTCATCAACTATTTAGGCAATTTATTTATTTTAGTGAGTGTAATGTCTTACTAGTTTATCAATTGCTAACAAAAGTAAGGGGTAAAAATAATTGACATATTTATTATCATTCCAAGTTACAGAAAAATATGATCCAACAAGAAAAGAGATTGGATTAAAGGTTTCAATAAGTGGATTTAAAGATTTTAAGAGTGCAAAGGTTAAATTTGCTGCATTCCCACCACAAGACAAAACTTTTTCCAAAACTGGCGCTTTGACGTTCACAGCTATTGGTCATCCAGGTAATAATACTCTGGAAATTGTTGATCCTAAGAAGAGCAAAGTTTTGCAATTGATAGGTTCATTGAATGGGAATATCTTTACAGACGGAGATAAGGGGCAAGAAATAATTATTACACACAAATCAAAAAAGGCTCAAATAGAGTTTAAAAAGGTCGCTAAACTAAAATTGGAAATAATACGTTTAGATGCTTCTCCAAAAATTTCATTGTTTTTTGGACTCGATCCTGAAACAAATCAGCAAATATACACTAAAAAAACAGACAAGAGAGGTTCTTTCAAAGAAGAAATAACTGGTGTAATGTCTGATAAGCATGAAGTAAAAGTATTAACTGGTCAGATGAGCAAGATTTGTTCGATTAAACCACCTGAACCTTAAACAAATTCTTTTAACAAATGCTTCATTTCCTTTTTATATTATCGATATCTATTTTTCATCTAATTTATAACTAAAGTCTATTTATTTCAGGTGAAAAAAATTGGATGAAAGCCTATATCAAAAAATCTTTGAAATGGCTTCAAAAGAAAATACTACTTATGCTGATATCCGAGATGAAGATTCACTATACACATCAATAGAAGTAATCGATGGAAAAGTACAATCATCTTCTGTCGGATCAGAAGCAGGTATTGGAATAAGATTGTTAATTGATGGGGCTTTTGGGTTTGCCTTTGGATCCAAGGAGCACTACAAAGAAGTTTTTAATATGGCACTAAGTGCACAAAAAACATCTAAAAAACTCTCAAAGGATAATGTCGAACTCGCTCCCGTAAAAACAATCAAAGATAATGTTGTAATTAAACAGAAAAAACCTGCTCAAGATGTACCTTTTGAAGAGAAGATGAAACTAGTTTTAGACGCAGACAGTATGTTACGTGATGAGGAAAATAAAATCAAATCAACAAGAACAATTTATGTTGATGTATTGAGAAGACAGACACTTGCAACTTTAGAAGGAACACTGATTTATGAGGAAAGACCTTATACTAATTTCTATATGGTGCCCACAGCTCGAAAGGGTACAGAAACAAATCAGGGTTTAGGACGTGCTGGTCATGTAGGAGGTTTTGAGCTCTTTGATATGGTTGATATCAAGAAAAGAGCAGAGGAAACAATGATTCGAACTATAAAGGGTTTAGAAGCTAAGAAAATCAAACCAGGAAAATATCCTGTTGTTTTTGATGGATCAATAAATTTCCTGTTTGCACATGAAGCAGCAGGACATAGCGCAGAAGCTGATTTTCTCAGAGCAGCAGGAGTATTAAGAGGAAAACTAAACAAGAAACTCGCTCCTAATTTTGTTAATCTTGTGGATGACGGAACACTCGAGTATGTTCTTAGCTACAAATCCAGAACTTTTGGGTTTATGCATTATGATGATGAAGGCGTACCTGTTGAACGAACCGAAATCATAAAAGATGGAACATTAAAAACCTATCTTACAGATAGAACAAACGCCACTTATTTCAATCTCAAACCAACAGGAAATTGTCGAGCTGAATATTTCTCGAGTATACCAATTGTTCGTATGCGAAATACTTTCTTAGAAGCATCAAAAGGAAAGGACTTTTCTGAAGATGAACTATTGGAACTTGTTAAAAATGGTGCTTTGCTAAAACGAGGTGGTGGAGGACAAGTAGATCTCATAAGAGGTACATTTAATTTTGGAGTTTCTGAAGTTTTTGAGATAAAAAATGGAGAAATTAGTGATGTTCGTAGAGCAACAACCCTAATAGGTAATACTCTCGAGACATTGGGAAAACTAATGGGAATCTCTAACAAAATGTCAGACCCATCTGCGAATACCGGATTTTGCGGAAAAAGTGGTCAACGTGCTCCTACAGGCACTGGTGGTGGTTGGTGTGCTGTAAAAGTTATGACTATTGGGGGTTAAAAAATGGTTGAATACTACTCATTAGATAAAGCACTTGATTATGGACTCAAATTCGCCAAGAAAATCGGTGCTGAACAAGTGGAAGGATTTAGTAGTAATGCTAGAGAAATTGAACTAAGTGTAGAAAAGAAATTACCTAGTTTAACTAATGGTATCTCAACTGGAGTTTCATTCCGTGTAACTACTAAAAACAATCAAGGTTTTGGTTTTACAAAAACACTTACAAAGGAACGAATTGAATCTACCATTAAAGCAGTACTACAAAATGCAAAATCAAAGGGAAAAGATCCTGATTTCAAGACATTACCTTTACCCTCAAAGAAACCAGCAATTGATATACCATTTGATAAACAACTAGAATCTTTAACTTCTGATATGTTAGCTGATGATACTGCTGATTTAATTGATACGATAAATGATGTCAAAAACCTACATTTCTTGCAAAGCCAAATGTTTCTTGTAGTTCAGGAAAATCGTTTAGTTAATTCTAACGGTATTGATATCCCAACTAAAAGTGGTGCTATAGGTGGAATAGCTGCTGCTATAACCACAAAAGGATTAATTCCTAACTATTCTTTCGTCGTCAAAGGTGGAAATACAAAGGCAATGTTCAAAGCAGAAGAGCTTGCTCAAGAAGCTATTGTTCAAATACAACGAGCAGCAGCTCCTAAAACTATGAACTTTGAGAAAGAAGTTCCAATTATTCTTGAACCTGAGGCTACCATTGGAGTTCTTGGTGGTTTGTTTAGGTTATTAATGAACCAATTACAAGGTAATAATGTTGCCTCTGGAGCAACACCTTACTCCGATCAAGTAGGCAATCAAGTTGCTGTCGAAGGATTAACTCTAATTGACAATGGATTAAATGTGAATAAAATTTCTAGCTCATCTTATGATGACGAAGGTATACCTCGAGAGGAGACAGTTTTAATCGACAAAGGTATTCTCAAAACCTATTTGCTTGATACTTACTATGGTAATAAGCTGGGATTGGAATCGAATGGAAAAAGCACACGTTCAGGTATGATGGGTTTTGGAGATCCTATTAAATCTGCGCCATCCATTGGCTCTACTAATGTAGAAATTCTGGGTGGGGATTCATCTAAAGATGAGATGATTGCTGAAACTCGAGAAGGATTTATGCTTCGATCTCTCATGGGCTTACATATGTCTGATCAAAGCTCTGGCAGATTCTCAATCACAGGATTCGGTTGGTACATCAAAAACGGAGAGGTAAAATACCCCGTTCAAGGTATCTCGATCTCGGGTATGTTACCTGAATTGATCAAAAATATCGATATGATTTCAAAAGAACGAGAATCTATGTTACTTGCTGATGCACCCTATATTCGCTTTGCTAACGTACCTGCAATAAGCAAGAAATTTGATTTCAAGACTCGACTTCTATTAAGCGTTGCAAAAACAATCTCATTAGTTACAGGTAAACATCCAGCGTTCTAAGTTGAGATTCCTGATGCAACTATTGACCTTCGAGTTTGTTATGACTATATAATCAAAGAAATGAATGACTTCGATGTTTTTACGTTAGACAGTACAGAAGGAATTTGCTAATTTGCAAAAAAGATAGTATTTTGTTTCAAAACAAATACTATCTAAGTATTTCTTTTTAAGATCCACCAAAAAACGAATCCAATGTAGGTTGCTTTTTCTCTTCTGCGACTTTCTTCAATGTCTTCTCGAGAGCATTTCGTACCCTTGTCTCAGAGAATCCTCTTTGTCCTGATAAGAAGTCAACTATACCATCAATATCTGGGGATTTCCAGTTTAAAGTATAATCACTTATAACTTCTGGTTTCAAGAATATATTCCTAATTGACTCAATATCAAAATCGATCTTTGCTTCTGCCATCTTTGGAAGCTTTAAGATATTTTCAAGTGTTTCATGTTCTTGTATTAATTTTAAAGCTGTTTTTGGACCTATGCCTGAGACTCCAATTCCATTAGGATTAAAATCTGTGCCCAACAAAATTGCAATATCAATTAACTTTTCAACTGTTAGATCATTAGCTTTTAATGAGCGTTCAAGATCAATCAATTCAGGTTTAACCTCTACGTAGACATTCTTGCGTGGTAATTTTCGTTTTCCAGAGATTGTCAAATTCCTAACTAATTTTGGTGTTCCAAAAAGCAAGCTATCATAATCTTGAGAACAACTAGCCCATACATCTCCCTTCTTTGCCATCACAGCTGCTTGTCCTTCCCCTTCCATTGGTGCATGAATAACAGGAACACCCATTAATTGCAGAAGCTGTGTTGCATCTTTCAACATAGGTGTTGTTAACCGAGCAGTTCGCTGTGCGTATTTTTGAGCTAACTCCATATCCCCTCTTTCTAATGCTTCTTCATAAGCAACTTCTGCTTCCTTCTTTACTTGCTTTCTTCTAAAAACCTCTTTGGCTTTTTCTTCAGGGGGTTTTCCATCAAAAATGAAAACTACTTTAATGCCACTCCCAATGGATTTGGTTACCCTGTAAAGTAAACCGGAAAGGTGACTAGTAACATTGCCCTTTTCATCTGTTAGTAAACTACCATCGGATTGTCTAATTCTAGTCAAAAATTGATAGAGAATATTGTTTCCGTCAAAAGCAATTGCTTTATCGCGAAAGAAATCAAACGAAACTTCTTGACGTTCAGGAATTAAATCTCCAAGCTTTGTTACACCCATTGATAATGTTCTCCAAAATGTAACTTTCAAACATGAACTATTAATATTTCCAATGCTATTTTCTTAAAGAGTTTTGTATAATTGATTGATTAAATTTTAATGCTTGAACATAGTATAGAACTTGGGGAATGCGTTGCAAGAAACAAATTACAATAAACTAGTACGAGATAAAATCCCATCTATAATTCTGGCTGATGGACGTAAACCTAAAACTAAGAAAATCGAATCAGATGAAGAACTCAAAATTCTCTTAGCAGACAAACTGATTGAAGAATCACATGAATATCTGAATAATAAGAAAATCGAAGAACTTGCAGATATTATGGAAATAATTCTTACTATCCTGAAAATAGAAAATATTGACTTATCTGATTTTGAAAGAATGAGACTTGAAAAGAAAAGGGATAGAGGAGGATTTGACGAACAAATTTATCTAATCTCTGTGCTAGATTAGTTTAAATCAAACTTCTCATGTAAAAATTACTTTAAGTTAACTCTCTTGAAATAACCTTCTTTTGATTGACTACTCCATCATTTTCCCTAGAACCTTGTACAGAACCAAATGATTTCCTTGAGATGATTGGAAGACCAATTAAAAACTATAGTGATCCTTCTATTACATTGGTTTGTAATTTAAGATCTGATAGAAATTCCATTAATTGGTTGTTAACTTTGCTTTGAAAGTCATTCCATTTTTCCTCTTCATCTTGTGGAATATCTTCCCATGAAATCACGTAATTATTAACTTCTGGTCTGTGGTTCGTATGAAAATTGTATAACCGAACATGGATTGCCTTCAAATGTTTTGGATCATCAGCGAAACAATTAGCGAAATATTCCAAAGAATAAGTGATAACTTTGCTATTCTTAATTTGTTTACTGAACTCCTCGCGACTATCCATTATTTTCTTTATAGAACTACTAAACCTCGGAGGTTTTTCAACAATCGTTGTCAAAACTTTCACCTGCTACAAAATCAATATTTTCTCTTTACCCCCTCCCCTTGATTTCCAGTGGAACTCGAAATAAAGGGAGATACCTCTATGGGGCTAACTAGGCTAATACTGATTAAATAACTTATATAATTAATCATCTATAAGTATTTCGGTTCATCTATATTTTTAAGGTACTATCTATATATTACATCAATAGTATATACTTTTAAATAGCAAGTTGAATGTATATACAATCAACAAAACAAAAAACTGGTGTTGATTAAGAAAATGATAACAATTCAAGAAACCCAAGACAAACTCTTGGATCTGATTAACTCTCGATTATCTGTAAGACAATTGGAAACCCCTGGAGTTCAAAACCCAATGCGAATGCTTGGTGAAAGAATGCTAAACATGTTCGCAGGACAAATGATCTCAGATTCAATGATGGCTGAACAAAAAGAAGACATCAAGGAAGAACTTTTAGAAACTGTGATGAGCTCATTAGCCTTAGCTGGTTTGCTAGGAATAGATCTTCAACGAGAATTAATGGATGCAATAGCATTACTCGAACAAGTTACTGCAGAAGGAGCTTAATCCTTAATTTTCTTATTGAAAATTCTTTAGGATTAAAGTTCCTCATAGTTTGTTTATTTAATAGAATTAAAATTTAGGTCTTAGTTTTAGTTGGAAACTAATAATTCAGCATTTACTTTTAATATTGACTTCAATTACTATTTGTTGAATCTTATCGTCTATCAAAAAACTTAAAGAAAGAACACAACACATAATTTAAGATAATAAGATACAATTACCATTTTGGAAGTAGACAAATGTCTGATAATATTAACGTTCCAATACGTATGTTAGTCTTCACATCCCCGGATTGCTATGCATGTCCTGATGTTGAACGAATTGTCCACAAACATGTAGGTACTTACTATTCCGATATGTGCCATATTAGTACGATAGATGTGCAGCAACAACCAAAGATTGCTGAAAAGTACAATGTGAGGACGTTGCCAACTGTTATGATTGACGATGAAATTGTTCTTCAAGGTTTAGTCACTGAGAGTGACATCAGAGACTTATTATGGCAGCAAGTAACTGGATCGATGATGGATAGAGAAGAGTCATTTGATGCAAGAAAGGAAACTCTTCTTACAATAAGCAAAAACAGTTTTGACTCATTACTGAATGAGGATTTCATCAGACCCAATATTGGTGATTATATTCATGTTGGTGTTATGCAACAAATGATGGTTTCACTTGTTGCGCTAGACAAACTTGTTCCTCAACTCCTTTATCAAGCAGGGAAGGATGTTGGATTGTATGGTGTTGGTACTTATCTTATGATTACTTTAAATCCAAATATTGGAACCGAGTTTAGGGCTAAAGAAAGATTTGAGGAAGTAATTAATGGCTTAGTAAAATACTTCTCAGACAATGAAACTATCAATATTCCAATGAAACTAGCAGATTCTGCTAAAATAGTTAAGATTAAAGATGACTTAGCAATTTTAAGAATTACTGGGTTAGCAAGTGCATGTGGTGCACCTTTTGTTGGCGAACCTTTGTGCCATTTTTCAGCTGGTGAAATGGCAGGCATAACTCAAGCCTTAACTGGAAAAGATTGTATTGTTCATGAGTCGAAATGCATCGGTTTGGGTCATGAGTACTGTGAATTCGAAATACACGTTTCAGATGAACCGATAAGTAGAAGTCAAAGAGAAAGTAAAGAAGAATATATAGTAGAAGATCGTAGTCAGCACTTCCAAGGAATCTTACATGATATTTCAAGAAGGTTACATGAATCCTTCATTAGTCCAAAAGATGTTTTTAACAGAGGAAATATCAGTAATGAAGTGCATTTTACCAAGCTCCAGCAAGCAATTGTGAATATTAAAATGGCTGATCCATTTTCTGGTGCATTACTATATGCAGCAGGAAGACAGTTAGGCATTTTTGGTCCAGGAAGGGATATACTCCAGCGATATTTAGAAGATGAAAATTATTCTTGGCCATTAACACTCGATCAATCTTTACATGTTCTGAATAAATTCTTTCATTTTGGGATGATGCAGGCAGCAAAAGAACGAGCCGATGTCAAAATTATCGAAGAAGATGGAGTATTAAAAGTAAGAATTTTCGAATGTGCGATGTCATCTGGAGCAATTGATTCAGGTACCACTTTTTGTGACTTCATGGCTGGATATATTGCTGGTCGAATACAAATCTTGACCAGTAAAGATTGCATTGTCAATGAAACGAAATGTCATGGTCTTGGTCATAAATTCTGTGAGTTTGAAATTTCTTTTGTTGAATAAATGATTCATTGGAGATGTAATCTATTAGCAAGAAGAAATCAAAAAGCAAATCATTAGCAATTGGTGACAAGGCACCATTATTTTCTTTACCAAACAAAGCTGGCGAAACAATCAAATTGGAAGATTATATTGGTAAAAAGGTACTAGTAGTTTATTTTTATCCAAAAAATGAAACTGATGGATGCACAACTGAAGCTTGCACATTTAGAGATCGTTATGAACTTTTTACAAAAGCTAATGCAGAAGTTATAGGTATTAGCGGTGATTCATTAGAATCGCATACTGATTTTTCCTCAAAATACAAACTACCTTTCATTTTGCTAAGTGACAGTGATAATAAAGTAAGAAAGCTCTATGATGTTAAGGCAACCTTTGGATTAATTCCGGGACGAGTAACTTATATCATTGATAGAAAAGGAATTATCCAACAAATCTTTGTTTCTCAATTTAATCCAAAGAAGCATGTTGATGAAGCTCTTAGGGTTATTGCTGAGATCAATAAAGAAAACTAAAGTATCCCTTTTAATTAATGAATTATTGTTTTAGAGGTAGAAACAATATTTAAATTTGTTATTAATAAAACAACTTGGGATTATTGTCGAGTTCAAAAAGTGAATGATTATGCCCTCTGAAACTAAAGGTAAACAGAATAATGAAGAATTAGAACAAGAAGAGGTTGACAAAGAAGAAGAAAAGAAATGGGAACCACCAGAACTACCTCGCTATCTTAGAATTATCTTAACAGTTATTGCAAATACAATAACTTTGCTCAACTTCGCAAGTGGAGTAACAGCAATAATACTAGTATCAATAGATCCAAGAAATTACCTATATGCATTATGGACTGCAAGGCTTGTTCTACTTGCAATCATATTTGATTTTACAGATGGCATACCTGCAAGATTAGCAAAGAAGAAACCAGGATTCTTTGGCACATTTGTTGATTCTGCAGCAGATACAGTATCATTTGGTCTAGCACCAGCAGTTATGATTTCTTTAAGTTTGCCAATATTAAATACTGTAAGTACTGCTCACTTCATTCAAGCAATTTTTTCAATAATTGTAGGATTGTATTTTGGTTTCTGTACAATCTTTAGATTGATAAGATTTACAAAAGAATCCAGCAAAAAATGGTTTAAAGGAATTCCCTCACCAGGTGCAGGTTGTGCAGCAGCTTGTTATATTATAATTAAATTATTCATTGAAGAACAAGTAGAATCCACTTCTATTGCGACACCCATTGTTGGATTAATACTAATGATATTGACAGGAACAATGATGATAGTGACAATAAGGTATCCAACTACAAAGTTACCAAAGAATTTCTTAGAGGTTTTTCTTTTAGGATTAGCTGCTGTAACCATTGTAGCTTGTGTAGCTACTCCTTTAACTTATGTCATTTATCCAGCTGCATTAATGGCAGCGCTAACTATCTTTTACGTCCTGTATGGACCATTTTATCTGGTAAAACACATGCTAGTACGAGCAAAAGCTGCAGAAGATTACTAATTGCCATATAACAAAGGTTTTCAAATAAGTTAGTATAGAATAACAAGAAAGATACTTGCTTATTTGGAGAACAAAAAAATGGATTTTCAACGAATACCAGCCAAAACGCCTATTGAGGAAGCAACTAAACCAAAAACTCAATCGAGTGGAATACCTGGATTTGACGTAACAATTGGTGGTGGAATACCAGATGGTTCTCTCATATTGTTGTTAGGTGAACCAGGATCAAGTTATGAAATATTCGCCTTACAAATGTTGTATAATCAAGCAAAAGAAGGGAAAAAAGTGTTCTATGTTTCAGTTGATAAACCTCCCTCAGAAGTGGATTTGGAAATGCTGACATTTAACTGGAATATTGACACCTACAAATCTATTGGTTCATGGTCATATATTGATGCATATGGGGCAAAATTTTCCCCAGATGATACCTCCCCTGTAATAGCTTGGGATAAAGGCTTATTGAATCTATTAAGAACGAAATTTATTAAAAACGTAGCAAAATCTGTGCAACCATTTACGATCATTGATACAGTATCACATCTTTTACTAGATTACGATGTTGATCAAGTTCGAGAATTAGTTGAGAATTTGATAACAAGTGTTGTTAGAAAGGTTGGCGGAGTACATCTACTTCTTATGGTTAAAGGGATGCATGATCTCAAAACTGAAGTTTTGTTCAGTCATATCGCTGATGGGGTTATCGATTTTTACTTAAGAGAAAGATCAGATCAACTCCAGAGAACTTTCAGAGTAAGAAAAATGAGAAAAGCAATTTATGATACAAGACTCTATCCTGTCAATTTAGGACCAGAAGGATTACAAATCGAAACTGCCCAAAGACTCTAGTTTAACCGATTCTTTTCTTATTCTTTTAATTAGAAATGGTAATAGTGAACCTTTTATTTTTAAAATGATACAAAGGATTAATGAAATAATCCTTTGTAATTTATTCCTTAACCAGTTGAGGTAATTGCATTTTGACAGAAAAAAATGTACCATGGACAGAACTTTATCGTCCAACAAATTTAGGTCAAGTAGTAGGAAATGAAGATGCAATTGAAGCTTTGAGAGATTGGTTTGATTCATGGTCACCAAAAGCAAAACGGAAAGTTGCCTTATTACATGGACCTGCTGGAACAGGAAAAACTAGTAGTGTTATAGCACTGGCTACTGAAAGAGGTTATGAACTCGTTGAAATGAATGCTAGTGATAAACGTAATAAAGATGCAATTTTGAGAATAGCAGGCAGCTCAGCAAAAGAAGGGACCTTAACTGGAGGAACAACTGGTAAACGGATTCTGTTAATAGACGAAGTTGATGGTATAACTGGGAGAGAAGATAGAGGAGGAGCAAAATCATTAGTTGATGTAATAAAGGAAGCCGCAGTACCTATCATCTGTACAGCAAATAATGCCTATCACAAAAAACTGAAAGCACTTAGGAAAGAATCAAAAGTGATTTCTTATCACCCCATTCATCAAGAGTATATTCTCAAAGTTTTGAAGAAAATAAGTAGAGATCAGAAATTAGAGCTTACATCTGAGGATTTTAACTTCATAGCAGAAAATGCTCATGGTGATTTAAGAAGTGCTATCAATGATTTAGAAGGCATGGTTTTACAAATTCGAAGTGGAAAAATATCTGATATTGAGTTATTAAAACCTTATAGAGATAAAACAAAGGGAATACAAGAAGCATTAGTAGATATATTTAATGCTCAGGATTTTATTGAAGGTAAAAAAGCAGTAGATGGCTTAAAAATCAAATATGATGAGCTACTTTTATGGGTATTCGAAAATGCTTACCTTCATTCCAGTGACCAACAGCTTGCTGAAGTTTATGAGACCCTTGCTTCAGCTGATCGATTTCTAGGAAGAATAATGCGTAGACAAAGTTGGAATCTTCTTTCATATTTCTTTGATTTAGTATCAGGTGGAGTAGCAGTTGATGTTGATCGTCCAGGAAAGAATATTAAACAATATATTTTTCCTCAAAAAATCGGTATGTATGCACAAACAATGTTTACAAGAGCTCTGAGAGATTCCATTGCATCAAATATCGCTGAGAAAACTCACACTTCAACAATAGCTGCTAGAGGAGAATCGATGCATGTAGTTAAGCAAATACTCAACAGTGGTATTGGTGATGCAGCACAAATGGCTTATTGGTTAGAATTAGATGAGAATCAATTAAAATCACTAATAGAAAACCAAGAATCTATCAGGAAAATAAAGAAAGTAATGAAAGCCTATGATAAGGAAAAAATGAAGCTGCAAACATCAATGGGTGACCAAAGATTCTCAAGTTTTGATGATACAGGTGATAATTGGTCAGATATCTTAATTGAATACGAAAAGAAGAAAGAAGAGAAATTAGCTGAAGAAAAACGTAGAAAGGAAGAAGAGAAAAAACGAAAAGCTGAAGAAAGAAAAGCTAAAAAAGCTGCTGCAAAGAAAGAAGTTAAAAAAACAAAGCAAGTAGATGATCAAGATTTAGAAAAGAAAGCCAAAAAACAAGCATCTCTTGATCAATATTTCTAATCAATTTGATAATGTTTACCAAATAATATTGCTATTATTATTTGAGGGAATAATGTTTTGAATTCAAAATATTGAATCATTAAAGCAATAGGTTTTGCATTCGGAACAATTTTGCTAATTTTACTTTATCCAGTTACTGCTATTATTCGACTCTTTCGATCCAAAAGACATGATGAGAGTATTAACAAATCAATAAGAACCGGGCAATATGGATATGACTATTAGCTGTTTTAAAAGAAAATTCTAGCAGAAGTCTTTGAGAAGTATATCTTTTCAAGGATTGCTATAAACATTGAATTCAGAAAGTAATCAAGGTCGAAATGAATTTGTAAATTTCTGGGAACGTCTTAATGATATTTTTCCATATCACAACTATCGAAGAGAGCAATTTGCCATAATTTCTGCAATTCAAAAGGCGACTAATAATGTTCTTTTAATTGATGCTGAAACTGGCAGTGGAAAAACAGCTGCAGTACTTTCTGCAATCTTAAGTAGCCAAGAAAAAAACGAAAAGATATTGATTTTCACAAAAATGCTAGGGCAAATGGATGCTTGGTTTAGAGAATTAGGATTAATAAATGATTATAATAGAAAAACAAACCAATCAATTTACTCACTTGTTCCACTTGTAGGTAAAAGTCATGTTTGTCCATTAGTAACAAAAAATAACAGAAAACAATTCACGCAAATTGGTTGTCCGCTGTTTAACTGCTCCCATAACAAAGCATTTCATCTGTTAGAAGAAGAATATTCTGCTGGAAAAACACTTTCGAATTTTGTTATTTCACAAATAAGTGATTTCATAAAGAAAGGTGTTGGGTTAGCAGAAGTTCTCTGGCTCCTTGAAAATAGAATAGAAAACATTGGTTGTCCATACTTAGCAATAAAAGCAGCGTTGAAAAATGCTAACTTAGTCATCACGACATATCCCTTCTTATTAAATCCTAAATTGCGAGAAATTCTGTTTGAAAATATGGATATTGATTTAGCAAATACGACTATAGTAATTGATGAAGCACATAATTTAGCAAAAGGAGATTTTGGGGAATTATCTTATAGAGCGCTTTATCGCGCAGTAAATGAAATAGGTCACCATCCTGCTTTTGAAATGCTCCAAAGATTGCAAGGAAAAGAAGGTTTACATAAATTAGACATAGATGAAGGAACATTAGATGACTTGAGGAATAGTGGAAAACAATATCTCCTAAATAGATTCGAGCAAGGCCATAGAGATATTAGCTTCACGTTAAAAGTTAGTGAATTCCTTGAGAATCATTATAGTTGCTATTTAACATCAGATAAGAAATTCACGCTCTACTTGAAAGATCCTCGAAATATTCTCAATTCAATAAAACTTTCAAAACAAATGATTCTCTTATCGGGTACTTTCAGACCACTAAAGCATTTTAGTGATTTCCTCGGAGTTCCAGATGCAAACAAAATTATTGTTTTATCAGAGAAACTAGGGAAAAATAGAATCGTTCTAACAACCAGTGATCCTGAACTAACGATGAAGTACCATGGTCGATCAACAGAGAGGTATTTACATTATAGAAAAACAATAAAGCATTTAGTAGATGTAATTCCAGGTCATACATTAGTTTTTACACCAAATTATGAATTAACTGCCGTTTTCGCAAACTTGCTCAAGACAAAATTTGTTGAAATCCCAAATCAACCAATTACTAAGTTCATTAATGAAGTCAAAAAAAGCGAAGAAAAAGCTATTGTTGTTGCTCCTGCTCGAGGTAAGATTTCTGAAGGCATAGAAATCGTTCAAGGTGATCGCTCTTTGATCTCAGCGGTTATTATTGCGGGCTTACCTTTCCCACCACCATCTAGATCATTAAGAGAGATAATTAAAGAGTATAGTAAGTTTTGGGGAGATGTCAGAGCAACAAACTACATGAATTATTTGCAAGCTGCTGTAACTATGAGACAGTGTTTAGGAAGAATGATTAGATCTGAAAATGATATTGGCTCATGGATAATCTTAGATAATCGAATCTCATACATGGATGTATTTCCAAGGGCAATAGAATGTAAGAATTCGTACAAAATGGTTGAACGACTAAAATTCTTCTACAAAAATCATAAAATGAGTTAGTAGATTTTTGTTGTAGCAATTTAGACCTTTTAAAACATAATTTCTCGAGATAATAAATGAAAGAGAAATAGATTCTCAGAGGCAGTAAAATGAAAAAGAAAGCACTAGTAGTAATTATACTTTACATCTCCTTGTCAATCTTTACATCAATTGATCTTGCAAATGCTATTGGGTTAGAATATGTACCTGAAGCTATGCAATTAGTAATAAAAGAAAGTGAGAAAACACAAAATCCTGATCTACCTAACCAAATTAACGATCTTATTTCTCCATCTTATACAAATCTCTTGAGTTCTGAAGATGATCCAATTGTTGAAGGAACAGATGTAACGTTAACAAGTACAACTATTTCAACTGGGTATCCAGTTTCCTCAGGAAGTATCGATTTTAAAGATCTCAAGATTTATCATGTCGATAATGATGTAACCTCTGATGTAATCTATTCAAATAAATTTGCAGTTCGAGTTAATCTTCCACAGGATTTGATTATCTATGGATTTATTGTTGATATTACAACAACAATAAGAGAAGACATAGACTTCTACATAAGAAGCAGTACAACAGGAGCAGATATACGATCAGGAACAATATCAGGTTACATAGCAAATAATGCTCACATTACTGGTCAACTTTTACATGTTCCTTTTGAGTATAGTGGTGGTGCTGCACCATTAACATTAGATGCACTTAACAGTTACTATTTCCTATTAGAACCAACAGTGTCAACATCAGATACTTTTTTTGAACTAACTGAATCATCTGATGTACCAAATAATGTTCGGGTATACGAATGGTGGAATACTTATTATGCTGAAGTAATGACTGATGTAAATTTCTATTTGATTACTGACATTAATACAATTGCAGGTGATATTTCACTAAACAGTAGTGGTCAAGCTTCAACAGTTTGGACTGCATCAAATCAAGGTAATCATTCTTTATTAGCTTGGTATAATAGAACAATATTCTATTCTGAAAGTTTTGGTTCTGTTTTAAGGTCTGTTGTTCATGCAACTGAGACATTATTAGTATCTGTAGACCCAATAACAACAGAATATATGGATCCAGAAATTCTGCAAGCCACAGTAATGGTTGATCCTGTAACACCTGCACCTGATAGAACAGTAACTTTTCTGGCAAGTGAAGACTTGCTAAGTTGGACAACAATTGGTTCTGCAGTAACAGACGGAAGTGGTATAGCAACACTAGAACATCAATTTGATTTAGAACCAAACAACTATACATTGAGAGCAAAAGTAAATGAATTTTCATTAGCTGATAATACTTTGATAATTCAACCAGAACCTATTACCTGGAACTATATTGATTTCAATGGGCAATTTAGAAATAATCCTGGTTCTCCAACAACTACTCATTTCAATACAACTATCCAAGTAAAAGATAATGAAGGGCTTGATGTTCCCAACATGGACTTTGAGTTATGGTATTATTTAGATGGTGATTATGAGCGAATACCACACTATTATTCAACAAATGCTTCTGGAATGGCAGTTATTGATTTTGCAATTGATGATCTCCTAGCGGGTCATCATGTGGCAACTCACTATTTCTGCCCTGCGGATTATGATAAAAGCTACTCAGGAAATTCTAATTATGGTGATACGATTATAGATAAAGGAATATTAGAAATTAATATACAAGATTTCTATGCTGAATGGGAGGACGACGTAAAATTATATGCTCAAGCCTTATCTTTAGATGAAGGTTGGGAAGGATTAACGATAAGATTTTCTTATTATGTTGATTCACAATGGAATATCATAAGTGAAGCAATAACTAATTCATCAGGATACGCTGAAATTATTTGGGTAGATATGCCCTTGATTGCTGGTGCATACTTAATTAAAGTAGAGGTTTTGGAAAGCTCATTATTTTATGCTGCAGAAAATAATGCTAATCTCTTTATTGATAGAATAGCTTTATTGCTTTTCATCATTAATGAAGGAGAGGCTAGAGGGAATGGTGAGGAAATAGATTTAGAATATACTAGCACAATGGACATTCTTTTTTATGTCACATTTGAAGATCTAACCCCAGCTGCAAATATTGATGTTGAGATAACTGGAAGACTACTTGATGAGATGTTCTACAGAAGTATGGGGTTTGTGACAACAAATGGAACTGGTTATGCTCACTTTAATAACTATGAGAACATGACTTTGGTTGGGTATCAATACCTCTTCATAGCAGAAATTTATGAAACAGGTGAACATGAATCTGCTCAACTTAATTTCAAAATTAATTTAATCAAATGTACACCAATTATTTATCTTAATGATCATCAAGGAGAAAAAGGTTCCAATACAGAAATAATTGCTGATGTGAAGAACTCAGAAGGTAATCCACTAAGATATGTACAATTAGAGTTCATAATAGATGGACTAACTTATTACGGAACAAGTGATTATTATGGGTTTGTTAGGGTATTAGTTGCACCTCAAATCGCAGCTGGAGAATATATTTTATATTGTTCTGTAGTAGAAGACGATAAATACAATTTAGCTCAAGCGAATGCTACATTCCTTCTATTAAAAGGCATGCCCTATTTTACGTTTAATGATTCTCAAGCAATTCTTGATGGATACCTAACAATTTACGTAATTGCTCAAGATTCATTAGGAAGACCAATACCAGATTTAACTGTGAATGTTTCACTCCTTGGATGGAGTGAAGTATTAACAACTAATGCTGATGGAATAATTGAATATACATTCATAGTTACAGGTTATGATCTTGGATACTATCTCTTGGTTCTCTCATTCAGTGGAAATGATGATTGGTTTGACACCACAGTAACTAGTAATGTTTTGATTTATGCGCAAGATTCTAGCATCGAATTACTGTTTACAACTATAACTTGTACATATGGAGAAGAAATACTATTAGAAGCAAAATTAGAAACAATTGATGGTATACCACTTGGAAACAGAACCATTCAATTTGTGATTCTATGTGAAAACGGAACAATTATACTGTTAGGTGAAAACTTTACTGATAGTAATGGAGTAGCACAATTTACTGCTGACATGTCAATTATCCCAGGTTCGTATGATCTGGGGGCCTTATATCTCGGAGCAAATGATTATGGACAATCTTCGCAATATACCTCTTTAGTTATTCAGAAATCACAGGTAATTTTAGTTGGTAATGATTTTAATGCAGTAAAGGATTCAACAACAACTTTCCAAATAACTCTATTAGATCAGTTTGGACAACCAATTGTTTTCGAGACAGTTACAATCTTCATATGGATAAACAATACTTGGATATTTTTGGGTGGATTTACAACAGATCAAAATGGAAATGCAGTTGCATCAATTTTTATTCCTTATGCATATGGAGCTTATACTTTGAAGATTGAATTCAACGGCAATAGCTACTATAGTAGCAATTATCTGAATATTGAAATAAATGTAATTGCTCCTCCACTAAAAATCAATCCAGATATTACAGTCGATGTAGATGATCTAGTTGTTGACCACCAAAATGTTACAATTGATTTTATTATAATAAATGCCATTAATGGTTCTGATATAACAGTTTATGTTTATATCAATGGAGTGTTTAATGGAACATTTTTAGTAATCAATGGAATAGGTGAATTTTATTGGTGTCCAGATACTATTGGTTCGTATAATATCACTCTTATTACAAATGAAGATTCTATTTACTTCGCAACATCTGAAATGATTACAATCGAAGTAATTCAAAATATTCCTCCTGAATTGATAACCTACTCTTTTGAGGATTATATTTGTGAAGGAGATCCATTTGATATTGAAGCAAAATTCAACGACATCTCTGGGGTTGCTTATGTTTGGTTTACAGCAAATGGAAGAAGGTATGATTTGATTTACGATGGAAATGTTCATGCATTAACAACCTATCAACTTAGAGAAGGTATATACAATATTATATTGTTTGCTGAAGATTACCAAGGATTCATTTCAAACTATGATGTAGGACAGCTCCATGTTTTTCAAAGAAAAACACAGGTTATGAAATATCAATACAATTCAGTTGTCATTGAAGAAGGTCAAGAATTCAGGTTAGAAGCTTTAATTTATTCAGAAAAGACTCTAACAAGTGTTTACCTCATCATTAATTCAACAGAATATCTAATGACTTTGGGATATCAAATTGATAGCCACAAAAGCGTATGGTACATAAATATTGATTCTCTAGAAGTTGGAAGTTTTGAAATCAAGATCAAACTAGTCGAAGATTCAAGCAATGTTTACATTAATGAACTAAGTGAGGTTCTCATTGTTATACCAAACACTCCTCAACTAAATTCCTATGATTGGTACATTGAATCGAATAAAGATAGTGACTATATATCAGGAAACATAACTATCAGTTCGTATTATTCAATAGATATCATTGAAGTTTGGATAGATGGACAACTAGTAACTCTAGTAAAAATTGCTGATGGTATCTATAACTTCTATGGTTATGTTACTCACGCAAAAAATCATATTCTGAAAATAAGAGTAATCGATGTTATGGGTAGAGAACTTAATGATGAAATTACTTTAGGAACTCCTTCTGATTCACCTATTTTAGCCATCTCCTTAGCAGTTTCAATTGCAGTTCTGATTGCAATAATTGTAGGAGGCTTTTTTGTAATTTCCAAGTACAGAAATAGGAATCAAAACATAGATTTCTCATCTGAAGTAAATGTTCCTGATATTAGCGATGAGTTAATTGATACATTTAATGATGAACCGTCAATTATAGATGATGATTTAGAGGAAGAAATCACAGCACCAGAAATTGACCTAACCAGGCAGCCAAGAGTTATTCGAGCTGAAACAGCATGCCAAGATAGCTCATTGGAAGAGGAATTCCTCAATCCTGATTTGGAACCGATACAGTTAGATGCTGAACCTCAGCTCGCAGAGGTAAAGGAGTATATTGCGAAAGTTAAAGGTGATGGATTAATTCCTGCGGAAAATGAGGGGATAGTGAAATCAATTGATGATCTTTCAAGTTTAGCAATAGAAATTGATCAACGATTATTACCTGAAGATGAACGGTTAAAGAAACTAGCTGAAAAAGAGAAAGAAGCTACTGCAAACCCAACAATTCCAAATTTAAAAAATATCACAGAAGAAATTGAGCAAACATTTGCTGAATAAAAACAAGGAGGATAAAGTAATTCCTAAGAAATCTACTTTCAGACAAGTATTTCGCTTAAGTAAACAAATGCTAGTACACTTTACCATTTTGTGTCTAATGATATCAAGTTTTACTATATCCATAAACCAAGTGTCATCAGAGAAAAACAAATCAGAAATGATACAATCTACAAGTAGTTTACAAGAATACAGCTTTATTGAGCTTGGAATATATATTGAACCATTAAGCTGGGAAGGCTTGGGTTCATTTCAAATTTCATTAAATGAAACCTTTGATTTAGATAATGTTGGTCCTGTGATGATTATTTTAGATTTTACCTCACAAGGAGATCTTCCTGATAACCCAGGTTATCAAATAAAAGGTACATTTAACTTGTTAGATTTTGAATCAGAAATAAGCCGATCAATGATATCCTCTGATGATGAAGAACTCGTGCGACAAATAGTCATTCCTACAGATAGTGAAGGCAGGTATTACAGCAATCAAATGGAGTTAAACATCAGCTGCTTAAATGAATATTCTAGTTTATCTTCAGGAACACTCGAGATAAAGAGTTCTTCTAGAGTATTAATTGGTGATGTCTTACTTATTGAAAACTTTGATAATTACCCAATACAAGTGTTCCCTAAGAACCAAATAGGTGTCTCTGATATTGGGGGATTAACACTTTTTAGTTACATACAATTCACCATTGAAAATGAAACTCTGATCAATGCTGCAAAATACAGTTTGAATCTAACAATTAGATTTACAGGGGATGTCAGAATTTCATTAACATTGTTCGATAATAATAGTGAAGCTAGTCCATTTACAAAAAATCAAACCACAGCTAACATAATTACAGCAACTGCAGAATTACAACCATCTCATGGAGTTAATTATTATTCAATTGGTTTGTCGATTTATGGAGATAGCCTTTGGGGTACGAACTTTAATGTTACCTTTGTAAATTGCACTGTTAATCTGATAGAAGCTCTAGGTGGCTTTGGATTATTTAATCTAGATATTCCTTTCTTTCAATGGCCTTCAGTACCTATTGTAGGAGTAGTTGCATTGGTACTCTGGTTTGTGCCATATACTTTACTTAAGTTTCGTAAATGGCAAAAATCAACTAAGGAGTTCAGTTTCACATCTCTAGATGATGACCTTGATATTGTTGATCCTGAGGGAATTGCTACAGATGATGATCATGATGATATAAAGGATGCTTTTGAATTTGTGTAGGAGGATTTGAATTGAATAGTGACCAAACAATAATAATTGATAACCCAAATATAGCAGCAGATGTAAATTTAGCAGAGAAGAATTTTAAAGATAGATTATTAAAAATCCTATCGTATCTAAAACCAACCATTATCAATGCATTAATCACATTTACTGCTTTTATTATCATAATTGCAATAACAAAGAAATTGGGCGTAACAGTTATTATTTCCATTGCAATATATTTGATTATTTCATTATTTGTTCAACCTCTTTATAGTGATAAATTAAGGAATAGATTTAACGGATTTTCATCAAAGAAAAAAAATGTACCCACAATAATTGCATCAAATAATAATTCCATAGTGCTGTTAGCGAAAAATAAAACACTCATTGGTATATCATTACTAAAAGCAGAATGGCTAGAAAACTACCTAAATTTAAATCCTATTTGGGATTTATTGCAACAAGAAGGTGTTCAAATACAAGATTGCCGAGAAGGATGTTTCTTTGTTATTAGGAAAAATATCGAATTGAAAAGAAATGATACATTTCAAAATAAGGCAATAAAATTAGTAAAAGAAATAGAAAAAACCATTCTTCTTCTAAAGAAACGATTTGATATTGAATATGATAATCTGAATTTGTATTTAGTAAAAGGGCAAGAAATTATTCTAACAACCATAAATCTTGGTTTGTATCCAATGAAGTTCGCATCAAACCAAGAGATTTCTGATGAAGATTTAGATTATATTAGAACATCCTCACTGGATGTAAAGGAAGTTAGTGTTGAGTAAAAAATTAATGAAAAAAATTAAGGTGCTAAAGAAATGGTACAAACATTTAATTTGGAAATATTGTATAAAGCAATAGAACTTTTATTACTCTTTTGGATTTTAGGTTTACTATTCAAGTGGATTCTTATGTTCATATTTGGTGAAAAGGGAGCACACATAATTGGTTTTCTAGGTTATACAGTTAATTTTGCTTTGAAAAAATTCATGCTATCAAAAATCTTCAAAATAGAAGTATATGAATCGGATCCATTCAAACTGAAATTCAAATTTGAAAAAACTGATAGATGGGATGTTCTATTTACCTCTTTAGTTTTAGCACCTATGGGAGTTGGTTTGCTTTTAGGAACATTAATTGGGACACTGGGTTTGTTAATGGAAGATAGTTTAGTAGTAATGTCAATTCTTCTTTACATCATAGGATTTCTCATTGCAGTCAATTCAATACCTTCCTTCCAAGATGTTAAAGAATTAAAAGAATGTTCGGTTAGGTCCATTGTAATTTGGTTTGTTATAGCTACAATCTTATGTGCGATACTTGCTTCTATCTTAATACCTTTTATGGAAAATGCTTTGGGGGTAATAATTGCTGTATGTAGTGGAATTATTTTAACTACTATTATGACATTTTACATACCCCCTCTCTCTAATAAAATGACTAGTGATGAAAGCACTTCATTAATTGGAGGAACGGTTGATTTAGATGGTTGATCAAATACTAGTGAGTACAAGGGAAACAAATCGAGAATTTATTCAAAATGGGAAAATTACTCACGTTTATGGTCCACCAAAGATAGGAAAATCTACTCTTTCAGCAAATCTTGCTTTAGAATTAGTGAAAATCGGTAAAAAAGTAAGTATCATTTCCACCGAAAGACCTATAGAAATAAGAATGGATTCAATGATTGAAGCAAATACTAGATATTCCATTGATTTACTTGAAAGTATTTTGACATCAGATATTTTTACATTCACTGAATTGATTGAAGTAATCACTAATACATTACCTAATTATGAGCTAAAGGTTGATCTGCTTATTATTGATTCCTTAACTGCATGTTACAGACAGAATTCAGGTCCTATAAATTTAACTTTGTTAAGAAAAGCATTGGCTTCTTTGCAATCATTAGCAATTAATAAAAACCTAGCAATCATGTTTACAAATCAAGTTGCATCTCTTATGAATGAATCAAATGATTACCGACCAGTGGCATCTGCAACAACAAGGAATTATAGTGATATTACAATTCGACTTAGCCAAAAGAATGATGGAAGAGCAGAAATCTCTATTGAAGATATTTTTGGTGAAGAGATAGAAGTTTTGAATCCAGCGTTTACTATTACTGAAATTGGAATTGAAGAATTTGATCAGTTATTTATTATTCCTGAAGAATAGATGAATTACTTGTATTCTTGATTTGATAATTTCACAAATTTCTGACTTTTCTTTGGTCCTAATCCATCAATAACCTTTAGATCATTTTCTGATGCATTAATAACATTTCTTACTGAACCAAGAGATTCAAGTAAACGTGAAGCTAATGTTCTATTAATCCCAGGATATGAACTAATGACTTGAATAGCGCTAGCATTCGGATTAGATAATTTCATTGCTTTTCTAATCATAGGTTTTCTTCTTTTCGATTTTTGCTCTCTCATAGCTATTCTTTTCAGAATTGTTGCAGTTTCTTCTGAATTTTGTGTCTGTATAATAGAAACACCAAAATCTATCATAAATGATGATAATGCTCCAGCAATAGCTTCAGGATGTATTCCTCCTGATGGGAACCCCTCCAACAGCAATATTGGAATCTGATATGCGTTTGTAAGTAAACCTAATTGTTCAAATAATCTTCCATCAATTATTGAAGATAGCAAATCATCACCTTTTTTGTATTCAACAGCAACTCTATCACTTAGAACATAATCTCCACATTCCAATTGCTTGAAATCAAGATCAATTCCTTCTTTCTTCAAGTAAAATAAAATTTTGCTATTTCTTTCTCGGCTATCAACTATTATTTTTATACTGTCTTCAGATCTAGACTCTTTTTCTTCTTCTTTTTGATGTAGCTCTTCATTTTGTTGAGGTTTTTCTTGCCCCTTTAGCTCATCTAATGCTAAACGAAACGACTGGAGTTTCTCGCTATATGGATGCTTCTCTGTTTCTTTATCAGATTCAATTGTAATTTTTCCAGACTCAGCATTTCCTTCATTATTTATTGGAGCAAAAGCTCTTGTATCCTCAACAGGTTCTTTTCCTAATTCTTCTCTTAACCACATTATATCTTGTAACAATTTATTCATATGGCGCTCTCGAGCATTTGAAATGAAATGTGCAGCAGTATCAAATGTATGGTGAGTGGTTAATACAAAGACCTTTCCTTCCTTCTTTCTTCCAGTTCTACCAGATCTTTGGATTTTTCGAATTGCTGAAGCAGTTCCATCATAGAAGATTACTAAATTACATTCTTCGACATCAAGTCCTTCTTCTAATACACTAGTTGAAACAAGGACTGGAAATTCATCTTTTCTAAAAGCATCTAATATTGCTATTTGTTTTTTTTGTGATAGACCACCTGAGCTACCTTTACTTTGCCCTACAAACGGTCTAGCGTCTATCCCACGTTCTTCTAAAGCTTCACTGATTGCATAACATGTAGCTCTTAAATTGCAAAAAATTAGCACTCTGGAATTAATTAAATCAACTTTATCAAGTATGTCTATTAAATGAAGTAATTTAGGGTGAATTACTCCTTGCTTATACAATGATTCGATATTTTCAACCATTTCTCTAAATTCGATTAGATTGAAAAGTCCTTTAATGCTCTTACTATTCTTTTCACGCCAATTTGTAACTATTGTGTGTGCACTAGGCATTCCTTGACTTTCTATCGTTTCTTTCAAAATTTGAATGTAAATCAAACGATTACAAGCCATTATCTCGATGTAATTTGCCCTAAAATTTTTCGAAAGCTGTTTTTTAATTCTAAGTGTCTCACCTTTGTACAAGTACTGGAATTTCTTATCAGTTATGTTTTTGCTCTGTAAAAATTCAACTTCTCGATTACCTAGTAAATTAACTACAGATAAAATAGCTTCGAATTCCATTGGTAGAGGAATCTCAATACGTTCAATCTTAGTGTTATGAACGTATCTGTTTACTTCCGGGTCTTCCTTTGGTCTACTTTCAATTGCTTCAACGAACAAGTTTTTGCAGATTTCCAATATTGCTTCTTTTTTTGTTCCTGGAGAAGCAGTTAGAGCAATTATTCTTGCACTTGGATTCATTTGATGAATAATATCTGCAATTGGGACATAATCATAGTCACCTCTTGCTCGATGTGCTTCATCAAAGTATACCAAACGACATTTTGCAGGATCTATATGATTATGAATAATGTCATTGCGAATTGTTTGAGGTGTAGCAATTATAATTAAAGCATTTTTAATTATTTGTTTACGTTTTTGAGGGGATATCGCTCCTGAAAGTTCAACAATTTGATTTTCAGGTATTTTTAGAAACGATTTGAAAGATTTAACATGTTGGTTAATAAGAGGTTTAGTTGGAGCCATTACTAGAACATATTCACCTTTTTTGAATTGCTCTTTTTGAAAAAGATAAGCTATATGTAGAATTGAGATTATTGTTTTACCAGTTCCTGTTGGTAAAACTACAAGTGTATTTTTACTAATGCAAGTGTTAAGAATCGTTTGTTGAAATAATCTTGGTTCGATTCCTTTTCTTAAATAGGGATGTTGTATACTCTCCACTGTTGTCACAAATTTCCACTCAAGACAATTTTTACTACAATAAATAATACAAAGAAATGTATTAAAACAGCTAAATTTTCTTTGAAAATGATTTTTTCAACATTTAGCTCCTTAAAAACAATTTTTGATGATGTTCTAATGAGGTTATACTCCTTGATAGACCAAACATCTTCAAATGAGATTGAAAATTCCAATCAACATAAGACTTTTGACATTTATAAGAATAAACAATCAAAGTTAAATGAATCGATTCTAGTTCACTATAATATTGAACAAGGTTACTACTCGCTACACATATATGCTATAATACTCATTGAAGATAATTTAACTCCATATACAAATGGAGTTATTGATTTAAGAAAGGAATTTAGAAAAGAAATGAAATCACCTCTGAAAGTTATAGCATCACAAAAAAGAGGAAGCCTTTCATTCATTAGGTATTTTGTCAAAGATTCAGCTGAATTAGAATATGAGCAAAAAATGAAAGAAAAGTATCCAAATAAAAAAAATCCTAAAAAAAGTAAGTATTTTCCACCCCTATTATTGCTTGTTGCTCATTATTGCGATAAATTCTATATTCCTGATGAACTAACTTCCCAAATTTCACAAATAACCAAGAATTCGATCATGCATTTTGATAATCTAATTCAAGATGAGATTCATTTAGTTTTACGAACTTTAGGCAAACCAATTTATCTTAAAGGTGAAAATAGTCTACTCAATTTCCATCTCTTAAGAGAATTACCTGAAAACATAATAAAAAAGCTGACTGATGAAGAAATACTGATTCCTATTCATAAACTCAAACCTTATTCTAAATTAATTCCAATAGTAAAGAATGCACGAAAAGAAACTCAAGAGCAAGAATTATTGCTTTTAGAAACTGTAAAACCTGAAGCTATATCACATGTTTATACAACCAAAAATGAATTTCTACCATTATATGAAGAGCGATTTCCATTGATTGTTGTCGGTGAACCTAAAGCTAGACGAAATCTAATATTAAACGTATTGAAAAATGCTAATGCTAGATTTCTGATTCTTGATCCTAAGGAAAATTATGGTCGCTTAGCAATGACGAACCCTAGAATTCGGGGTTATCTATTAGGAGCAAATTACCTGTTAAATATTATTAATACTGAAGGCAGTAAGATTAGAGAGCAAGTATATGCCTATTGGTTTGCTAAAATTATTGCAAGTATTTCTGGATTAAGAAACGATTTTGCAAAAACCATTGAAACTTATCTCTTGGGAGCCTATCGTGATCCACAAAACAGAACAAAAGCTGTGTTTCAATTCAGAGATTTTGCAAACCAAGAATTGACATCAGAAGTTACTAAAATGGGAAGAGCAGAATCAAATACAATTACCAATGTTTTATATCCTTTAGGAACATATGATGAAATTTCGCTCTATACTAGGATAGATCGATCACTATCTTTTGATTCATTATTTGACACAAAAGGAGCGATTATTCAATTTGCTAAGAATGATGACCAACTAACTAAGATTGCTTATTTATTTACAGTTTTAAAGTTGCTAAGTGTTCAAAACTATGATCCAAAAATAATCGTTTTAGATAATATTGATGAAATTTTTGCACAAAATTACAAGTCACGACAAGATAATGATCTGACTGATTTGATTTCTAGTTTAGCAGAAGAATATTATGTTATTTTAGGTGCTCGTTCACCATCAAAGATTCAAGAGCTATTCAAAAATACTCGATCTAAATTCATTAATCGTCTTTTAATAAAGGCAGATTGGAATCTCTTAATAAATGAGTTTAACCTTTCAAAAACTGATACTCTAAATATAAGCAAACTATCAGAAAAGGAATATTTTACACTAGTTCCAGAATTTTCCACAGGCAAATTTGTAAAGATATGCGCTGAACCAGATACAAAAATGCGTCTCGAAATTGACAACCTCATCAAAGAAAGTAATATTAGAATCATTAAGTCAAATGATTTTATTCGTGCTGAAGGAATTCCTCCAGAAATACGTAAAGCAATTTTTGATATCATAAAAATACTTAGAGAGAAACCTAAGAAGATGTTTCCAGAAGAAGGAATTGAGAGCCTAATTTCTGGATGTGCTGAAATGGATATTTTACGAGCTAAGGAAATAGCTCGTAATGAATCATTTGTTAAAATTGTGCAAAGTTCTCCTGACGATTCACAAGAAACTATCAATCTATTAGTACTAACTGAGCGTGGAGACGAATACTACAAAAGCTATCTAAAACTGAAGAAGCAGATACCAATGATCACTATAAAATCTCCTGCTAGTGAGAAGAATTTTGAAAAGGATATTTTCACCATGCTTGGAGAAGTAGATACGCTATTCGAAATGGGTGATAACATATCTGCTATAAATCAAATGTTAGAAATTACAGTAAGACTATTGGGAGCATTGCCTGAAAATGATAGATTTGTGAATGGAAAAGATGCAGCAAAGCTTCTAGACCAATGGTCCTATTTATCATCCCTGAAAGAAGTTGGCAATGTTGGCAAAGCAAGAAGAATTTCCCAAGAATTTTCTCAAATTGTCACTAATGTTTTGAAATCCATTAAACATAGTTTAGTTAAAATAGATGATATTGTGAAGGATAAGAAAAAATCTCGAAAAATAAATATGTCTGAAAAGAAAATCTCCAAAACAGATGTAGATGAGGATTTTGAATATAGATTTGATGTGAAAAGTGAACCAAAGAGTTCTTCTGATAAACAAGATCCTTGGAAAAAACAGGTTGAATTGAATAGTGAATCTAGTAACACTAAAGGTAAGGATAAAGATTCTAGTTTATTCTTAGCTGCTACTGATGACTTGAAATCAGCTGGATTACCTCATCTTGATTCAACTGGTGATTTTTACATACCAAAAAAGAGCAATATTTTTGAAGAAGATTCCGATGATACATCAACTATTTTTGAACCAACAACAACTGGGGAAGGAAAGGGTAAAAAATCTTCAAAAACTCAAAAACAGAAGTCAAAGTTAGATCGAATAAAAAAGAAATTGATGAATAAACTTGCTGAGTATTTGGAGGTTCCAGTTATTGATGATGAGGAATTTATTTGGCATTGCTTAGATACTAGATTTAATGGGGCAATTGATGATGGGTATGTAATTTCTGATATTGTTTCAACATTAAAGCAATTATACAAAGACAATAACAACAATGCGTTAATCTCAGAAGGGGCGTTAAGTAAATTAGATAAATTACTAAAAAATCCTAAGCTTTTACCTGATAGTTTAGCTATTGATTTAAAAGAATACATTCAAGATTTCTAGCTCATCTTATTTTATATATTAGACTTGCAATGGATTTTGTAATGTATGGTGCTATTTCATAATCAACAGGTTTCAAAACTGGTATTATAGATCCTAACTCATTGATTTTTACAATACCAATTCCATTCTTTCTTGCCATTTCGATTTGTTTCTCATCTGTTGGAGCATTATAACTTGATGGATATGCAAGTAGTACTCGGTGTGCAAAATTTCTATATAGCAGTGGATGAGTAACCCATAAACCATTTTCAACTTCAATAAAAGTTATTTTACCATCTTTCAATGCAGCGACATCAATTCTTACTTTGGAAATATCCTTGCATGCAAGCCTTTTGATCTGGAAATGATAATCATTCAAAACTAATTCTTTTACAACTAAGTATCCAAGAGATACAAGATGAGTTCTCAAAATTTCAACAATTCTCTTTTCAGAAAGGCTTTTTCCACTACCTTTTCTTGTTTTTACTTCTTCCATATTCATAACCAAATAGTCTATCACTTCTTTACTCGAAAATTTAGCATAAAAAGTTACAATTGTATTGAATTAGCTACTTAAATAGAAAAAATAACAAGTTAGTTATTGAAATGCTTGTTAAGTAATTCAAACATTCGTGAACTAATACAGTTGAAATTATCACTAATAAAGTTGAAGTAATATGATGAACAATGGGTTAGAAATAATTCCACTCATAGAAACTGTTACAATTAAGAATTATGTAGATTGGTTATTGAATATTATAAAAATAACTGGAATGTCTTTAGGTTCAATAATACTCTTCATCTTTATTTTTTCAATCGTAATCAATGTATTGATAGCTATGCTTGTTAATTTCTTGCCTTTCCTCAAGGGAATTGTTGTTATTCTTGAATATCTAATGTTGCCAGGTTCTCTTATGCATATGGTATGGCATGTTCTTGCATTAAAACGATTAAAATATCCAACTACACAAACAATAGCTTTTGGTTTGGGATGGAGTCGAACAGGTATAAGATTGAAAAAGCAATTGAAAAGTGTAAGAGAAGGTATAATCTTCTTCTGGGCTCCAATACTTAATCTACCAATCATTGTTGGTTGGGTCATGCCAGGTGCTTTTTTGTTTCAGTGGTTAGATACACTTGTTGAAGGAACAGTCTTTTATTGGATATGGTTTTATGTTCTAATTTCAATGTTGGTCTTTGCACTACCAGACATTCATGATCTGTTTGGTCCACTGTATGTATCACTTGTTAAAGTTCCTGAATTCTACTTATTTACAGTTTTTTATGTAATCATAGCACCAACGACATTGATTCTCTGGGGTTGGGGAATTACAATCATTTTCTCTCTTTTATATCTGATAACTGCTTTTTATGAAATTGAAAGGATTTCAAGATATGAAACATTAAGATTGAAATTGAATAATTTTGATAAACTGAAAACAAGAAGTAGAGAAACAACAATTTCAAGACAAGTAATCATTGTTCCTGAAGGTGAATATACGGATTAATGATATCTGATATTATTCTTTTTTGGATTGAAATTCTGTGAAATCATACAAACTGACAAGATCTTTTTGTAACCTACGTAAGAGAATAATTGGTGCAATGCGTTCATTTGCTATATTCTTTTCAAAAGCAATCATGAGAATCTCAAGTTGCTTCAAAACATAGCTAGTGTATTGGGGTGTGACTTCTAGTTGAGGATTGCCAGATATGAGGTGAATAGTTCCTGTGTATGTTTTGTCACAGATGAGTTTTATAACTTCCCAGAAAAGCTCTTCAGTAATAGCAACGCCTTCATCCTTCAATTTAGCTAGAATTGCTTCTATCAAAGGTTTAGTTTTGAGCAGCTTAGAAATTTCTCCTAAGAGTTTTGGATCTTCTGGAATAGTCTTCAACAATCGATAATTGTTCAAGTTGACATATTTTTCGTAAATTTGGTGTTGTGTAGGTATAGCATCGATTTTCGTTTTCATATTAGAACCCACGTACTCACCATCAAAACTGAGATCAATTAAATGGATGGGTCCATTAAGATGAAGCAAATTTTTACGCATAAACATATTGACGGGAGCATAGATTTCATTATTGCTCCAGATTTGCACTGAAAGATTTTTTCCATATGGATCAGTAAGAACTAGACGCAGATATGACTTTTTGTTTTTTGCAACAAGATCCTTAGCGTCTTTAAGTGTTGCAAATATGTTAACATTTCCTGGTTCAGTTAAATCCCTGAAGAAAACAATAGGTTCTTTCTTGTCTGGCAATAAAACATTCTCCTTTAATCACTTCTAGTATTCCAATACTACACTTAACTTTTAGGCATTTTGGAATTTAACCTTAGTCGTTATCCATATTGTGCTTTATTGAAACACCTTCTGTAATAAAAGCACTAGTAAGCTTTAAATATCAATACAAATCAGCAAAAAGTAGAAATCAAAAACTTTTCTTGGTGCGAAAAAAGAAATGTCTCAACAAAATATTCCAGTAATATTACTAAAGGATGGCACATCAAGAACAAGGGGTAAAGAAGCTCAAAAGAATAACATGAGAGCTGCAATGGCAATAGCTGAAGCAGTAAAATCAACCCTTGGTCCAAAAGGAAGCGACAAGATGCTTGTAGATTCCTTAGGTGATGTAGTAATTACAAATGATGGTGCCACAATTCTAGATGAAATTGATGTAGAACATCCTGCAGCAAAATTGATGACTCAGGTTGCTAAAACACAAGATGAACAAGTGGGAGACGGAACAACTTCTGCTGTCGTTCTTGCTGGTGAACTCCTCAAGAATGCTGATACCTTAATTGAATTAGGTATCCACCCATCCATTATCATTTCTGGTTATAAGAAAGCTACAGAAAATGCAAAAGAAATTCTTGATAAAATTGCAATTGATATTGATCCTGAAGATAAGAAGACTTTAGCTAAAGTTGCTACTACTGCTTTGAATAGCAAAGTAGTTGCAAGTGAAAAAGAGCTAATGTCCAAAATCAGTGTTGAAGCAGTTTTGCAAATCACAGAAGTACGAAATAGTAAAAGAATTTCTGATCTTGATTGGATTAAACTTGTTCAAAAAGCAGGCAAAGCATTGAAAGACACTGAATTAATTAAGGGTGTTTTACTTGACAAAGAGGTTGTTCATCCTGGTATGCCAAAATCTATTTCTAGTGCAAAGATTGCTTTAATTGATGATAATATTGAAATCCAGAAAACAGAATTCAGCGCTGAAATCAAGATTGAAGAAACTAGCCAAATGCAAGCATTTCTTGACAGAGAACAAGAAATGATTGAAGAAATGGTCCAAAAGATCATTGATTCTGGTGCTAATGTTCTCGTATGTCAAAAGGGTATTGATGACCTTGCCCAACACTTCTTAGCAAAAGCAGGCATTTTAGCAGTCCGACGAGTTAAGAAAAGCGATATGGAGAAAATAGCTAGAGCAACTACTAGTAAAATCGTTTCAACTCTTAGTGATTTGAAGAAAAGCGATTTAGGTGTTGCTGGCAGGGTTGAACAAATCAAAATTGGTGATGACGATAATATTCTCATCTCTGAATCAAAGAACCCACGATCAGTAACCATTCTCATTCGTGGTGGAAGCAAATATATAACTGATGAAGCTGAACGAGCACTAACTGACTCCTTAAGCGTTGTAAGAGATGCTATAGAAGACGGTAAAATTGTTGTTGGTGGTGGAGCTTCAGAAGTTGAAATTGCATTGGCACTACGAAACCTTGCTGAAAGCATAGGTGGTCGTGAACAACTAGCAATTGAACGATTCGCAACTTCCCTCGAGATAATACCAAAAACACTAGCTGAAAATGCTGGTCTTGATGCAATTGATCTCTTAACTGAAATAAGATCAATGCACACAGGTGCTGAAGGCTTTAAATTTGGTATTGACCTTTTCAAAGCAAAAGTCAATGACATGGAGAAAGCTGGTATCCTTGAACCATTAAGAGTGAAATCACAAGCAATAAGATCCGCTTCCGAGGCAGCTGAATTAATTCTGAGAATTGACGATGTTATTGCTGCAAAAGCTAGACCTGGTGGAATGCCCGGTGGTCCAGGTGGTATGCCTCCTGGAATGGGTGGAATGCCACCAATGATGTAAAACTAGCGAAAAAGTTTCTATTGAGACCTTTTGGTCTCTTTTTCTTGTTTTTTACCAATATAAAATGGTAATGAATTTTTGATATTGATAACTAAATTGAGCTTATTGCATTGAGTTCTTTTCTAAGATCATCAATATCTGTGTCTGTAAGGTCTATATCTTCTGCTTCACCAAAATCACTTGGAGATACTTTAATTGCTTTAGATTTAATTTCCATTTCTCTTTTCTGCAGCAGTCTTTTCTCTCGAGTCATAAGGTCAGATTGAATGCTTTCATAGAATCCTTTGAACTGAGTCAAATCATTAGGTGGAATGACCCAAAAACTGTTTGGAATAAAACTAAATGATTCCATACCTAAACCAAAAACACTAGAACGTAGTTTGATTAAATTACTGAAGTCACCTAAATAAGTAACAATGCATATTTTACCATCTGTTGTAACTGGTAACCAATCAATGGAATTCCTATTTCGTACCAAAGAAACGATTCTTCGTAATTTCTTCTCTTTCTCTCCTCCACAATTTTGGAAAACCCATAAAGAACATGAAGTGTCACCCTTCTTTGGATTTCCTTTTCTACTATCTGTAGGTATTTTTACTGTTTCAATTGAAATCTCACTTTTACCAGTTTTCATTGTTTGAGGACTCCTTTGAACAAGAAAAAAATATCCGTTATAGTATTTTATGTTTTCTCAAGGAACAAACTTTTGTAAAAGGCTAGTACTACTTTCTCGATAAGATTTTTTAATAGAAAATATAGCTATTTTTGAAGGTATAATAATGTTCAAGAAATTAATGCCTGGAGCAAAACCATTTTTCTATGAACGAGGTAAAGTGGGCTGTTTACTCTGCCATGGATATACTGGTACTCCTGATGAAGTACATGGAATAGGAAAATATTTAGCTGAAAAAGGCATTACAACAATTGCACCATTATTACCTGGTCATGGTACTACATTAGATGAACTGATAAAAACGAACACTGATGATTGGTCTAAAGAATATAGTTATGCATTTAACTGGTTGAAAGAATATTGTGAAGAATTTTTTGTTTGTGGATTATCTTTGGGTGGAGTATTAACACTACGTTTTGCTATTGAAAATGAGGTTAATGGCATTATTTCAATGGCAACCCCTGCGAAGTTTAAATTCCATCAAGGACTCCTCTTGTCTTTAATAGCTCCTATTTTGAGAAACTTTGCTATCAAAAAAAGCAAAGAAGAATTGAAAGGACAAGAAAAATACAACATTATCTGTTATGATAAGTATCCCATTTGGCCGGCAAATTCCATAAGAAAATTAGTAAAAAGAAATCAATTTCAACTTAAGGATATTACTGATCCCATACTTATTATCCAAGGATCACTTGATGAAAATTGGTTAAAGGAATCTGCAAAAATTATCTATGATAGAGTTTCATCAAAAGACAAAGAGCTAGTGTTTCTTGAAAAATCTCCACATAGTCTAACTCATGGTTCAGAAAAAGAGCTAGTTAATGAAATCATTTACAATTTTATTAAAAAGAACTCTAAATTGATTTAGATTTTCAATAAATATTTGCGAAAAGAATAGCAAAAACTTGGATCACATTTTTGGTCATTTTTATTAAATCCTCGCATTTTAGCGAGAAACCTTTAAATAATTGAAGTCAGACCTCTAACTGATTGGGATGTGGATACTCGACATAAAATCTGATCTTGGGAAAATGAGTTCTATACAAGTAGCGATACTTATGGAATATGCAAAATCAGGTGAAGAACCAAAAAAGATTACAGACATAATAGCTGTTTTAAGCAATGCTTTTGAAGGTTACTGGGAACCAAAGAAAGGAACAATTTACCCAGCAGTACATAATTTGCATGTGAGGGGATTCCTGAAAATGCATGCGATAAAACCATATGGGTATTCAATCACTGATAAAGGCTTGGAATTAATTCACAAAATGATTTCCAATATAAATCTGCAAATGGAAGTATACATGCAGTACTATTCATTTCTACTAAATAATTATGATGCTATAGACCTAAAAAAAGCTACAAAAATAAGAAATCAAATTTTGAAGTCGATAGAAGATTATACAAAATCAATTAAAGAATGAAAAAAATGAATAGTGGACCGCCTCTTATATCCTAATTGTCCATAAAATGAAACAACTGTTGATACCCTTTATTTATTTCCTTTTGAAAAAGGAGTATAGAAAATGGAGCCGTTGGAGGGATTTGAACCCTCGTTCTACTGATTACGAAGCAGGTGCCTTAGACCAAGCTTGGCCACAACGGCTGTAAATTGCTATTCAACTATCCAATTCTTTTCTTTAATATTTCTTACCATTCTGCAAAAAAATCACTTTTCTCTTTTGCTTCAGTACATTTGCTTTTAAATTTTCATAACATCATCATCCCCAAAGCTTTTAAGTACTACTTCAGCAATGAAACGTATTACCGATTAGAGTTTATTTTCTGACAGTTAAACAATAAAAAGGTGTTATGTGAAACCATGAACCTCATTTCAGTGAAAATTCCAGAAACTTTTCTTGAAGGATTAGATGATTTAGTTAGATTAGGTGTTTATCCAAGCAGGTCTGAAGTGATAAGAGTAGCTATAAGGGATCTATTACGAAAGGAGTTATGGGATAGTAGAAGAAGAGGCTCTTAAGTATAATTCATCCTATTCCGAAACTAAAAAAAGGATTAATATTAACTAACATTTAGAGTATATGACAGAAGGGATAAAGAATTATGGTGATCTATTCTACTGAAATTGATTTGGCTACAGAAGGTGAAACTCAGATTTTTGATATCACGCTTCAAGTAAGAAATGTTGTGAAAGATTCGGGTATTCTGAAAGGATTAGTTAATGCTTTTGTTCCTGGAGCAACAGGAGCAATCACAACCATGGAATATGAACCTAGATTAGTTGAGGATACAATTAACCTTTTGAAACGAATTGTTCCTAAAGGAGTTGGTTATCAACATGATTATCAAGATGATAATGCTCATAGTCATTTACGAGCAAGCTTACTTTCACCTGAAATAACTTTTCCAATAATTAAAGGTGAGCCAGTACTTGGAACATGGCAACAAATTGTTTTCATAGAACTAGACACTCGAGGTAGAGAAAGAAAGATTATTGTGACAGTTGTGGGAGACAAGAAGTAATTTCATTAGAATTTCTTCTTTTTTTTACACCAAGTATTTTTGGGATAGAAATGAGTACCAATGAGTTTATTGTTATAAGATGTCCTAGATGTGGAAAATGGACATATGCCAAAAGTAGACAAAAAACTCGTTTTTGTAGTAGGTGTGAAAAAAGATTCAAGATTAATCCTATACAAGTTATTTACGCAACAAGTCACCAACATGCAAATTTGCTTGTGAAAATGAAAAATGAAGAAGAGATGCATAAATAATCTTATTAATTATATAGAATTTGAATAACTATTTAATTTGCACAAACAAACGGAAAAATATTTTAAAGACAAATATTTTTACAAACACTAGTCCAAAAAAATCTGAGTATCATATGTGGTGTAAAATTTGAAACCAAGGTCATGGATGATCCTAATAATTGCTATAGGAGCAATTGCTCTTGTCACTGGTATACTATTAGCAATGCCTGATAGAATTATAGAGTTTTTCAATATCCCTCCAACGTCAATTGACGCTTTTAAGGACTTTATTCAGCAATATGTGACCGGAATACCTATCCCACCACCGATATCATAATAACCAACTAACTTACGGAGAAAAACAAGATGGGTACACGCGCTCAAGATTCAAAGGTCAAAGCATTTGGTTTACGTGTATTAGAAACTATGAATGCTAGAAAGGTACGTCTCTTAAGATGGCTTGTTCAAATAGTTTCTTTTGTACTAATCAACGGTGGATTGATTGGCCTAGGTTGGACCTATATACCTTTACCAATTAATCAACCAGCAGGTGCTCCATTTACCACTATTGTTGGAGGATTCGATGCATTTCAACAGATTTTTTCTGCTGGCTATTTTCCATTCTTAATATTTGGTGTATGCTTAATAATTGGTGGTATATTTGGTAGAATGCTATGTGGCTGGATCTGTCCTTTCGGATTCTTCCAAGATTTAATGAGATTGGTACCAGTTAAGAAGCTAAAGGTTTCAAAACCATTGAATAAAGGATTGCGAGATATGCGTGCAGTCGTTTTCTGGGCAATAATTATTATCGCTGGATTTCTAGGTTACAGAGAACTAATAGGTGATAGTGTTGCAGAAGGGTTCAGAGCATTTGCTAAGCAACCATGGACTCCTTTAAATCCTGCAGCAACTTTATTTGTAATGTTCTATTACATGGTATTCTGGAAACAATACCCAGGCGGAGAGGAAGACTTCGTAGCTGGTGATTGGAAATTCATGTTCTATTTCAGAATAATCCTATTGCTAGCAGTAATTGGATTAAGCATCTTTATTCCAAGATTCTACTGCAGATATGTCTGTCCAATTGGTTATACGATGGGTTATACTGCAAAATACAGTCTTATAGGAATTGCTCGAAATCCTGCAAGATGTACACGATGTGGTAGTTGTGAAGACATGTGTGAAAAGAGCGCAATGCAAGTACCTATACTTGACTACTCGTATGAAAGGGTGCGGGATACCAACTGTACGAATTGTGGCTCTTGCTTAGATGCATGTCCTCATGGAGCTATCTACTTCAAATTCAAAGGATAATCTTATTAACTATTAAATCCCTTTAGGGATTTTTTCTTATTCTTTTTCATTTTCCCGCAAAAGCATTTTAGTTTGAAATGATATACTCTTCTAGTGTGGGAATAATGAATTCAGATATGGAATCATGCATTAAGATAGTAAAAGAGCTAAAACGTAAAGGTGCAATTAATGCTTATGTTCTTACAGGAGCAGGAATTTCGAGAGCTTCTAATATTCCTACATTTCGAGGAGAAGATGGTCTATGGGAAAAGTACAATTTTGAAGAAGTTGCTACAATTGATGCATGGTTGAAAAATCCAACTAAGATATGGACTTTCTATGCTGAGGGTATTGATATTATTCTGAATGCTGAACCCAATCCAGCACATAAATCCATTACTCAATTACAAGAACATGGATTCTGCAAATACATAATCACTCAAAATGTTGATAACCTTCATCAAAAAGCTGGATCAAAGGATGTTCTTGAGATACATGGAAATATAACACGTGTTCGTTGTATGGAGTGCAATGAGAAGCAAGTTTATACAGAACCCCTAAAAGAAATTCCTCCAATGTGTAAGTGTGGAGGTATGCTGAGACTAGATGTCGTTCTATTTAATGAACAACTACCATACGAATTGATAAATAAGGCATTTGATATTGCAAAAAAAGCTGATTTAGTATTTATAGTTGGTACAAGCGCTGAAGTTGTACCAGCAGCTACATTACCATATATCTCTAAGAAAAATGGAGCAAAAATTATAATATTTAACAAAGAAAAAACTGAACATGTTCAAATTGCTGATTGCTTCATAACCGGAAAATGCGAGGAAAGTCTTCCGAAATTTCTGAATATGTTGCTGAATCATTAAATTCTAATTAAAACAATAAAAAAGTAAATTAATTGCTTATCATCGGAATATTTACATTAACAAATGAAATCAAAGTCTATTTGATGATTTGGAGCTAGGAGAATGAAAATTTACTTAACAATTTCGCTAATAGGACCTTTCATTCTAGATGATGATGGAAATATCATTAATACTAGAGACTTTAAATTAGATCCGAAACTCGTAGCAAAGAAGCTATCTGCTATTGATTCAGGAAAGGGTCCCAAAGAATTGGATGAAATCCTCAAAGAACACAAAAAAGACGATATTGTTGTTACAGACTCAAAACTTAATCGAATCCTTTCATCTCAAGGATTTAAAGTAATTAGCGAATTCCAGAATCCTATTATTAGAAACTTCCACAAGGAGATAATTACTCATATACAAAATATGGGTATCTTCAAAACCGAGAAAGATTATCTGAAGTTCCTCAGAGAAACATCCATAGCATTAACTCGAGAAAGAGTTAGAGCAGCAGCTGAAAAAAGAGATCGATTGATTGTTCATGCTATAGAAACAATAGATGATACAGATAAAACAACTAATCTGTTTGCTAATAGGTTAAGGGAATTTTATGGTATGCATTTTCCGGAATTAGTTGATGCTATTGAAAATCACAATACTTTTGCTATCATTGTAAGCAAAACTGGAGATAAGATGAACATTGACAAAAAATTACTTGTAGATGAAATCAAACTTCCAGATAAAAAAGCAGAAACACTTTTGGCATCACGCGAAACTTCAATGGGTTCTGATTTACTCGAACAAGATATGATAATAATTAAAGAACAAGCAAAAACACTTGTTAATCTATTCAAGCGTCGACAAGCACTTGAAAAATGGATGGAGGAAGCTATGACAACAGTAGCACCAAATATTTGTGGAGTTGTTAGCCCACTTTTAGGTGCTAGGTTAATTTCACTAGCAGGTTCTCTGAAAGGTTTAGCTTTATGTGCATCAAGTAAAATACAAATTTTGGGTGCGGAGAAGGCTCTCTATAGAACAATTAAAACAGGTGCACCTCCTCCAAAACATGGTATTATTTATCAAGATCCAAGATTAAATCAAGCTAAGTGGTGGCTTAGAGGAAAAATTGCTCGAGTGCTATCTGGAAGACTTTCAATTGCAGCTCGTATGGATTATTTTGAAGCTGACGATAAATCTAAGGATTTAGCTAAGGAATTAAGTAAAAAAATAGAAGAAGTTAAGATCAAGTATCCCGATCCTCCTAGTAGACCACCTCGGAAACCAAAACCCATGAAAAGTTTTGCAAAAGGTGGTGCTACAAGACCAAGACCTTCTGGTTCAAAGAAGAGCAAAGGCAGCTATAAGAAGAAGAGATGAATTATAGAAGGTGAATTGACAAATGGAAATTAAAAAATACAAATCTTTTGAAGGCATTTATCATGTAATCTTTCCAGAGGGAGTGCGAAAAATCGCAACATTGAATTTTACCCCCGGTCATCGAGTTTATGGTGAAGATTTAATTCCATTGGGTAAGCAAGAATATCGCTTATGGGACCCAACAAGATCAAAGCTCGCAGCTGCCATTGTTAAAGGTTTAAAGAAAGTACCAATAATTCCAGGTAGCTATGTTCTATATTTGGGTGCTGCTTCTGGAACAACTCCAAGTCATGTCTCTGATATCATTGGTTTAAAGGGATTTGAATATTGTATTGAATTCTCGCCTAGATCAATTAGAGATTTAGTCTTTCTATGTGAAAAACGTCAAAATATGTCGCCGATTTTAGAAGATGCAAGATATCCCAAGAACTATGAATATTTGGTTAATCCAGTAGATGTAGTATATTGTGATATTGCACAGCCAGATCAAGCGAAAATTATGGCTGATAATGCAAATGCCTTTCTAAAGAAAGGGGGGTATATCTTACTAGCAATTAAAGCAAGAAGCATAAGTTCGACTAAAAATCCATCAATTATTTACAAGCAACAAATGGAAATACTAGAAGATGAGGGTTTTGAAATCATAGAAGCTATAGACTTACATCCTCTAGAAAAAGACCATGCTATGATTTTAGGAAAGAAAAATTAAGCTAGATTTTCACAAACAAAAGATTATATAAACTTGAAAGTAAATCAATAAGTATAAACTTTGAATAAAATCGCTGGATATGCATTATAGGAGTTTGCCAGATTGAAACTTAGAAGAACCAGAATTAAAAAAATGTTCAAAGATAAAAATGCTGTTTCTCAAATTCTGGCTGCTATAATGATGATCTTTCTATTTACAGCTGCGATAGGTGTTGTATGGGGCTATCTCTATCCTACTTACAGACGATTTCAAACAACAAATGCAATAAACAGTGTTACATTATATATGCTGAATATTGATGAATCGATTTATGATATATATGGAAAAGGAGAAGGAACAACAAAAACCATAAGAGTCGATCCTAGTTATGGAACTTTCTTTTATGAGGAAGGAAAAAATGTTAGTTTACAGTATAGTAATACTGCAGGAACATTTACTGGGTCATATGTTTTCTCTAAATTGGGTGCGTTTTCATATTCACTTGAAAATAGAAGGGGAGTAATCCTTGACGTAGGACAACATCGATATCTTAAAGGACCTAAAGTCCAAAATACTTTCTTCATAAATGGATCAGACGATGGTTTAACTTACCAGGGCTTAACAAATCTCACCTTATCACGCACAGATGAAAAAGCAATGAAAATAGAGCTTGAATACCGAGCAAGAGTTTACTATTGGTTTGATCAAACAAATAACGTATTATCTGTAATCATTAATTTAGTACAAATAGACATTAATGGAGTAGAATTCAGTTTTCATGATTATAATGAATTGGTATTAGCTTATAATACTACAAGAACAGTTTATTCAACTAGTGCTAATATTGATGACGATTTCTTTATAGATGGCTCAATAGCTTCAGTTGGCTTTAACCCTTCAGAACCAGCTTTAACATTTATTAAACCTCTAGCTGTTGCTAATTATGATGTAAATATAGATGTTGTAGTTTCACAAATTCTATTTTATTATTGAAAATTAAACAACTTTCATTTATCCTTTTTCATACTAACTTTTAAATACAAGCTTATAGTGCCAAATCATTGCTGAAGAGAATAAGCTGGAGATTGAATACGATGGTCAAAATCCCCGCGAAAATGCGTACCTATTGTAAAAAATGCAACAAACATACTACCCAAACCGTTAGACAAGAAAAAGGCGGTCGACGTGGTAGTGGTCTTGTAAAAGGTACTAGACGTGCTAAAAGACATAAAAGAGGATCAGGTAATAAAGGAAAATATTCCAAGAAAGCTGTTTCTCAACTTAAGATGGCTTCCAAAACCTCAGCAAAGGTCGATTTAAGATTAACTTGTGATGAATGTAAAGCCACATGGGTTAGAACCTATGCTCGTGCACGTTCTGTAGAAATAGTCAAAACGGGTTAAATCCCAATTTTTCAATATTTTACTGATACTTTTCCTTATTTTTCATTCATAAAAGTTAGTCATTTTATTTATGTGATGCTTAGTTATATTACAAATGAAATGTTAGTGTGTGTAGAAATGAGTGGAAATCATCTAAATATCATTACAAAAATAATTAGCGACTTTAAATTGAAAAATGGAGTACTAATACAATGCTTCCCAGGACAAGGTCTTGTTGGTCGTATTGCAGGGATGCAATTAATAGAGTACTTCAATGCTAAAAAAGCTGCCAAAATATATTCAAGTTATTTTCCTCATCTTGTGATATTTCAAGGAGAACTCGGGAAATTAGTTCATGGTGAATTGTGGGCTATTGAAAAAAACAATCCTCCTCTGTTAATTCTCACAGGTGAAAGTCAACCCCAAGAAGGCGCTGAAGGAATGTTTCAAGTTTTGAATGCAACATTAGACATTGCTGAAAAGTGGGGTATTAACAAAGTAATTGCTATAGGTGGTTTTAGACCAGCAGATTTAGAATCAACACCTGAAGTAACTGCTTTTGCCTATACTGAAGATGATGCTAATAGGCTTAAAGAACATAACATTAATCTCTTCACTGAAGGAAGAGTTAGTGGTGCAGTAGGAGTTCTAACAGCTCTTGCTTCAGAAAGAGGTTTCATGTCATATGGAATAATGGGTAAAGTAAGACCAGGTGAAGGTTCCGCACTTGCTTTTGGAGTTGATCCTATTGCTTCAAAAAATGTTTTAAATGCTGTCTGTAAATTATTAGGTTTTGAAATGGATTTATCTAAAATGGATCAAATGATTCAAGATATTCAGCAAACTGAAGCAAAAGCAATGCGTGTCATTGACGATTTAAGTAGAACAAGAACTGATAGAGCAGAAAGAAAGACCTACTATATTTAAGAAAAAAAGATTAGAATTTTTGAGATTTCTCTCAAAATTTCTTATCCAATATTTGGCTTTTTTTTTATTAATGTTAAATTTTAATCTTTGCAAGGAGATTATCAATAATCTTCTCGAAGATTTTTTGCGAATCACAATTTGTAGAAACTATTGGTTTACCTGAATCAGCTAAGGGAACAATTTTCGGATCGATAGGGATTGATCCTAGGAAAGGTATTCCAAGTTCTTGAGCTGCTTTCTTTCCACCATCCTTACTAAAGATATTAATCTCTTCATCACAATGAGGGCATTTGAATCCGCTCATATTCTCAATAATCCCTAGAACCTTCATACCAACTTTAGCTACAAAGCTAATTGATTTCTTCACATCAAGTAGTGCAACTTCCTGTGGTGTTGTTACAATAATTACACCATCTGCTCTTGGAATCATTTGTGCAACACTTAGAGGTTCATCACTTGTTCCGGGGGGTAAATCAATTACTAGAAAATCAAGATGACCCCAATTAACGTCACCAAGAAACTGATTAATTGCTCCCATTTTCAATGGGCCTCTCCAAATAATTGCGTCCTTTTTATTTTCTAAAAGAAATTCCATGGAAATAATTTTTACACCATCAATTGATTCAACAGGAATCATCTTCTTCTTCTCTTGATCATAATCAGGTCTTTTATCTTCAAGACCAACCATCTTTGGTACATTTGGACCAGTTATATCAGCATCTAATATGCCGACAGCATGACCTCTCTTAGCCAAAGATGTGGCAAGGTTTACTGCAATAGTAGTTTTACCAACTCCACCTTTCCCACTAGCTATAACAAAAACATGATCTATGTCCTTCAATGCAGCCATTATTTTTGCTTTCATTGGATCTATTACCGGTGCACCAGTTGGTGTCTTAATTTCTTTTTTGTCCATGATTGGTTAAACCAGCATAAGAATTTGAGTAATAGGTGATTGCTCCTTCTTTTAAAATTGTCCTCATACATGTTAAAGAAAAGGAGCTAAAATTTCTTATAGAATAAAGAAAGGGCAGAAGATTGAAACTATTTAGCAATCAGTCTATTAGTATCAAAAGGTTATGAATTAACACCAAGCTATAACTTTCTCATACTTGTCCATTATCAAAGAAATAGTCTCATCATAGTCTAATTGTTTTATATCAGGATGAACATTATCTCCATAAATACCTCTGGCTTCAAGATCTTCTTTAATTGCATAAACAGTTATACCAAATTTTGCAGCATCTGCAATAATGTTCTTTCCTCCTTTCCAACAAGCAAGAGTACTGTCTTGAATAAGAAGAACACCAACATCGTTTCCATGTTCTTTTTGAGTCTTTGTTATGTCAAGAAGGGTACCTTGTGCTGCGCAAGTATAGATACTTTTTGAAGTTATAAATAGAATTTTAGTCATTTCTTGTACCTCCTAAAGTGCAATGGTTGCATCAGCTTGCAAGAGCAATTCACTAAATTCATCAAGAGAAATGATTTTCACTTCTAACTTTGGGTCTAAATCTTCAGGTTTTACTCCTCTTTGTTTTAAGGAGTTTTCAAAAGCAAATATTGGAATATCATATCTATGCATAGCTTCTAGTGCTCCCATAACAGAATGATGCCCAATGCCATCAGGATTCTGATCCTTAATTAAATTAAAGACACCATCATCAATGAAAATGGCATCAGTTTCTACATCTAACACTAATAATCCTTGAGCAACACGAATGCCTTCAAGGCTGTTAATTTGCCCATATGGACCTTTACGGAAAATAACAATTACTTTTTCCATTTTTCGTTTCTCCTTATGCTGAAAAGATGAGTATACGATCTGCCTCTTCGACAAACTCACTTAATGCTCCAAGCCCATCGAATCCAGTTCCTTCTAATAATATGTCCTTACTTTGTGTTCCACGATATTCTGCACAAATAGGACAAGAAACAACTGTAACACCTTTATCAACTAATTCTTTGAATAGCCCGGCGATATTTCTATCACGGTCATCAGATGGTTTGATGGTGTTAACATTGTTATATACCCCATCTGTATACAGGTAAATCCCAGTTACTTCATGACCAGTTTTAAGAGCTGCATTAGCTAACTTCAGTACAGTATCAGAATTCTGAAAACTGTATGGGGATGTCATTAATAAAAATGCTATTTTACCCATTTTAGTCACCATATTTTCCTATCAAAAAGAGCTAGGTAGTTAAAGTATAAGTTATACGGTTTAAAAAATAAACCACTAATTTTTCCTTAGAAAATAAATGCTCAACTTTATTTAAATGTCAAAGAAGAAGAATATAGCTAAGCTTAAATTAAAGCCCTTAGGATTTTGATTAAAATGGCTGAAACAAAAAGAATGGCTATTGTTGTACATTCTGGTACATTAGATTTAGCCTATCCACCATTAATGCTTGCTGCTGCAGCGGGTGCATCTGATATGGAAGTTGATATGTTCTTCACATTTTGGGGATTAAATCTCTTAAAAAAGAAAGGATTAAAAAGAGCAAAACTTTCTGGTGCATGGCGACTTGGTACAGGCATGATGAAATTGATGATTAAAAGAACAGGAATGGCTTCTCTACCTGAATTGCTAGAAGCTGTTATTGATACTGGTAAAGTAAGACTCTATGCTTGTACTGCTACAATGGATATTATGATGGTTAAAAAAGAACAATTGATACCAGAAGTAACAGGTTTCATGGGAGCAGCTGGATTTTTAGATATTGCTGCAGATTGTGATATACAATTATTCATTTAAGGTGAAAGCAAAATGTCTGATATGCCCACTCCAGACAAAACACTTGATGCTCGTGGATTCCAATGTCCTATGCCAATTTTAAAGGCTAAGAAAACCATCCAAAGTATGAAAACAGGACAAATTCTTGAAGTTCTTTCTGAAGATCCTGGATCAAAAGAAGATTTTCCACGATGGGCAAAACGTACAGGTAATGAATTACTAGGTATTTTTGATGAAGAAGATTATACTCGTTATTTCATAAAGAAGACAGTATAAACATCTTCTATACCGTTTTTTCTATTTTTTAAGGTTAAAAATAAGTGGAATTTGAGCTTTAATCAAACACTCATTTATACCAAAAAAACGGTAAACTTTAAAAAGTGAAGATTACTCGAAAGACTACGCAGAAACTCATCGCCGGAAGTTAAGCCTTCATACGTTATGTTAATTACTGATCTGAGCGATCGTTCGGGAACAACATAAAGCTGCGTCTCGACGCGGTCAAAGCTGGAGGGTAACACCCGGACTCGTCCGATCCCGGAAACGATGAGTTTCGTGCTATCAGACTTTCATTATCTCTTTAACTATTAGAAAATAAAATTTGGATGAGATTGTCTTAGTTAAGACTCATCCTCAACATCAAAAGCAATTTTGCCAGCTTCTTTAGTAAATAATGAAAAATCTATTGTATGTTTGCCTAGTTCTAATTTTCCACTCACTTTAAAAGTAAAAGTGTCCCCCTTGGTCAATTTAAAGGGATTCTCTTCTGATATACTATCCAAATTTATCTCTTTTTCATTGACAATAACTTTGATTTTACTAGCATCAAATTCCTTTTCATCAATTTTCAAAGGATCTAAACCAATAATTGTTGCAGGATAAATGGTGTTCAATAATTGAAATGAGATTTCTTCTCCCTCTTGTTTTAAGCTTCCTTTTAGATAGAGTTTCTTCAACATAAATTTTGGAATCATTGTACTAACTCTCCAAATATCTAAACTAATTAAACAATACTACTAGTTTTTAATTTATCGTAATTCTAGATTTTACCTCCGAAGAAATCTTATATAATAAAGCAATATTAACGATTAGTCATTACTGGTTGGTTTTATTCATAATGAGAAGGACTAAATTTCATTTGCTTTCATTTCTTCTTGTTATTTTTGTATTTGGTAGTTTCATCATTAACTTTCTTCCCATTACAGCATCTCATGAATCCCTTCATCCCATAAGTAAGAAAGCCAATACATTAACAATAGTAACCTCAATTTCAATTGTAGCTGATTTTGCATCAAAAATAGGAGAAGGTATTTTCACAGTTGAAAGTATAGTTACTGGTAATGAGAATCCACATATTTATGAACCTAGTCCTTTGGAGATTCAAATGGTAGCTGAATCTGATTTATTTATCAGGTTTGGACTTGAAGGATTAGAACCATGGGTTCAATCAGTTGTAGATGTAAATCTTGGTATAAAAGTACTGGAACTTGTTAACAGCTCGATGATTGAATTTGATTCATTGATAAATGCTGATAACCCCCATGTTTGGATGAATCCTAATAATGTAAAAACAATGGCAAGTATGATTTATCAACAAGTTTCACTTTTAGATCCAGAAAATATTGCAACATTTAATACTAATCTCAATAACTACTTGAGTAATTTAGATTCTTTATTATCAAGAATTGAGGATGCTAAGGTGGATATGGATGGAATGAAAGTTGTTGTCCATCATCCTTCTTTCAAGTATCTATTTGATTTGCTAGGAATTATTCGAGTTGGTGCAATTGAAGAGAGAGAAGGTTCTGAACCTTCACCAGATCATATTCAAAAGATAATGTCTGACATAGAGACTGAGAATGTTAGTTTAATTGTGAATCAACCACAGTTGGAGGAGGAAACTGTAAATCAAATTGCAAGAGAAACAGGGATAAAGATAGTGGATCTAACTCCTTTACTGGGAGTTTTTGGTCTTAATTCATACATTGCTATGATTGATTACAATCTAATAGCATTGAAAAATCCATTTGAACCCCCCAAAGTAAATATTGATTTGCCATTTTGGTTTTTGGTTAGTTTTGGAATTACAATTATCTTATCATATATATTATTCATCATTGTAGTTAGGTATCGACATTCAAGGTCGTTGCTAGTGTAAAATAACTTAAAAGAATAAAATAAGGTGCATTTAGGAGAATTAATAAGATTGCCAACAATAATTGAATTCTTTGAAGCATTTCGATTTTCATTTATGAGAAATGCATTCTTCTCAGCAATAATCATCGGTATAGTTTGTTCGGTGATAGGTGTTTTCGTGCTTCTTAGAGGGATGGTGTTTCTTGGTCAAGCTATTGCTCACTCAGCTTTTGCTGGAGCTGCGCTAGCAATCCTAATTAATTTTGATCCCATTATTTCAATTATGGGATTTTCACTTATTTCTGCGTTAGGTATTGGATTTGTTAACCAAAGAAAGGTAATGAAAGATGAAGTAATCATTGGTGTGGTGTTTTCCTTCTTCATGGCTCTTGCAGTGCTATTTATAGGGTTACATGGTGAGTATAGTTCCGATATTAATTCTATTCTCTTCGGTAACATACTCCTTGTTGATACTGCCGATTTTATCCTCCTAGGAGTTTTTTCAATAGTAATACTACTAATAATTTTTTCAATCAAAAAAGAATTATATTTTATCACTTTTAATTCAGAACTTGCACAGATATCTGGTGTCCCTGTAAATCTTCTTAGTTATGTTTTTCTAGTTGCTGTATCATTTACAATATCTGTTTCGTTAAAAGCGATTGGCGCAATTTTGGTTTTTGCTATGATAGTAACCCCAGCAGCAGCAGCGTACCAATGGACCTTTAAATTGAACAAGATGATAACTCTTTCAGCTATTTTCGGTGTTTTTTCATCGATTTTTGGTTTATTCTTCTCATATTTGCTAGACATTCCTTCTGGAGCAACAATAGTATCGTTAGTGACAATCATCTTCATAATTTCCTTTATTTTCTCTCCTAAAAGACGTTCAATGAAAAAAGCTATTACTGAGTGTCCTTTCTGTAAAGATTTCATTACAGAAGAAGGTCGTTGCAAAAATCCAAAATGTGCTTTTAATGATGTGCCACATTCACATGATCATGAAAGAATTGACATCCGTAAAGATAATTTGCCGCATAAGGAATCCACTATTCATGATCATGATGATTTGAACGATGATACAAACAACAAAACTGGAGGTAATTAAAAATGGCTATAAAAACAACTCCAGAGATAGCTGAAATGGTTGAAAATAAACCAATAATCTGCTTTAAGGATGTAGCAATAGCTTTCCAAACTAATGTTGCTCTATTTGATGTTAATTTAGATATATTTCAAAATGATCTCTTTGGAATTTGTGGACCTAATGGCTCTGGTAAGAGTACTTTATTGAAAGCAATTGTTGGTAGCGTAGAACCATTTAGAGGTCACGTTAAGGTATTTAGAAAAGATATTTCAAAAGGAAATATTAGGCATATAAAATCAAAAATAGGTTACCTGCCACAGAAAGAGAACATTGATAGGAATTTTCCGGCATTGGTAAGAGATGTAGTTGGAATGGGATTATTCTCACAAGTAGGATTTTTCAAGAAATTGTCTAAAGAGGACAATGATAAAATTCATCAAGCATTAGAAATCGTTGAAATGGAAAACCTTGATATGAGACCAATTGGCCATCTTAGTGGTGGACAACAACAGAAAGCTATGATTGCTCGAGGAATAGTGAATAATCCAGAGATTTTACTTATGGATGAACCTTTCAGTGCTCTTGATTTTAAAGTAGAGCAAAGTATTATGCATCTAATTAAAAAAATCCACGATGAAACCAATGTCACCATCGTTATGATAACACATAGTATTAATTTCATTAAACAATACTGTAATAGAGCTGCATGTTTAGACAGAAGGATAATTTGGAGTGGCAATCCAAAAGAACATGATTTTGATGATGTAATCAAAAGAGTATTCTTTCACTAATTTCATGGAAATGCTGATTTCAAGAATTCAATTACGTGCTTAGAAGAGATTTTCGATTCACCTCGAGTTCGAGGACTGAAAACAAAACCAACCCTTCCAACTTTTGTTTCTTTTTTAGATGAATGCTTCATTAATTCAAACATAACTTTGTATCCTTTAGCTCGAAATCCTTCTGGATTTGCTTTAATGATTTTTCTCGAGTAATCAGTTTCTCCGCCAAAAAAACCACTCATTACATCTCCACAACTAGCAGAACGATGGATCCAATGTGAGAATTTTCCTATAACACTTGCTCCCCAAGAAATCAATCTTCTAGTGAATGGCCAATCAGGAATCTCATCACGCTCACCAGCAACATAATGATATCCTTCTTGAAGTCTCGCAACTATTTCACCAACCTTTTCTGGAGGATGTTGAAAATCACAGTCCATTACAACATAGTATTTTGTATCTGCCATTTTAATTGCATCAAGAACACTGATAGTTAGTCCATGGATGGGTTCATCTTCACGATCAAGTAATTGTACACCTGGATTTTTTTCATGAAACTCTCTTACTTGTTCACGAGTACCATCAACAGAACCATCATCAGCAACAATAATCTTTATTCCCTGATACTTTTCTGTAAGGACTTCCAATAATGGACCAATATTTTCCCCTTCATTAAACGTTGGAGTAATTACTGTTACATCGCTGAAATCAATATCTCGAGGAATAATAATTGGTTGTTCTGGAAGTTCTTCAGCAACCTCAAATGTCCAAACCTCATTCCAAATATAGTTCCAAAATACTGTTATAACAAATGCTACAGCGCTTGCAGGGACAGTGGCCCATCTATCGCTATGAATGACCAATAGGAATGCTGTTTTGAATGCTGTAGTAAGAAGATATTTCAGAATGGCTCCAGAACCACCTACAATAGCGTATTTAAGAAATTGAGTCGTAACTCTCTCAGTTTTTGCTTTGCCAAAGGTCCAATATCTATTGAGAAGATAATTTGAGATTGTAGCAGCTCCAATGCCCATGGCTATAGCAACTAAATCAATGATAGTAAAACTAAAAATCCAAATTTGATGATTATATTCCAAAACACTTGAGTCAAATCTGTACATAATAAATTCAGTTAAGTTTAATGCAGCTAGATTTACACCTAAACCAATCAAAGAAACTATAGAGAATTTTAGCAATCTTTTTCTAAATCCTTCTCTTAATCGACCAAACCTCTTTTGTAATCCTGAGGTACCCTTCTCTTTTTCCTGCTCGTTCTCCTCTAAAGTAACATTTTCCTTATTCAACTGTAAGCACCTGGTGGTTTAGTAAAGATATCAAGCTAGCTAATATGATATTTTAATTATATTATTAAAACTATTCAATAAAAACAAAACTTCACTAAAGCATTAAACTTTTTTAGCAATTTTAAACAACTCATCATAAGCTACAAGTTGTCTATTAATGATCTGTTTTGAGTGAATCCAAATACCAAAATATGTTTCGCGTGGAAAAAGTGGAAGAATGATTGCAGACTCACCGTTATCAGAGATAATGATGCCTACATAATCAATAATAGAACCTATTTGTCTAATGATATTTACAAATTTTAGATTGGGTTTCATACTAATTGGAACATCAACAGTAAAATGATCGAAGCCAAGTTCACTATAAAGCTCAGGCTTCATACTTGAAGCAACACGTGAAAGTTGACTAAAAGTCATCGACCTAAGTTTTACACCCCTTTCCTTTAATTCCTCAATTTCATCCTTGAACAGAGCAAGAGTTTTAGCACTCATAGCTACTGAAAGCTCCTTCCTTACATTCTGTATAAGTCCTTTAACAATTCGTTTAAAGGCACTCAATCCATTAAAAGGTGATATTTCTCCAACAAATGATGGAGCAGTTAATTCAGAGAGATGATCAAGACCAGTCTTTAGATTGTTTTCTAGTTCTCGATTTTCTTCTTGAATTCTTCGAACAATAATATCAGGTGAGTAGATTGTGTATTGAACTGGACGAGTTTTAGAATGCTGCTTTATCAAATTCTTTCTCAATAAACTTTCAAGTGTCTGGTATACCTTTGGTAAAGGTACATCTGTATGACTATGTATGTCCTTAACAGTAGAGGTTCCAATAGCTGTAAGTATCGCTAAAACTTGTGACTCGTATTTAGGAAATCCAATATTCATAAACGCATCTACTGTTGGTTCTAATTTCTTTTTAATGTCCTCTGAACTCATTTTTTCTCAACTCTGTCAGAACCAGTTATGGAGATCTGGTTTGTTCTTTAGATAATTTTATATACTCTGAGTATATAATTTTTATTGTTGGCATAGCAATTCTAATACTAATTAGAAGTGATGACACAAATGACCGAATGTGCTGTTAAATTAACAGATCTAACAAAAGACTACAAAGAGTTACGAGCTGTTGATAGTATGAATTTAGAAATCCCTGAAGGTGAGATCTTTGCATTGGTAGGTCCTAATGGTGCAGGGAAAACAACTGCCATAAAAATGATATTAGGAATAACACCACCAACTTCAGGAGAAATTCAAGTTTTGGGTTGGAACATCCCAAAAGAAAGAAAGAAAATCAAGCGTGATATAGGTTATTTAGCTCAACAGAGAGCACTATATAAATCTCTAACAACTCGAGAGAATATTGAATTCTTCGCTGCAATAAAAGGAATGACTAAAGAGGATATACATGAAAAGACAGACGAGTTAATTGAGGTTTTGAATCTAAGTGAATATGAAAAAGTTAGAGCTATTAATCTATCTGGTGGTACACAGCAAAGAGTAGCTCTTGCTTCTGCCTGTGTAAATTCCCCTCGTTTACTACTACTAGATGAAGCTACTGTTGGACTTGATCCTGTTTTGCGGAAAGATGTTTGGGATTATCTTCGGAAATTTAACAAGAAGGTAAAAGGAGCAATAATAATTACAACTCACTTTCTGGATGAAGCTGAATATGCTGATCGTGTAGGGTTTATGCGTACTGCAAATATCATTGCTTTAGATACTCCAGATGCTCTCAAAAAACAAACTTCTTCTGTAACAATGGAGGAAGTGTTTCTAAAATTAGCTAAGGAGGAAAACTAAAGTGCGAATGACGTGGCTAGTCTCAACAAGAGTGTTTAAGTTCATATTACGAGATAAACGCTTAATCGCACTAATGTTAATAATTCCCGTTGTTATGGCTTTAGTAATAGGTTATGGTTTCGGTGGAGAAATTGATCATGTCTCAGTTGCAATAATCAATCTTGATGAACCAACAGCAATACCGATATCCTTTAGCAACCGTTTAATTGATTATCTTGATCTCAAAACAGATCTAGTTGATGTTACAAAGATAATTGATCCAACAATTGAAGATTGGGAAACAATAAAACAAGCAGTTTTTGATGAAGAGTATTACGGAGTTATTTTGTTTCCAGAAGACTTTACTGATAATCTTGCAGCTAGATTACTGAATGGCACAGCAGTTGAAACATACATAGATATATTTGTAGATAATTCTAACCCACAAATAAGTTCCTCAATTATTAAGGTTGTAAGCAAAGGTTTTCAAACAGAATTTGGTGAAAGTATGGGTTTAACAATAAACACTGAATTTGCTTTTGATGAAACGCTTACACAATTACAGTATATGATACCTTCAATCATGCCTTTCGCAGTCTTCTTCATGTCTTTCATCCTTTCGATTATCTCATTAATTAATGAACGAAAAGCAGGAACCTTAGATTTACTTCTATTATCCCCATATCGTAAAATCAACATTATTCTTGGTTATATGATTCCGCTTTCAGCTGTTTCAATTATTCAAGCAACTATTCTTCTTCTCTTGACAATATTTGCTTTTAACGTACCAGTTGTAGGAGGAGTCGGAGCTTATTTTGCAATCTATATTATGATGTTGTTGTGTGGTTGGTGCGGTATGGGACTAGGTTTCTTACTTTCAACTGTTGCAAAGAGTGAGCTTCAAGCAGTGCAATTTATTCCTATGGTTATCTTCACAATGCTCTTACTATCAGGTATACTAATGCCATTAGAGACGTTACCAACATGGTTACTACCAATATCATACATGATACCTTTAACATATGGAGCTGAATATCTGAGAACAGTAATGGTAGAAGGAACAGGTTTCCTATGGCACTGGCATATTGCTCCGGTCGTAGGATTTGTCGTACTGATGGTATTATTGTCTGCTCTAACATTGCGGGAAAGACAAATATAAAGAAATGGACAAACCATTTCTCTTCTTTTTTTCTTAAATCTTTATATTTCTGAAGATAAAAAAAGAGTGAAGAGAGGTTGATTAAACCTCCTAGTTTTCTACTTAACAATTCCAACTATTGATTTACTTGGGTCAAGTGTTTTTCTTGCGTCTTTCAAATCACTACGTAGATTTGCAGGCATTCTTGTAGGTAGATTAAATCCACTTTCTTCATCCTGAGCGTAAGCAAATACAAAAGTTAGGTAAGCTGTTTTCATAGGTCTAAATATGAAGAAAGTAGGAATATTTGCGAATATTACCATTGGAATTATGCAAATTAACATTGCTGTAGTCCAACTTAAAGAAGGAACTGCTGCTTTTACGATTAAACCAACAATTGCTCCAAGAATACCATAAATAAAGAAAGCGATCCATTGAACGATGGCCATAGCTCGTTGAACACCAGTTTCACGAATGAGGACATCCATATAGTATTTCTTCAAAAGATTAAAACTACGGGTAACACCACTTCTGAAATTTAGTCCTTCCACAGTAATTGCTGGTAAGGTGAAATATGTAAGATACTTGAATACAAAACCAACTATAGCTGCAATAGCACGAGCTAGAATTGCCAAAACCAAACCTGCAACATTACCTTTTGATTGAGAAGTCGTTGCAGCATTCCTTAACATTTGCTGAATCCAACTGACTATTGCAGTAATTGCTCCAAAGGCAAATATAGGACCAAATTGCCCTGCAACATTCCTTACACAGAATTTCATATCCGGATCTCTTTTACGATACCATTCGTATGCATATGTTGTATTAATTGATTCAGCAATGTAGAAACTTCCATAATAGACAATTAATTGTAATAATGAAGCAATTGAAGCTACGAGATATCCAGCCCAAACGAAAGATGTTTCATAGAAAATGGCTACCAAATATGCAAAAATAGATCCCATAGTTAGAAAGTTAATGACTGAAACCCAAGAGACAAAGAGTGGAGCTAAAATCATACCTTTTTCAGCTAACACTACTTCACCTGTGAACTTCATAAATTCTCCAGCTCTTTTGAACTTTCGAATATTTGTAAACATGCCAATAATAAGAAATACTACTGGTACTAGGGAAATCAATGCAATAAGTACACCACCAAATGGTATTGCTAAGAGTATTCCTACAACAGCTCCTATAATATAAACAGCGATTCCTGCGTAAACCAAGATGTGTCCGAATTTCTTAACCAAGAAAAGCAAAAGCCAACCTACGAGGAAACCAACAACCATCAATCCAACAACGATTAGGAGGATAACCCACCAGTATTGTTGAATCGTACCTCCAGCAATAATTAGAGCAACTACTGTAGTTAATAAATCACTAATAACTTCACCAAAAGTATCAGAAGTATTTGGAACTAACGTATTCCATAAAAGAATAAAACAAAGGATACCTATACCAAAGAAAATTAGCGAAACAAAAGTATAACCAAAAATTGCTTTTTTGTTTGCTGGTTTTGTTGTAATTTTACCAACAGTCATTTTTTAACCTCAAAAAATGTTTTTTGATTCTATTTAATGGTTACAACAATGACTTAAGAATATTATTGCGAATTAATCTGAAAGATACTTGGTTGCTAATGTAAGCAAATATTGCAAGAATCCTTTTAAAAGAAATAAGCAGTCTTTTTGTTATATACTAAGCAAAGAGTTTAATGAATATTATTCATTGAATGTAATTAGTGGTGAACTAAATGACTTTGGTTGTTCGAAATACTCTTACTCGAAAAATGGAAGAATTCAAACCGCTAGTTGATGGTAAAGTTACTATGTATACTTGTGGTCCTACAGTTTATAGCACTCCACATATTGGTAATTATAGAACTTTCTTCATGTCAGATATGATTCGTAGATATCTTGAATTCAAAGGCTATGAAGTCTTTCATTTAATGAACATCACAGATATTGACGATAAAATAATCCGTGATATAAAAAAAGAGGAAGGTCTTTCTCTTAAGGAATTTACAGAGAAATACATTGATGTGTTCTTTGAAGGTATTGATTGGCTTAACATAAAACGTGCTCATTTATATCCCAGAGCTACTGATCACATTGAAGAAATGGTTGCAATGATCAAAACTCTTGAGGAAAAAGGGTTTGCGTATGAAACGGATGATGGTGTTTATTTCAACATACGAAAGTTCAAAGAATATGGAAAGCTAGCGAATATTGATCTCGATTCTTTGCAAGTCGGTGAGCGAGCTAGAGCAGACACCTATGAAAAAGGAAGTGTTCAGGATTTCGCATTATGGAAGAAAAGCACTGAAGATGAACTAAAACGAAAGATATTCTATGAGAGTCTTTGGGGCAAGGGTCGTCCCGGTTGGTCTATAGAATGTTCAGTTATGTCAATGAAGTATTTAGGTGAAACACTGGATATTCATACAGGTGCTGTCGATCTAAAATTCCCACACCATACGAATGAAATTGCCCAATCAGAAGCAACTACTGGAAAACTTTTTGTAAAATATTGGTTACATGGTGAATTCTTAAATCTAAAAGAGGAAAAAATGTCAAAATCACTTGGCAATGTTACTACACTTCATGTGCTAATGGATAAATTCGATGCTGATACAATTCGATATTTCTTCCTTTCAACAAGGTATGATGCTATACTAGAGTTCACTGAGGACAAGATTATTGGAGTAAAAAATAGTGTAGACAGATTACGAACAACATATGAGAATGTTCAGAGCTATATGCGATCACTTACTCAAAAATCTCCTATGGGTAAACGAGAAGAAACGTTGCTCAAAGAAGCTCATAAAGTCAGGGAGAATTTCGAAAGAGATATGGACAAAAACTTTGACACACCAAAGGGACTCAAAGCTATTCATGAATTAGCAAAGGCTTTGAATAAATACATAGAAGGAGAAATCAACCACGGAACCTTAAGTGAAGCATTTGATATTTACAAATTACTACTCTCAATCTTTGGACTCTTTGAAAAGATCTCTGAAGGATCTCTCGCTGACAATAAAACTTACGATGAGTTACTAAAATTGATTATTGAGCTAAGAAATGAAGCTCGTAAAAAGGAAGATTATCCAACTAGTGACAAAATACGTGATAAGTTGGCTGAATTGAATATAGTTCTTGAAGATTCAGCAAAAGGAACAATTTGGAAAATCAAGAAATAGTAGATTTAAGGAATCTACTTCTCTTTTTTAATTTCATTATATTAATAAAGTAAGATACATAAAGTCCATTTGCATTATTGCATGTGAATTCTTATGTTCGGGAACTATATTAGAAAATTAAAGGATAGAGAGTATGCTTTCGAGTTTGGTCGAAAAATGCAATGTCCTCATTGCAAAGAAAATGTTTCCTGGATAAAGGGATATATTGGTCAAGATCAAGGATTGAAATCACTAATTGGTACCAAAATAAACATCATGGTTATGGTTTTCCTTTGTCCAAATTGCGAAACAATACTAAATGCACAGCAAGTTGGTGTAGGAAATAAAATATTTGCAGATTTAAAATAATCCTATCCAACAAAGATTCGATTTTTTTTCTTTTTACATTTTTTTGTCTATAAATGAGATTTTTTAAGGTACAAATCATTAGTTATATTCAAATATAATAGAAAAACTTGAAAAGCGTTTATGATTGCCGATTAACTAGTAAAAGTGAAAAATAATTCCTAAAATATCTGATATCCTTTGGGAAGAGTGAAATAAAATGCCAACAAAGTCTAATATAAATCTAAAAGTTGCAGAAGCAAGACAAAGGGACATTGGAAGACAAAAAGTTCGAATTGATGGTCTTTCAATGCGACAAATTAATGTCACCACTGGTGATGTTGTCGAAATTAAGGGGAAAAAGGTCACAGCTGCAATTGCCTGGCCAGCATATCCAGAAGATCAAAATGCAGGTCTTATTAGAATGGATAAATTACTGAGAAACAATGCAGATGTTGGATTATCCGAAAAAGTAACTGTAACAAAAGCAAATGCAAAGAATGCTAAAATAGTCACTTTAGCACCCTTCCAAACACCTGTAGCAATAGACTATAGTTTTGAGAATTTTGTTAAAAGAAAATTACTAGGTTATCCACTAACAGAAGAAGATACTGTTTTAATTCCCATTTTAGGTAAATCTTTACCATTTACTGTAACCTCTACTACTCCCAAGGGTATTATTAGAATAACAGAGGATACTGAGCTAAAAGTAATTGACAAACCAGTTCAAGTTTCTGACAAAGCACTGCCCAGAACCTCCTATGAAGATATTGGTGGTTTAGGTGACCAGATTCGCAGGATTCGTGAAATGGTAGAACTTCCTATGAAACACCCAGAACTTTTCCATAAGCTGGGAATTGATCCGCCAAAAGGAGTTCTTTTACACGGACCACCTGGCTGTGGTAAAACATTGATTGCAAAAGCAGTAGCTAATGAAAGTGCTGCAAATTTCACAACAATTAATGGTCCTGAAATCATGTCCAAGTTTTATGGTGAATCAGAACAAAGACTTCGTCAAATTTTCAAAGATGCATCTGCAAAAGCTCCAACAATAGTTTTCATTGATGAATTAGATGCTATCGCTAGTAAGAGAGCTGATGTTACAGGCGAGGTTGAACGAAGAGTTGTAGCTCAGCTATTAGCACTTATGGATGGCATGGTATCTCGAGGAGAAGTTTTAGTCATAGGAGCAACCAATAGACCTAATGTAATTGATCCTGCTTTAAGAAGGCCAGGTCGATTTGATCGAGAAATCGAAATAGGAGTTCCTGATCGAGATGGCAGACGAGAAATCTTACAAATCCACTCAAGAGGTATGCCTTTAGCAGAAGATGCTAATTTAGATCTAATCGCTGAAAAGACTCACGGATTTGTAGGAGCAGATTTACAGGCACTATGTCGTGAATCAGCTATGAAAGCTTTGCGACGCTTCCTACCAGATATCGATTTTGCTGATAAAATAATTACACCAGAATTACTAGATAAGCTAGAAGTTACTCAAGAAGACTTCCAATCAGCTATGAAAGAAGTCCAACCTTCTGCAATTAGAGAAGTATTTACGGAAATTCCAAACATTAGATGGACGGATGTTGGAGGTTTAGATAATCAAATAAGAGAATTAAAGGAAGCAATTGAATGGCCCCTTAAATTTAAAGAATCATTTTCAAGAATGGGCATTCGACCTCCACGTGGAGTTTTGTTATTTGGTCCTCCTGGTTGTGGCAAGACTTTGCTTGCAAAAGCTGTTGCAACAGAGAGCGAAGTTAATTTCATTAGTATTAAAGGACCTGAGGTTATGAGCAAATGGGTGGGCGAGTCTGAGAAAGCAGTTAGGGAAATCTTCAGAAAGGCAAAAATATCTGCTCCAACCATTGTTTTCTTTGATGAGATAGATGCATTAGCACCAAAAAGAGGTAGCGGTTTTGGTGATTCTGGAACAACTGAAAGGGTCATTAGCCAATTGCTAACAGAAATTGATGGTTTGGAAATGATTAAGCAAGTGGTCATTATTGCAGCAACTAATCGTCCTGATATTGTTGATAATGCTCTATTAAGGCCTGGTAGGTTTGACAGATTCGTTCTAATACCACCACCTAATCAAAAATCAAGATTGAAAATTCTCAAAATCTTTACCAAAGAAATGCCATTAGATGACACTGTTGATCTAAAACAAATAGTAAAAGAAATTGACGGATTTTCTGGAGCTGATATAGAATCTCTGTGCAGAGAAGCTGCAATGTTAGCATTACGTGAGGATATGAACGCCAGTAAAGTTTGTGCAATACATTTCGATGCTGCAAAGAAGAAAGTTCATGCTTCAATAACTCCAGAAACAATGAAATATTACGAGAAATCCGTAGAGAAATTCAAACGAGCTTCGGTAGAAATAGCTGAACTTAAACCAATAATATAAAACTAAAAGTTAGCACTACTAGCTTCTTTACAATTTCTTTGTATATTCCATAATTTTTTAAAGGGTATAAACCACATTGTAAAATGAGAATTTTCCTCAATTTTTTACTGATTAACCTATTTATGGAGTTTTATATTTAAAATGTCAAAAGAGAAAGCAGCTATCTGGAAAACTATGCCCTTAGCAACAGCAGTTCTTATGGCTATTCAGAAAAGACAAGGCGTTTTGCTAGATGATGAACTACTAAAAATCCTTTCCATGGAATTTGGTGAAGTATCTAAAACAGAAATCAATGAAATTTTGATGGAGTTAGAAATAAGAGGACTAATTCATGTTAGTTATATCACCAAAACCAAAAGACGCATTGAGCTTATAGGAAAAGATATGGTTTACATGGCTGTAGGTGAAGACTAAAAAAATTCTTTTGTAGCGTGAAAAACACGCTACCGATATTCTTATTCTATGCTCCGCTTCTTTCACGTTCTATTTTCTTTCGGAGCTCGGATATTTCATCCCCAATTTCATCGTCTTCTTCTTTTACTTTTGTTTTAGTTGGTTTAGTTGATACTCCTACATCTGGGAGTTCATCAACTTGACCTAAAGACAATTCCATTTCTAATTCTTTCATTTCTAGGTCGATCATATCTTCCATATCGATATCCAATTCTGTTTCGGAGAATGAAGTATCTGATAATGCTTCAGAAGCGAACGATACCTTTTCCATGGATGATTGCATTTCAAACATAGCCCTTTCAGTATCTGCAGGAGTTACATCTTTGAGCGTATCTTCTATAACTACAACCCCTTCTTTTATTGCATGAGTGGTTTCTGCAACATCCTTAGCTTCTGAAATGGATTCAATCATTCCTTGTAAATTGAGAATTTTATTTTGAGTTTCGTTTAATTTCTTAAGATAAAGCTGACGTCTCATTAGTGCTTGTTTTGCTCCAGCTTTATTACCACTTTTCATCATATCTCGAGCAATATCTTTCTGCTCATCGGATTGTTGGGTTAACCTTCTAGATTGGAGAGTATATTTGTTAATTACTCTTCTAATTTTAGCAATACTTTCAGTATCTTTAGGTTGATCTTTTCCGAAAAGCCAGTTTTTGATCTTGGGCATGCTTTTATTACCAACCAGTTATTTTTTTGACAATTTTTTTTATTATTTTTTGGTTTCTTCCCTTTCTATGTTCCGAGCCTTCTTTTCATCGAACTGGTAGCATTCTTCAAGTCAGCATTGCTCATGAGAGGGAATTGATGCTTCTCAGCATCTTTGGTACATTCAAGATTTCTCTTTTTTGTTACCGATTCTGAGATTTCCTTTAAGATTATTCTGTCATTCACAATTTTTAATGTTCCCATATAATACTCATTTATTGCTAAGTTCACCATTATTAATAAATGGGTTCTTAATGAAGTTTTTTTATAACTCATTGCTTCTACTATGCGAGTTAACTTGTTGGAATGATATATAAAGTTATACAATTTGTAAGCGGAATCACTTCTTTTTTCAATTTCTTGTGCTAACTCTTGGAAATCTATTTCCCCATTGATTATGTCATATCTTGATTTGGTCTGCAAAACTTTTTTCCTTGTAATGTAAGATGCAATGGAATCATAACGTTTGATCAATCTGATTAGTTGATTATCATTCAAATTGTTTCCGTGGTGGTTTAGACAAGCTTCTCGAACCTCTTCATCAAGTATCGTAACTTGTTTATAGATTTTACTTGGATGTTTCTCAGTATGAACAAAGTCATGAAGCATAAGAGCAATCAGTAAACGCTGTAAAGATCTTGGATAATTAACTCCTAATCCTTTTCGAATCCTGAGTTTCCTTCTACGAGAAATTACCTTCTTTTTGTATGCTTCAACTTTGTAATTTAACCATTTCACTTTTCCAAATCCTTGATTTCTCTTGCTTCCTAAGTTATCGAATGCCAGTATTCGTTCTATTTTTTCTTTACCCCTCTTTTCGTTATGATCAACACAAGTTACTTTGACAAATCCGCGAAAAGCTTTCAAAACAATTGGCGCCTTTCGTTCTCCCCTTACTAGTTTTCCAACATAACTCCTGCGAGGTTTTTTCTTTGTTGCAAATCCCCTACTATCTTAAACCAACACCCATGTTTCTTAAAAAATGGAGAAGAAGATACAAGAGGAGTAAGTAGTTTCCCTTCCAAAGCGAAGAGTTTCTTTTCTTGTGTTACCATGCTTCCTCCATTTGCTTCCAGAGGTTTCGTTCTTTTTCCTCCTCGATTATTTTACCATTTTTTCCAATTGTTCTTGTCCGAAAAACTTCTTGGAGAACAATCTCCAGTAATTCAATTTTACCTGAGCCATTGTTTACACTTCCTCCGAGTCCAAGTTCAGGCATGAATAGTATCGCTTTGAGAAGAAATCCTAGTTCTTCTTGTTTTAGTTCCTCGTTGAAATCTATTATGAATGTGAATTCTCCAGAGAAATATCGTTCCCCGAAATCTTGCATTGCTTGTTTTAAACCATGTGTTAAACTATTTCTTGTTTCAGTTGCTATGTGCACTTTTTGTGCATCCCCATTCTCCCCTTTTGAATATGTTGAAACAATAACTACTGGTTCGAATTTTACTCGAGAAAATCTTTTTATTGACCCCATAATACTATGCCAAATACATTCACTTTCAGGGAAACACGCACCATTTGGATGGAATCCTTCTGGGAGTAGTTTTTCCCCACTTTGTGTTTCTGTTTTATCTGAAGAGTGACAGATCTCTACTCCTTGTTGTTTTGCTATTGCCATCATGGAGTGATTAAGTAATCCTCTTATCCCTTTCACTAAGTATCTTTTCCCATCGTTTCCATTTTCTCCATTTGTTCCTAGGAGTAGTAAGTTGTTTACTTTTCCTCCGGAAAACGCTCCATTTCCTGTCTTAGTAATGGGTGTTCTTACTCTTACTTTTATTCGCTTAAATTTTCTCGAAACCATGTTTTTTCACCTTTTCTCTTAAATTCATTTTTCAAGATATGTTCATCGTGCATATCTTTAGTATATACTTTGTATATGGCAAACATTATTTATAAATATTCCTACCATATACATGTGGAGACAATTATTATGACAGGACTAAAGTTTAGACGAAAGGTTATAATGAGCAACAGGAGTCTAATGGTCAACATACCACAAGAGATAGCTGAAGCAATGGAAATAGAGAAAGGTGATGAGATAGAAATAACTTATCAAGAGAAGTCATTTACTTGCAAGAAGAAAATCAAAAATTGATTTAGTTCAATCATATGTGCTTATTCTGTTATAACTCATTACCGAGGAGTTAATATTGATCGTACAAACAAAGCTTCGAGGAATTACTCCATGTCCGTGATTAATTGGCAAAATGATCCACTACTTTTCGATTTAGAACCTCAACCAGTTAATCAATGGGTAAATGCCAATGAGTTAATACAGCAAAATCGGAGTGAAGAAATTTTTCTTTCAGATGGGTATCTGAACCTTTATCCTATTATGGTTCGGAAAAACGATTTTGTGAGACAGAAGGTTTCGGACCGGATCATGGCTCGGTTTCCGTTCCTAGTCATAGACAAAGAAATACAAGAGCAAATAGTAAATAAAATCCTTCTGATCTCTGAAGTTACTCGAGACTATTTCTACAAGTCAATCAATAAATCGATCTTGCAATGGAAACAAGACATTCTGAAATATTTAGGACGAGGAATTCTTCCATATCCAATTGTAAGATGTTGTTTCGAATTAGTGCCAAATTTACACACTTTAATTAATGAAACCTCTCTTCGATTTACCAGTGCTCGAGGTGAAGGATTCAAGATGCCTAGAAAACTCACCAAAGAGTTAGCCTACCTAGCTGGAATGGTCAATGGCGACGGCAATCTCCAAAAGTATACTTTGCGAATCGTTGATTACTCGATTAAGAATATCAAGCAATTACAAGTAATGTTCCAAGAATACTTTGATCAAACAGGAAACATTCTCTACAAAACACCAAACAGTCCGGAAGTGGTGATAACAAATCTCTGGGTCGTAAGACTTTTCTCATTCTTGACAGAACAACCTATAGGCATTAGGAAATATGATCATTTAGGAGAACCATTAGTTTTCAAACAGGAACCTTTTCGAACATATTACTGGTCTGGGGTTATGGATGCAGATGGGAGTTATAAGAAATCAAAAGTAACATTTGTTAGTGCTTCTTTACATTTTGCAAAAGATTTCAGAAATTTTCTTATAAACAATAATATTGATTCAAAACTAACAGAGAGAGAGGATAACACAATCACTATATATATTCCTGTTAGATTTCATTCACTGCTAACTAAAGTATTAACTTGTTTACATCCAGAAAAGAAACTTGAATTTATACAATTAGATTCCGTTCCCTATCGAACAGTAGCGTTTTTTGCGGGATTCAAAGATTCAGCACTTGTCAATGATTATTTTAATTTCAAATTAATGAACAATTTGAGTGTTGCTAATTTAGGGCAAACAATCCGCCAATTTAGGGGAGAACAACCTAGAAGAATTTTCGTTAAGAATTTAGATATAAGTGAACGTGCTTTACAGGATATCGAAAAAGGGATAATGAGTATCAATATTTTACTTTTAGATGAAATCTTACAACATCAAAAGATATCCTTAATGCCTTTTCTTACACAACATGAAAATATTCGATACCATATTCGAGGTTCAAAACATGTTAAACTTGACACACGACCAAATGAGACTTTAACTTCTCTTCTGAAACCTCTTAAGTTTTACAAACACAGAACAAATATTCCTCTTTCTAATAATGTCCTTACACAAGAATTAGAAGATCATTTTCAAATCAAAATAACTAACAATAAAATAACGACTAAATTACTTCTACAATTCTTTTCAATATTCTGTAAAACACAATTAACGGAAAATCAGTAATAATCTGGTTAAAATAGTAAAGGAACCAATGAGTAAAGAAAAAAACCAAACTTATCTGTCAAAAATTAGACAAAAAAAATTCAAAAAAGAAAACTAAAATGAAAAGCTAAAAGTTAATAGCATTAAGAAGAATTATTAATAGAAGAAATACATCTTTCTTTATATTGGAAATCCGAAGGTGGTAAAAATTGAACGCAGGATACTCAAAATCACCTATACGTGAAGCTATTTGTCAATTTAAATTTCAAAATAAGAAAGAGTGGGATTGGACAATTCCAGGTATAATTTACCAAAAAATAGAAAAAGAGTATCCGATAAAGAAAGAGTTAACAGCTTTTGGTTTTAGTTTTCCTCTTAAAAAAGAAGATGTTGAAACAACTGAATATCTGCCTTTAGTGAAAAAACCTGAGGGTATGCGTTTTCTAAATGAAGATAAAAATCGAATAATACAGGTTCAAGAAAAAACACTTTCCATTTTCATGCAATAGCCTTATTCCTCGTGGAAAGATTTCAAAAAGCAAATTATGAAAATATTAGAAATTTACACAAAATTGCTAAAACCTGATGGAATTGTACGCATTGGTTTAAGATACATAAATAATTTCAATTTCTTACCTGATAGATTTGAGGTAGAGAAATATTTTAATTACTATCCAGCATTCCCTAATAAAATACAAGCCACTATGGGGGAATTGATTGTTAGAAGCACAATACCCATACCAAATATTGAAAATCAAGAAGGTTTCATGCATCTACTATTGTATCTTAACAAAGCAGATAATAACCAAATAGTAAACAATATATTAGATCTTGATATGGTTTATTTACAAAATGATGAAAATCTAATTATGATAAATAAAGCTGAAGATTACATAGAAAAAGCTCATAATCACATTAAAGAAAAATTTGAATCTTGTATAACTGATGAGTTACGTAAAGTGATTAAATAATACGGAAGATTAGAAATGGCAATCGCTACTTCACACCCTAATAAAAAAATATCCACCAATATTAGTGAGAATTTAAAATTCTTCAATTATAAAAATGAACTATTTGAAGGTTTAACATTACAAGATATAAACTTAGTAGATAAACCAACTCATGAAGTATTAATTTTGGAAATAGACTTAGTAGAGTTAGATAGATTTGATTATGAGATTTTAAATAATTATTTGTATAAAGAAGAAATTGAAAGAGAAATAATCAATAATCCTTCACACTTAATAGATGTTAAAAAGATTCAAACAATTACTCTTAAAGAAGCAATAAAGGAATTGGATGAATCTTATGAATTATACAAACAAGAACAAGATGAATATAGAACTCGAAAAGCTTCTGATTTATTAGAACTCCATCTTGAAGAGGAGAAGTCTGAATGATTTATGAGTATCCTAACAAAGATGTGTCAATTAGACAAGGAGATATTTTTTATCCTCTGCCACAAAGTATTATGAGAGATTTAGTAAATATAAAAGTTATAACTGAAGACGAACAAATTGTGAAAAAAACATGGGTAAAAATAGAAAATAGTAAACCCATTAAAGCTATTGTTAATGTAATTCCAGTTTGGGGTATTGTGGTTTCTCAAGATTGTGACGCAGAAAGAGCACTATATATAACTTTTTTTTTAATTGATACTTTACTTAATGTTATAAAGCTATCGGAACCTAAACCTCATAAATGGCACAGCTTTATTATCCGATACACAAAAGAAAAATTAGACTGGCATTATTTGCCTGTTGATAAAGAGATAGGATTTAATAATCGAATGGCAGTTGATTTTGAAGAAGCATTTGTGGTTAATAGAACTTATCTAATAAAAAACATAGCACATTTGAGAAAAGGAAGATTAAATGAGGTTTTTTTACAACATTTTAGAGAAAGAATTAGTCATTATTTTAGAAGATATGCATACAATGAATGGTATCCACTAAACAAAGATGAATTTATAACTTATAGAGAAAAAAATGCTCAAAAAGGTGTAATTATAGAACCTTATGAGTGGCAAAAAGGAAAGAATGACTCCCTAAAAAAAACTAGCTGATAAGTTTTTTGAAATTACACTTTTTCTCAAATTCGACAAGATCTTTCAAAGTATCCTTTGCCTTCTTTAGTAAATTTTTTTCAAGCAATATTGATTTATAATAAAGTATTACCAGTCCACTTTCTGATAGTTACATAGTAGAAGAAATAATGAATCTATCCTTTAATGTACAAGAGGGGTATTTCGAGGCATTTTGAGGGTTTAAAATCGCTTTTTTGCTGTTTTAAGGTGATTAGAATTCAACCTCGATTTTTGCTTTCAGACTTTTTTGGAAGTAGTGAGCTTTTCACTATTTTTGAAATCTCTTGAGCAGGTTTTAGGTTTTTCTTGGGAGTAGTCAAACCACTTTTTGGATTTTTTTACGATTTAGCTCTTTAAAAGCATTTTTGTCGAGTAAATAGTGAAGGGACGATTATGTCGATTCATAAATCTTTGATTCTTAAAACAGGACTGAAGTATTCTTTCCCTGAATTTAACTCTATGATTAAATTCACTGTTGTCATGGAGGAAGTGTTGTATACACTCATAACTTTCTTCTTCTTAAGTGGTGAGTCAAAATTACCAAATGTGGTTGATGATCTGATACAGGCGCTTGATCGTTCGCCAAATGCTATTGGTACCAGTTTGAAATCTCTTGAGAAGCTGGACTTGATATCCTATTATCGAGAAGGAAAATATAGAACGGTTGAACTAAATCTAGAGAACGAGTTCTTGAAGAGTGTCATTGTTCGATTTTTTGGGTTCAGTGATTATACGAAAATGAAATGCAAGAAATTGAAACGCATAATCATTGGGTTTTATCCCATTCTTGACTTCGATTAAATGAGGATGCTTTTTCAGACGGAAACCAAACGTCTCGATTCACTACTTGATGACCATCAATACTTGTTTGATTGGATAAGAAAGATTGAAGAATTAGAAAGACTTGCGAAAACTACTTACTCTGTCGATGATTGTGCTGAAGGAAATCCAATTTTATTGTTTATTGATCAAATCGTGTGTTTGATGAAGGTTCAACAAGAACAACAATCTTCGGATTTGTCGTTTCAGGAATTGACAGAGATTGTTACCGAGGTTGTTGCAGAATTTAAAGAGATCCCTCCTTGGTTAGACACTGCTGCAATTGGTGGTTATAATCCCTGTGTTGTTTTAGAGGAGGAATTGAAGTGAGCTTTGCAAAGAATGAATTAAAAGAACGAATCTATTTGCTTTTTACTCACCGAGAGGATGGTTTTGATGGACTTACCTGTAATGAAGTCTCTGAAATTATTGGAAAAGAACCCAAAGATACTAACCAGGTTCTGAAAGGCTTAACTGTTTCGGGTAAGTTATCTCGAGTAAAAACCAAGAAAGGTGTTAAACAAAAAGCCTACAAGTACAATTTGCCTACAGCAGAAAATGATGAGGTAGGTTCTAAGAAGAAGACTTGTAACAACTGTCAAAGATTTTCTGGTCTAGAGAAGTGTATATTGCTTAGACTAGTAAAGGAAATAGCTCCATGGGCTTTACAAGATGGATTAAAGGAACGATTTGAAGCAATAAGCTTGGATGGTGTTGCAGGTTGTGACTACCATGATCCAAGAAAGAAAGGACAGTGTAAGAGTAAAGCGATAAAGGTTTTTATCAAGAATAATACTGATCGCATTACCTTCGAATTTCGTTGCCCTATAGAGAGATGCAAAAAGGTTATTGACGAATTTAGTAAATCACTACAAAGAAAGAACATCGGCGCAAACACCTTGTATTGTCCTCATTGTGGTTCACCCATTAATTTTACATTTAGCCATGGATTGAATCGTTATCAAGTTCAATATTGGGATAGTCAATTTGATATTCTACAGAGGGATTATGAGAGACTCACAGGTATGAAGCTTGATAGCAGATACAAAGAGGATCGCTCTCATGGGTTTTCAATTGTGAAAGAAGGAAGTTTTTATTTGGATTTAAACGAAGAAGCTATTTATGCTGGGAATGAACTATCACCTATAGAACTGAGAGACTCAAAAGACCTTGCTTATTTTTCCTTAAGGCAGTTGAATTATATTGCTGTGAAACACGAAGAGGATTATTTATACCTCAAACAGAAATTACATGATATTGATTCTACGACAGGAAATGCATTATATCCAAAAATAGATCTTTTGCATTCCAAAAGCTTCATTGAAAGTACTGAACCGACTCCAAAAGAGATAGGTGGAAATGAGATTTTAATTGCGACCGGAGCAACTTTTCACTCAATGTTTTTCTCCAATCTACTCAACCGAGAAGCTGTTCTTCAAAAGAAATTTACTGATATGGTTGATGCAGAATTTAGAAATGATTTCAAAGCAGCTCTTAAACTATTTGAAAGAGATATCAAGAAGTATGCTACTCCCTGGAACATTCCCTACAAAGAATGGCAACAAAAAGAAGGAGGATTTGGGAGTGTAATGTATGCACCATTCAAAAAAGAAGCAGAGAAATATGGCTTCGAGAAGATCTCTCGAGAAAAGGCTCGTAAAGTCCGGGGGGAGCCTTTCATGTCTTACGGGCTTTTTACAGCTCGAACACCGAAAGCCTGCTTTGAAAATGGTGTACACAAGCTGACTGATAATTACATCAAGGAAGAAATTTATAATGCCCTTTTAGTACCCCCTGGGATGGATTGCGAGGGTGGTGTCACAGAAAATACTCCTTTGGACTCTTTCTAAACTACATAGAAACAACCAGAGCGGTTGCACCACTATGGATTAATGAAGCAATTAGAAATGAAGAGATAACCCCTGCTGATTTTGAGACAGAGCGTGGGAAGCGGTTTGAGAAATTCTACTATATGAAACCGAAATCCCATGCACATGAAGTGGCAAAACATGTGAGTAAACAGATTTTGCAAACAAAAATCACTCTAACAACAGGTAAGGATACAACAATTAAAAGGATGACAAACAAGTCAGCCAACCAACTCAAACGATTACTGAATCAATTACCTAATTCCACAGCTGATTTGTTTGTTGAGAATAGGAACAAAAACCAAGTTAAGACCATCTGGAAGAAATTAGAAGAAACAAATAATAGATCCTACTTGATAGCTAAAGAATTTCGCTTGCTTCAGAAACATGTTAGGAAATTCTTCAAAGAAGAATTTTCCTTTGATCCAGTTACTATTTCTGAGATATTGTAAAGGTGATGAAAGTGTCAATGAAAAAGAAAGTGAATCTCCAGAATAATCCAACAATAGCTCTAAATGGAGCTATAGCTACTATATTAACAGATAATGACTTTCGGATTCGAAAGAAGAAGAATAGGAAGCTATACAGATTAACAATAAAAGAAATCGTAGCTAAAGGATACATCCGGACACATGCGTTTGCTACTAATTGGCTAATGGGACTGTTTGAGTATGGTGAAATAACATCCCTTACTTTTCATGAGATAATGGAAAAATTACCTTGGTCATGGGATAAAACAAGGGAGTATTTTGATTCATTGGAAGAAATTGGCATTGTTCAGTTTTCAAGAGATTCGTTTGGTAGGAAAATTTGCATTCTTACTATTGACAAGGAGATTAGATCAAAACAAGTTGAAAACTTGGTTAACTTGTATAAAAAAAATGAAACTCACTCACGAGTAACTTTTTCTGAAGCACGAAAGGAATACCTGAAATATTATGAAAAATTGAATGAGTGGTACTGTAAAAACGCAAATGTGGGAAAAATGTCATCGAAGGTTACACAAACAATTAGTAACAAAGTTGACAAATTCATCTTCGATGTAACCAACATTATTAGTAAAGCTAGGGAAAAAGAGCTTAGAATTAATCTCTTGAAGTTTTTGAAGAGAAATCCTTTGTTGATACATTCATTAAAGAGGAATGGTTAGATTTGGTAGTAATGGAATATGAATTAAATCTTAGTACGACTGAGTTTCTATATTTCCTGGATTGTCCACAGAAATTTAGACTTTACCGTATTCTCAATCCCTTACCATACAAGTCAAATTTCATGAATAGCAGTAGATCAGTAATTTCTTACAAAATGAGGGGATATAAGAGCAAAAAGGATAAGGGAATCAAATATCATCATTTCTTTGAGACTTTTCATAAGAAATATTCAAGGATTATTACTAATACAACACCCCCAGAAGAAATACAAGAGGATAATGTGAAACTACTTTATTGGGTCATTCAACAAGAAAAATACTATGAAAAAAAAGAGGACTATTACTGGTATCCATTTGAAAGAGAAGTTCGGCTAATGACGGAAAAACAAAGAGGAAAAATAGATTGTATTGAACTTTGTGAAGACAAAAATGGCTTACGAGTAATCGATTACAAATCAACTCCTGAACTTAATGATCATCTTACATTGCTGTTCTATGCAAGTTTGCTGAATGATTATCGCTTGGAGAATACAGATGAAGGGAAATTTGATTGTGAAGTGTTAGAGGTTGGTTGTTACTATTATGAAATGGGTGTAAAGAAAATCTATAATTTAACAGAAGTAGACAGATTAGCATTTGAAAGGATTCTTAAGAATACGCAAGAAAAAATATCGAATAATGAATTCTTCTTGAACAAAAGCTCATGTTGGAATTGTAACGTTAAGACAATCTGCAAGATTGAAATAGGGAGAAATTAAGAATACCATTGTATAATCTCAAAATTAATAAATATATATCATAAAAGTATATTTTTCTAGGTACAAGTCCTCCTAGCATTTTCTCTTTCTTCATCAATAATAAATAGCAACATACTTAGTGAAGGATCATCGATTCTAGCTACCTCTAAAAATCTGACTGAACTAGCTATGGATTCTCTAATTGGCATAATTAGTTCTTCTTCTTCCCCCCCGAATTTCTTAAACTCTTCATTCAGTCTTTTTTCAAAATCCTCAGCAGTTAAAGCTTGATCCAAGAATAGTTCGAAGTTCTTTTTACATTTGTCAATAAATTGAGTGTAAAGCTCTTTTTTAGCTATCCTTAAACCAATACAGGAAGGTAGAAGGATATTTTGCATCCATTCATTAGCAATTTTTCCATGATCATACAAAGGGTCCTTCATTGTTTTAGGAATTGTATGATGTGTTCTTGCTCTTATATCATTTGTACTTTTGAGTGATTCTTCACCTATTTTAGCCAGCTCTTCCAAACCATGTTTTTCTTTGTATTTAATAACAGTTTTAACAAGTGATTTTACAAAATGTGTTAACTCTTCTGAGATATTATAGCTTATAGTAAGAACAGCACTAATCTGGTTTTCTGCTTCTTCTGAAGTAATTCGATCCTGCATACTTGTTAGAAGTATTCGAATAATCACCTCTTTTATTTCCTCAATTTTACTGTAGGATTTAACAGAGAAGATAAGCAAAGGATTAATTGACTGTTCAACCATCAGATTAATCCAAGAGATAAGAATCTGCTGATTTATTAGAAGGTTGAGTGACTTAAGAACCATTTGTTGATTTTTACCATCAATGAGCTCTTCATAAAAACTTGCTGTGAAATCCTTGATGAGTTCTAAAATAAACTCTGAAACTTTTATGTCATTTGCTGTTGTTAGTTGCTCAATTGATTTTGTTTTTGATTGCACAATTTTTTTGTCATTTTGTAAATATGCGAAGAAGAGGCTCCATACTTCATCCACTAATTGACTGGTAGCTGTTTGATTAAGCTCCATTGTTAGAGGTTCGATTATGGGCCAAACTACTTTGTGGAATAGCTTCTCAAAGAGTTTTTTGTTTACCTCAAAGAAATTTTTGCCTGTCTGCTTCCTCTTCTTCTTCTTTGGAATAATTAATCACACACCTTTATTTTAGATTGAAGATTTTATCATAAGTGCTTTTCTTGAAACGTTCTTTAGCAACCACTAGATAAGAGATAGCTGTTTCATCTTTAAGAATTGTATAAGCAATTCCTAATGTTGCACTTTCCAATCTTAATAATATAACAACAGAAGACTTCTCAGGGATAACTGAGTTAATTTCCCAACCAATACCTTCTAGTTGCTTGATTATGCCAGGGATTATGTCTTCAACCGGTCTATTGACAACACCTGATCTTTGATGCTTATCAAACCGAGTTGATTTTGAACCATCAAAAAGAAACATGTTATGTCCATATTCCAGTTTTCTTTCTAGCGTACTTAGAACCATTTTCTCTGGGAATTTGCTTGGTTCTGGTATTGGAAAGTCCATTTTTGCAGTAGATTTTCTGGGCTTAGTATCCCTAGGTTTTGGTTTATCAAGTAGAGGTTCAGGAATTAGTGGTTGAGTATCTTTCTTTCCTTCTACTCTTGGGCTTTTAATTTTTGATTCAATTAGAACATCTCTTTTGTCAAGTGAAGGTGCTTCAGCTTGCTTATGGTCACGCATTTTTTCTCTCAAGGATTTTGGTACAGCTTCACGTCCAGCATGTAACGAAGTTCTTGGTCTAACTTTCATTATAAAACTTCTATTCTGTGTTTTTTGATCAGAGAATAGTCCTACACCTGTTGGCATACTTCGAACAAAATCTGAATCCTCAAATTTCTCAGGAACAGATGAAGGTACTCGTTTAAGGAACGCTTTAATGTCATCCTCAAATGTCAATAAATGGGTAACCATCAAATCAATTTGACTCATTATGTCTTTATGCATCGCAGATGGTTGTTGAGTTACTAATACTAACGCACACCCAGGTTTCCGACCTTGTTTTGCATATTCAATAAGCGGATCCGATGCTACTGTCTTTCTATTATGAGGTACTAGAACATGTGCTTCGTCTATTAATAGCCAGGTAATTGGTATTGCACCATCGTCTTCACCAGACTCTTCGAAGATTTCACCTCGAGAGCTTTTTATTCTAGCTTCAAGTATCTTTCGAGCAATGATACCTACCAGTAAAGCTCGTAAGCTATCACCTATTTTTGGATTGCTAATGTCTAAAACAGAGATTTTATTTGGCGAGCTTAAACGTGATAATGGAGTTCCAGTTCCGGAGAATATTCCCCAACCCTTTGCAGCATTCATTCTAGATCTTATAGCTTGAATAGAATCACTTCGATAGGTATTAACAATTGAGGGATCATCTAAAGCAGAAATTATATCATCAATGGAATAATCAGGATTTTCCCTCGAGACAATTTGCATCGCTTTTTCAAGAACAGTTCCTCTAATTTCATACCTATCAATGTCAAATGTTTTACACCAATCTTCAATATACAAATCAGATGGTTTTAGAGCAAAAGGAGAATCTATAGTATCATCTCGGTAATCTCCATAAATGCCAATTGGAGTGAAAACTTCAATATTCTTGATATGATCAGGTTTTAATCCCCATTGTTCAAGGAGAACATTTTCACCTTTGTCAGTATTTTCATTCTTTAAAGCCCAAAAGATACCTATAGGATCTATGAGAATAATACCGAGACCTAAATTCGCTTTAGCTAATTCCTCTGCAATAACACCTAAAGTATAGCTTTTACCAGAACCTCTGTGTCCTGAAATAAAGAAGACATGTGGAAAAACAGCGTCTACTAAAACTTTCTTACCATAGTTACCATGTTTACCTTTTTCAGTCACTCTACCCAAATACATGGTTCCTTGACAACCAAGTTTTTTGATGGTTGAACCACCTCGTCCCAAAATAATGGCATCTTCAGTTGGAGCATCTCTGCATTGCATTGGGAGATCCACTTCAGGTGAGAAATCCATAGCATTAGAAACTTCATCGATATTTCTTTGGATATTTTCCAAAACGTTTTCATTACGCATAAATCCTAAAACGAATAACAAATCAATAGGTTGATCGCATTGATAGATTTCAGTAGCTAATTGTTTTCTCATTTCAAAATTACGAGGACCAAAATCCGGATCATACATAGATTTAATCCAAATAACCTTATCAAGATAAGCTGCTGGCTTGTCAGAACCAGACATTTCCTTAGCTAAATCAATAATATTGCTTGGTAGTTCAAATTCTCTATTGGTCATTATGTAAGCAGTAGCATAAGGCCAGAGTTTTTCCTCTTTGGGTAATGAATCTAACAACTCATAGATCTTGTCCTTTAAATCGCTTTTATCAATAGAAATACTGTAAGCAAGTAATAAAGCACATATCCTATCATCAGGATCGGGCCATTTATCTTGAAGCTCAATAATACGATTAACTTGAGCCTCATCAATTACTACGGATCCTTCTCGATGTAGGAAATATAACAATTTTAATTCATCTTCTTCTGGAACATAACTTTCTTTTGTCAAGATATCCCTTAAAATCTCTTTACCGTATTTTCGAGCATTAGTTGCATATTGTTTGTGATCTGTAATCTCATACGCTAACATATTTGCTCTTGCCAACAGTGCTCGTTCATGAGGTTCCAAAAGGGAACTATTCAAATCAGCTAGATTTTCGAGTACTGTTGGTAAATAATGGCAGGGAGATCGCCCAAATTCATACTTCATTTCTTTCACCATATGTATACAAATGTGTAATATACTTACAATATTTTTGCACAATCTGTAATAATAACATTTGGAAATGTTTTTTCAAACATCTTCTGTAATTGTTTCTCTCACTTATTACTATTTAAAGTTGTTAAATTAATTTTCTGGAAAAAGTAATTGTAAATGTCAGTATCGCAACTTATAAAACAACTCTAAATTAGTCTATTACGTATAACACTTCAAGTAATATGAAATTACATACAATGATACTTTGATTACTACGGAGATATCAAAGGGTACGAAAATAGGTTGTTGATTTAGTTGGTCTCGCAAATCATAATATCCCATGAGGACAGTACAAGTTTTTTTTCAATAGGTTCTGTTCAAGATGATGCATCGTTGGTTTCAGCTCTAGGTGGTGCCTTAGCTAGCTTTGCAATAGAAATGGGGCTTTCCGATACCGGCACAACACAAGCGAATTATTCAAGATTTCAGAATGGTATTTTGATTTCAAAATGGTTGGAAATTGATAACCATCGACCATCTCTAATGATAGCACTTAGAGGTTTTGAAAATATAGCTCAATACCAGCAAATGTTTTTGATAGATTATGGTACTTTGATAACAAAAAAAATCATTACTACTTATGAAAAGATGTATGTAGGCGATGGTGAAATTCCTAAATTTGATGAAGCTATCAAATTACTCCCATCTATAGCTCATGAGTTACAAAAAGATTCTCCAAGTACACTAAAAGAGTTCAAATCAAAAATAGATGAGTCGTCCTCAAAATTACTAGATGACATATGGGAGAATCAAGATGATAAGGGATTACATCCATTCAAATTTAGATCTCAATCTTATAGCGTCTCAAAATTAGAACAAATTAAAGATGAATTTACAAATTACTTCTATCGTGAAGGTACAAACCAAGATGCTCTTTTCCCATTAGGGTTTGCTGGTTCTTCAGATATGAGTCAAGTAAAGAAATTCGCAAATGGTTACCTAAAAAGGAAATCAAATTCATCACGTACTGAAATATCTAATGAGATAACTAAAATTGTCAACCAATTGCAACTTATGTCTAGTTTACGTTCAAAAAGAGGAAAACAAGTTATTGAAACTGTTGATCTCATTAATGCTGATGTAATTTTCGAAAAGCTTTCTGTTGCCAAAATTACTACTGTCGATAAAATCAGATCAAAGATTTTAAATGAATTGTATGCAACTTTATTACAAAAACTATACCAAAAATATCCTTTGAAATTCCTTTCAAATTCAAATAATCCTATTGATCTTAATTTTATCAGCAAAAGTTTTGAAAAATCTGTACAATCACTTTTGAATAGTTCCTTTTCCGACTCTGTTAGAATAACAAAACAATTTGCAACAATTCTACGAGATACTACTGCTGATTTTACTCCAGAAGAAGCTATTAATCAAAGAGAAAAAATTCTCAAAGAAGTTGAAAAACGGTATATTAGAAAAGTAATACAAGAAGATCCTTTCATCATAATTGCTGATTCACAGCTAAAGAGGTTAAAAAAAGTAGCAAATAAATTTGCAAAAGAATCATTTCAGCAATATAGAACAGCTCATGATGAAGCAATGGCTTTATGGTATATTATTAGACAAATTAATACCTCTATAGCAAAGATGAAATCAACAACAATAACAAACCAAATGAAGATTCATCTCTTACAAGAGCTAGTTAGAAAGTATCAATTTAGAACTGTTCCAAAAATAATTTATGACCTAACAAAAGGTATTCTCATCAATTTAGTTTCATCTTCTTCAACTAAGGATCCAATCAATTCATTAATTCAAAGAAATTTAAACACTTTTGAAAATGAATCAGCTATTAGAATTCCAGATGAATAAAGAAAATTATCTTTAGAAAACTCAAAGTTGTTAAGGTTTCAAAAAGCTTTGAAAATATAGAAGAGCTTTCGTATTTTTCTAGAGCATTTACTCTATCATTAGAGTCCACAATAGTAAAAATACTTGAGCTGTTTTTTGGAACTAAGAACTACCCTCAACCCCCTGAATTATTATCAGATTCAATTGAAGCAATAATCCTATCATCACAGAGTCTATACTCATTAGCTAGAGTAATTCAAGCAATAATTTCCCAATCTGGTGCTAAAGGATTATTCAGAAAAGAAACTGTAAATATTCTGCAAAGCACTAAGAAGTTTAAATCCGTTATTCCTAGTCCACTAGAACTCGCTAGAATTGCTTTAGAAAAAGGTTGGATGGTTGAATCTACGAATGTAAAAAGAGAATATTCGAAAATCACTGATGGCCAGCTTTTAGCTAAAATAATTACAATTCCAAAGTTGGAATTATCAGGACGCATATCCAGCTTGGTAAAAGATCCCATTATTGTTATTGAATTGTATGTGTTATTCACAGAAATAGCTCTTATGAATAGATATTCAGCTCTTAAAGTAGAACTAAACAATCAAAAGAAAAGGTTGAGAACAGCAAATTCTCCATCTGGAAAGAAGAAAATAGCAAATAGAATTAAGAAAATAAAAACCATTATGCGATCTTTTGAACAAATTCTCTCTGGAGGGAACTTCATTCAAAAATTATTTTTGAGAAAGAAGGATTTACCAAAAATAGTGTCAGATGCAGCAAAAGAAAGATATCCTAAACTAAATTACTATCCTGATAATTTTAAAATTGATGGAGAGAATAGTATGGTTTTTGGTGAAAACATCACCGTAAACATGGATCCAATGTTCGGTAGCTACCAGAAACTCTTAGAGGTTTTCGCATCAACCTGGGTAAAAGACTCAGAGTATATAAAGAAATTAAAAGAAGAAATTCTTTGGAGAATTTTAGAGAAAAACTCAAAAAACCAACCATTAGAGCGAAAAATAATTGGTAACCTACAACAGGCTGCTCAACAAGGTGAAAGGGTAGATCAAGAAACCATTGTTAGAACAACTATAGAGCAAGAAGTTTCACTAATGTTCAACAAGGCAATTCGGGAATCGATTTCCTTAGCATTTAATTCAATAAAAGATGATCTAATTGTAAAGATAGACTTGAGAACAAGAGAATTTTATATCTCAATTGAAACCATCGATTTGGATAAGCAATATTTACAATCAGTATTTGATAAATTGGCCTATACAAAATATATGAAGAAAGCTGATGATAAAACAGAAATTAGATTGAATATATCAGAATTGCTTCCATTGATTAGCTCTCGAAAGAAGAAAAATCAAGCTATTAGAGCTTTCTTGAGAGATGGTATAAAGGAAAATTTGAGATCAAGACATTTGAAATCACTAAATGCTTTAGGAGAATTAATAGAACTATATATTGGAGATCAAGCTGGAGATTTATTTTTTAAGAAGAGTCGAATTTTGGAACAACTCGTACTCGAATCTATAGACTAAAGTTGAATTTACTCTAAAGAAAACAAAGAGTAAGATATTACTATCATTAAAATAATTATCTAGTCAATGAAAATAGTCTTATTAAACATAGTTTATACATCGAATTACTAGTTAAAATTTCTAGAGGAACTAAAATGAAAAGTTTAATTATAGATGCCCAAATTGCTGGTGCATCAGGTGACATGTTTCTAAGTGCTCTACTTGACCTGGTTTATTCCGATGATAAAAAGAAAATAGATGCTGATAAGAAACGTAAGAACCTTTTATTGGATATAGCTACCAAAATCACCCTTGCTGAAGACTTGAAGGAAAAAGCAAGTTTAGACATTGATTTGATAAGAAAGAATGTAGCTGCACTTGAAGGGATTAATTTAAAAATAACTTTAAAAGAACCAAATAGACACCTAAAAGTTCCACAAGCTCATAAAATATTAGAAAATATCTTCAAACAAATGAAACTTTCTGATAAAGCTCAAGAATTTAGCAAAAGAGCTTTAGACATTTTATTTGATGCTGAATCTAAAGTCCATGGAGAATCATTAGAGAATGTACATTTACATGAAGCTGGCTCTTTAGATACTTTCTTAGATATCATTGGATCAGCATATTTATTGGACCAATTAGAACTATTTGATGCGAAAATTTTTCTACTCCCTGTTGCACTGGGCTCTGGTACTGTTACATTTTCACATGGAACTCTACCTGTTCCTGCACCTGCTGTTACTGAAATAGTTAAACAATATAAAATTCCCGTTCACAGTGGAACCTTAAAAGGTGAACTGCTCACACCAACAGGTGCAATACTAATTGCTTCTCTTCTAGAAATTTCAAAAGGATTAGCAGTTAAAGAATGTCCATACATCACTATTAATCATATTGGAATTGGTTTTGGTAATAGGGAATATGAAAAAACACCAAATGCTTTGCGTTTGATTTTAGGCAAAGAACTAGAAGAAAAACTTCTGCAAGAGGAGATTGCTATTATTGAAACAAATATTGATGATTGCTCAGGAGAAACCATAGGATTCCTAAGTCAAAGGCTATTAGATATGGGTGCTAAAGATGTTTATTTGACACCAATATATATGAAGAAAGGAAGACCTGGAACAAAAATTTCTGTTCTCTGCAATGTTGATGAAACTAAGCTCTTTTCAACTGAAATAATGAATCAAACAAGTACAATTGGCGTTAGAATAATCAACAGCACAAAAATCATGTTTAAAAGAGAAATTAAACAATTCAAAGTGGAAATTAAAGGAAAAACATTTACTGTTAGGGGAAAGATAGCTTACAATACTAAGGGTGAAGTTGCACATTTTAAACCTGAATTTGATGATGTTAAAATAATCATTGAAGAAACTGGTTTAACAAGTAATGAAGTAGTTTCCATTACTAGAAGAGAAATAGCTAAGAAATTATAAACTTACGTGTTTGGAGTCATACTTCTTAAGTACTTTTCTTAGGAACAAGCTCCAACATACAATAGCGATCTCTTTTTCCTGCATGATAGAGCTCTTTAATCTTTATGGGAATGCTAAAAATCTCACTTAATAATCCAACCCACATACCACGGATGAAGGTACATCTATTAACAAATTTCTTATCAGCACAGAATAAACGACATTCATAATATATCAAGTAATTAATTGCATGTCGATCCCTAAGTGTAGTTTGTAATCTACTAATTAAAGAACCTGATATTTTAGTAGAAAGGATTTTAACAACAAATTCACCTAGAATTTCGGACATGTTTAAGATTTCATTTTCCTCTTCATTTTCAGTAAGCTTCATAATAATCAATGATAGATTTTCCATGGTTGGATTTTTTAGTGCTTCTTTAACAAAATCACTTTCATCAGTAACATTAGCGACATATGATTCTGTAACAACTTTCCATATAGTTTCGAATAGAATCACAGAAGGAACATCTTTTGTAAAAATTGGATTAAACATAGAATCAATTGTCAATGTCTCATGTATTGATCTATCAGCAACTTCAAAAGGAACAGCGCTAGGTTTATCTAAAACAGTATCTGCTTGGATCTTTTTTCTAGTTAAGGTGATATTATAATAGCTTGAAGAGCTTAATGAAAGCTCTACTTTTGCTGACACTGGTGATTTGAAAATGTAACTTCCAATTCCCTCAAAAAGTGCTTGTATAACTAGTAAAGCTCCTTTGGAATCAGCTATTTCATTAACAATAAACCTATTTTTGCCTAGGTTAATATTGCCATTTCCTCGTTCAAGATTGATATCCATTCCTATACTTTTCCAACCTAGTGTTTCAAGTAACTCTCTCGATGCTTCTTTGACATCTCTAGTATCTTCTTCTCTCAAAGTTTTTTCGCTAATGAATTTCCCTACTTTAGAAACAAATTGCTCACAATGAGCCTTATTATCAACTACCAAATCCGCAGATTGTATTAATGAATAGAATATTGTTCGAATCATACGTTGTTCTTTTATGATATCCAGAGCCATGATAATGTTTCCGATTTAATAATTTTTAATACGAATCAATCAGTGTTTTAGTTGTTACAATAACAAGGAATTTTATTGATAGAATCCTTTGATATGATAATATCTGTAAAACAACTCGTTAAAAAGCACTTTGATATCGACAAATCCGTTCAAATAATTTTTTGCCTTTTTTAAACCTTTAAATAGTATTATTGTATAATTCAAAAGTGTTTTAAAAGAAATGCTTTCTTAAATTCAACATATCTTCCCCATAATTACAACTATTTCCATTCATCTACAGTTTTACTGTGAGTATAATCACGATTGGTGTTAAAATTTGGATGCTCAAATCATCATATCACGTGAGGATAATACTGACTTCCTCTCCATTGGCTTTATACAAACTGATACTTCATTAGTAAGTGCTTTAGGTGGCGCCTTAGCTAATTTTGCAGAAGAAATTGGTTTAGCAGGTGATCGAGCATCTGGAGAAAAATCAGAAACAAAAAAAGATGCGATTAATTTCTCTAGGTTTCAAAACGGCATACTTGTATCTAAAATCGTTCCAGTAAAGGAACATAATCCAATTATATTAATTGCTATCAAAGGTTTTGATGGAGAAGATCGAGAATTAGATTTCGTAGTTGATTATGCTTCTGAATTGGCCAAACAAATTGTAACGAAATTTGAAGCTGAGTATACAAGTATAGGAATTGTTCCTAGAATCGATGATTCTTTTGACATTGTATCAAATGTTGCTCATCAAATGTATCGTAAATCAAGTGATAAAGTAAGATTTTTTACTAAATCCTTGAAATCTAAAATAACCTCTCTTCTAGATGATTTATGGGTTAATCAAATTGAATTCGAGCCATGGTCTCGCAATCAAACATCAAAGAAAATATCAACAATGTCTCAATCTGAGGTGCAAAAGGAGTTAGCTAAATACTTCTATATCCAAGGTATAAAGATGGATGGTTTCTTCCCATTAGTTTTCTCATCATCAAGCAATCCTCTTGGTGAGCTTACTAAATTAATTGAGCATTTCCTTAATAAAAAAGCAGCTATAGCTAGAAAGGAAATTGTAAGTGAAATTACAAAAATCTATACTCAACTAAAGGATTCTTCACGTGCACTTTCTAAAAGAGGAACAATAGAAATTCCTGAGGTTGAACTCATAAATGAGAGTTTTATCTTCGAAAAGGTTCTTGTTACAAAAACTAATAATCTTGAGAAAGTATCAGCTGATTTAATTAGCTCTACTAATAAAGAATTGTATAAAAAATTGTTTAGGAAATATCCACTAAAGTTTGTGGCTATGTCAAAAGATGTTGTTTTTGATAAATCTGAGCTAGATAGAATTGTTACAAAAGTTCTAGATAATATAATAAAAACTGAAATATCAGATCGGACCTGGCTAACTAAAAAAATAGCTTCTATTTTACGACAAGTCACTTCCAAATACACCCCAAATGATGTAATGAAGAAGAAAACACAAATCCTTGAGAAGGTCAATTCTGAATTTATTGGCTCATTGAAAAAAGAACATCCATTTATTTTGTTAGCTGTTCCAAAATTATCACAATTAGCTAGTTATGTTAAAACTGAAGCTGCAAATTCATTAGAACGATTCAAGACAACATTAGATGAAGCTGTAATTTTATATAATGTAATTGGAGAGATTCACTCATCTCTTTCAAACGAAAGATCACCATCAACACAGGATTTGATGATTCTCTATTTCTTACAATCAGTAATTCAACCATATCAATTCCGAGAAGTTTCAGGTATAGTTTACTCATTAATAACAGAATGTTTGGAAAAAACTGCTTATGGTAAACGATATAAACCTGCAACGATAATACAAAATAATATATCAAAATTTGAAAGGAAATTAAACTTTCAATTGATACCTGAAACTAAGAGCTTAGTATTAAGAAGAATTTCAAGAGCTAAACCAACACAACAACGTTTTGAAACATTTGAAAACCTGTCGTATTTCTTCAAATCTTTCAGAGCTTCATTAGAACTAACAATTACAAGAATCTTGCAAACTATATTTGGACCTGAGAAATTACCAAATATACCTTCTGTGATAACAAACATTCGCAACCAGTTAGCTAGTGATTTACAAAGTGTTTATGTTATAACTCAATTAATTGGAAAAATCACTAAAAGACCACATGCTCGAGAGCTTTACTCAAATGATAATTCAAAATTCCTAGAGAAGAACACAAAATTTAGACACATATTTCCATCACCTTTAGATCTTGCTCGAATAGCTTACAATACTGGTTGGATTAAACCAACTGAAAAGAAGAAAGAACCCAAAATTCCTGACATTCAATTAAATGCATTAAAAGTCAAAATTCCTTCATTAAAACTTGAAGGTAAACTTTCAACATTACTTGAAAAACCAATTGTTCTAGAAAAATTATGGGTAAATTATTCCTTATTGGCTTTAGATAAGCGTCAAAAAGAGTTGAAAGTTTTAATATCCAAATATGAAAAGCAAGCTAAGGTTTCCGCTGGACAAACTAGCGGAAAGAAGAAGTACGGTTTAATAATTAAACGCCTAAAAGAATCTAATAGATGGTTAAGTAACATTGTCTCTGGTGGAGGGTTTATGCGAAAGCTCTTCTCAGGAGGAAAAGAACTCACTCAAATTTTCCAAGATATTTCGCAAAACACATACCCAAGTTTTAAAGAACATCCAGAGACCTTTCAAAATGAGATTACTTTAAAAAATAGATCACTAAATGCTTCAATTCCAATTGATGGCGATTTTCAAGAACTAATGATGATTTATGCATCTCTTTGGGTTGCTGATTCTAAATATATTGAAAACATTGCTGATGAGCTATTTTGGGATGGTATCCTAAAATCGAATGGTATTAATCAATACAGTTCTCTACTTGATAAAAAGATAAATCAAAACTTGAAAACTTCATACAAAAAAGACTCTATAAAGGACCAGAAAGCAGTAATTCGTAATGCTATTGTAGAAGAGGTAGTTCCAGCATTTAACAAAATCGTTAGAACAACAATGGCAAGTTCATTCGATGTGCTAAAAGATAATCGAATTGTGAGTTTTGATGAAAAAACCAATGATTGGTATATATCTTTGGGTACTGTGAATATCCCTATTAATTCAATGAAACACATTTTCAGTACAATAGAAAATGTGAGTTTTGTTAAAAGTAGAGATGATTTAACAGAAGCTAGGCTTCTATTGAACAAATATTATTCACTTAAACGCTCAAAAGAATCTCAAACCCTTGAAGAATTCATTCGTAAAGCAGCTTACAATCACTTGAATAAGAGCGAAGTAAAAGCACTAGAATTTTTCAGTGAATTAAATGAGAAATATATTGGAAAATCAGCTGCTGATACATTTTATTCAAATATCAGATCGTTAGCTCAGATAATCATAACACCAGTAGAATAAAAAAAGAGAGTAAAAAACTCTCTAAGATTTACTTTTTCTTATTTCATTCCATTTATCAAGAGCATATGCTCCCCATGCTGCTCTTTTTGGTGTTGGAAAGCTTGGAATATTGTTCTCACGTAGAATCCTAATGGCATTTTCTACTTTCTTTCCAGCAAGTAAACAACCAATTATGGCGGTGTTGTGCTCTTCATTAGCGATTTTTACTATAAGTTTAGCTACACCATCTACATCTGCATCACCGGGTGGAACCATAACAACAATGATGGTATCAAATTCACCAGAATGAGCTAATGCTCTAAGAGCTAATTCATATCTTTCGGGATTTGCATCACCTAGTAAATCAAAAGGATTTTCTCGAGGACAAGCTTCAGGAAGTTCCTTTAATTGTTCACGTAATTTATCTGATGGTTGATTTAATTCGAGATTTAAGAAATCTAAATTATCAGAAATTAATACTCCAGGTCCACCTGAATTGGTGACAATTGCAACTCTTTTTCCTCCTCGATCTAGATATGTAGATAAAACAGCATAAGTATCAAATGCTTCATCCAATGATTCAACCCAAATTGCCCCTGTTTGTTTAGCAACGGATTCATAAATTTTAGGATCTCCACCTAATGATGCTGTATGAGTCATTGCTGCCTTATTACCAATCGCTGTTCTTCCACCTTTCAAGAAAATCACTGGTTTATGTTTAGTAGCTTCAGTTAAAGATTCAACCAATTTCCTTCCATTTGTTGCGCCTTCTAAATAGAGAAACAAAACTTTTGTTGGAGAATCCTCTTCTTTTGCTAAATAATTTAGCAATTCCGCTTCTTCTACATCAGATGCATTTCCAAATGAAATCCACTTATCTATCCCTAATCCTTCATAAGTAGCTCGTAACATCATGGAACCTGCTAAAGCTCCACTCTGTGAAATTATTGTAAGACCACCTGGAATGTAGGTATTTTCCATTGCAGCAATCATATTTGTGTGTGTGGAAGCAATTCCCGCACAATTAGGACCTATAACTCTTATATCATGCTTTCTTGAAACTCGAATTAACTCCTCTTCTAATTCTTTATTGCCTACTTCTGCGAAACCACTGCTAAGAACAATTGCATGATGGATATTTCTTTTCACGCACTTTTCTAGTTCTGCTGGTACAAACCGAGCAGGTATTGCTATAACTGCCAATTCTGGGTCTTTAGGTAAAGCTTCGATGTTAGGATAACACTTGTGACCAAAAACACTATCACGTTTTATATTAGTAAAATACAAATCACCTTTGAATTTGCCTTCAAGAAGGTGTTTTGCTAACATTCCACCAATAGAACCAGCTCTTTCTGAGGCACCAATAAGCACCAAACTTTTAGGATTAAATAATGGTCTTAAATCTGTTGTAGGCAATTTACATTCTCCTGATTTTTCTTGTTGTATTTTTTTCTTGTTTCTTTATAATGATTATGATGAAAAGTAACAATACAATTTAATGAACTTCTCTACTCGAGAAGCTCATGGAAATTTCTTGCGAAAGCTTCGATTAATTCACATGTTCTTTTAATATCTTTCAATTCTAGTAGACTTATCGGACTATGGATATATCTACATGGAACTGATACAACTGCTGATCGTACTCCTGAACGAGTTAATGCAATTCGACCGGCATCAGTACCACCATAAGCAGGTTTCTTATATTGCCAAGGAATTTTAAGACCATTTGCTAGTTCTTTTAGTTTCTCTAACATTGGTTTGTCTACAACTAAAGATCTATCAGCTATTGTTAGTGCTGGACCATTACCAAGTTTACAGGGACAATCCTTTCCTGCAACTCCGGGTGTATCTGCTGCTGTAGTATTTTCCAATGCTATTGCCATATCCGGTTTAATAGCATATGCCGCTGTAGTTGCTCCCCTACCGCCAACTTCTTCTGCTGAAGCAAAATTAAACACAATTGTTCCAACTGGCTTTTCTTTTGATAGTCTCCTTAGTGTTTCTAATATAACAACGCATCCTGTTCTATCATCAAAAGCTTTTCCAAGAACTCTTCCACCTGTCAATTCTCTAAATTCTCCATTAAGAGTTCCAGTTGTACCTATTTCTATACCTAGCAAGTTAACTTCTTCTTTTGATGTTGCTCCTATGTCAATAGCAAGTTCATCAGCTTCGGGTATTTTCATTTCACCACCAGGAGTTAAGTGTGGTGGTTTAATACCAATTACACCAAAAACTGGTGGTTTTGACTCATCATCTGGTACGAAGATAACAGTTTGGCCTGGGAAAATCAAATCTACAAAACCACCCAATTTGGCAAAATAGATAAATCCATCTGCAGTTATGTGACGAACCATTAATCCAATTTCATCTGTATGGGCATCTAACATTAAAATTGGTCCATCTTTTTTCGTACCTTTTAATGTAACAATAAGGTTGCCAAGAGTGTCAATTTTAACCTCGTCAGCTATAGATCCAATTTTCTCTTTAATCATCTTCACAACTCTACTCTCTCGAGAAGGAACACCTACTACTTGGGATAAATCTCGAAGGTCATTTTTCAATTGTTCAAGCAAAAATAGTCACCATTCTTAAAAGACAAAAACATTTGAACTTAAATATTTGTTAAATTTTAAAAATAAAAAAAGGGAAACAAGAATGTTTCCGGTTGTTTAGAAATATTATTTCCTTCTTCTAGCAATAACTACAATTGTACCAACGACAATTAATCCACTAATAATAGAAGCATAGTAGAGTAGAACACTTTCTGTGAAGTATTCTTCATTAACACCGATTATTGGGTCATGAACTAATTTGCTTTCATTTCCATAGTTAGGATAAGTTAGCCAGAGATGTCCAAGACCTTCTTTATTTCCTGCAGCTCCAGTTGGGGGAGCAGTTATTAAGTCATCAAAGTATGCAGTACCAACATCAACTGTCTCTACGTAAGTGTCATTTTCATCGAAAACATCAGCAGTTTGAGTCCATTCATAAAAAGCAACGACATTGCCATCGAATTCTTCACTTTCAAAGTTCATACGTCTGAGTAAAGTACCATTTTCTAAGGAAGTACCGTTTCTTAATCGCATAGTGTGTCGTTCTTGAACTTCATCAAGATATGATTGAATGCCTATACCTTGTGCACCTGCAGAGAATTCCCAGTTATTGATGATGATGTCAAATTTGATTTCATGAGTAGCATCGATCATAACCTCGGTTCCTTCTATAAGTGTGTCTTCAGTGTAAATGTGCATAACTAAATGAATATCTGCACCACCTGCAAGTCCTAAAAGACTCAAGGTAATTATGACATGATCAGGATCAGTGTCATTAACATCGCTAACCCAATCTTCTGTGATAAGATTGTAAAATTTACCACCAACAAGTTCTGTTCTGTCATCAAGAATATCATCATCACCAAAGTATTCTTGAATCTTAACTAATTGGAGTTTATACATTTCATCAGCATCAGATTTATTTCCATGCCACCACATAAGATGTCCTTGACTAGGGATTATCTTGACAGTTAATCCATTAGTTTGAACTGTTATTGCGCCTAAATTCTCGCTAATAGTTACTCCTTCGGATCTAGCAGTTAATTGTGAACCAGCAGATAAGAGGAATAAACTGATTAATGAGATTCCTATTAATGATTTTTTTAATGATTTCATAATATTTTTACCTCCAGGGTAATAGTTTAATTGAAACTTTAAGCAACCAATTCATTGTGGAAGAATGGCTTTCTTCTCTGTGCATTCTTTTTAGCAACACATAAAAGGTGCTCATTGTTTACTGAAACTAGTATAGAACACAGTTGATTTTTAATAATCTCAAACAATGGTTGAGCAAGTGTATGTGAAGGTTCAAAATAGGTTTAGAATACGTTTACAAAAGTGATTTTGAACAGTTTTCCAACTGAAAGGAGCTATTTTCTACTATTTTGAATGGAAATTCATTGTAAAATGGGCTGTTTTTTCTTAAGAATATAATTCATTCATAAGCTATTGAACGTTCAAGATTCTCAGAAAGAATAATAAATTAATTATACTACTCTAATAATGGAGTAACCTACTATGCGAGATCTCACAGAAAAAGCATTAGAGACTTGCAGCAAGGAAGGAACTTCGTATGCAGACATACGAATAGTGACAATCAAAGACGAAGACATTTCCATCAAGAGGGGGAACATTCAAGCATTAAATATTACCAATATCAAAGGATTTGGAATAAGAACAATAGCTAATGGTGGACTTGGATTCGCAGGATCGTACTTAGTTACCCCTGAGGAAATTGAAAGGGTAGCGAAACTTGCTGTAAGAATAGGAAAGGCTTCAGGAGCAACGCGAAAGAAGCCAATAGAATTTGTTGATGTAAAAGCAGTGGAAGACAGCTACAAAACTCCAATCAAGAAGGATCCGTTCTCTATTCCAACAGAGGAAAAAATCGAAATTTTGGTTGAAGTGGATAAGAGGTTGAGAGAATTCAATCCTGATGTCATTAAATTGACTCAATCAGATTATCGAGGACATCAAGAAGACAAAATTTTCGCAAGCACAGAAGGAGCTTATATAACTCAACAAATAACCTTTGCTGGAGGAGGATTTTCCTGCACAGCAATAAGCCCTGGAACACAACCACAAAGAAGATCATTCCCAGGATCTTTTAGAGGAAACTTCTCATCACAAGGATACGAGTATTTTGAAAGCTTGAATCTCCTTGAGAATGTTGAAAAAACAGCTAAGGAAGCAATTGCTTTAACAGAAGCAAAAGCATGCCCAACAGAGAAAACAACTCTTCTAATAGATGGACATCAATTGATGTTGCAGATCCATGAAAGTTGTGGACATCCTACAGAACTAGATCGAGTTTTAGGAACAGAAGCAGCATTCGCTGGAACTAGCTTCATGACTCCAGATCTTCTTGGGAAGCTACAATATGGCAGTGAACATGTCAACTTTGTAGCAGATTCAACATCACCAACTGGTTTAGGAACATATGGTTATGATGATGAAGGAGTTAAAGCTAAAAAAGTTGCCCTAGTAAGAAAAGGTCTATTTGTTGGATATCAGAGTTCAAGAGAGACAGCAGCAATAATAGGGTTAGAAGAAAGCTCAGCATGTATGCGAGCAGATAATCCTCAAAAACTGCCACTGGTGAGAATGGTCAACATTAACCTCGAACCAGGAGATTGGAAAAGAGACGAAGTAATTGCTGATACGAAGAAAGGAATTCTCATGTCAACAAACAAAAGTTGGAGCATTGATGATAAACGATTAAACTTCCAATTTGGTACAGAAATTGCTTGGGAAATTGTTAATGGAGAAATAGGAAACATAGTGAAAAGTCCAACTTATACGGGCATCACTCCCGAATTCTGGGGAAGTATGGATGCTCACTCAAAGGATGACTGGAAATTGTTAGGCACACCTAACTGCGGTAAAGGTCAACCAGGTCAAGTTATGTATGTTGGTCATGGTTGTGGAACAGCTAGGTTCCATAACGTTCGAGTAGGTATAACAAAGGAGGCTACAGCAACCGATGGAGTTCAATAAGGAGTTTTTATTAGAAAAATGTCAGTTTATCTTGAAAGAAGCTGAAAAATTAGGCGCAACACAAACTGAAGTTACTATTTCATTAAGAAATTCTGCTTTAACACGTTTAGCAAATAGTATCATTGATCAAAACGTCGCAGAACACCATGCAAATGTTCAAACTATTGTCTACATTGGAAAGAAGAAAGGTTCTATTAATGTAGAAGTACTTGATAATGATTCAATTAAGCAAGCTATTGAACATGCTGCTAAAATAGCTAAAATCTCCCCTGAGAATAAGGATTTCAAATCGCTTCCTGGTCCACAAAAATATTCTACCGAATTATCACTAGATGATTTAGTTTCAAAAAATACCTTAAATGCTACTCCCGAACAAAGAGCTGAATTCGCTACATTAGCTATTGATTCTGCTCATGCTATTGATAAAAGAGTCAATGCTGTTGCTGGTGCTATTTCTCATATTGCTTTTGAAAATCTTATAATGAATTCACTTGGTGTTGAAGCCTACGAGAAGGGCACATTAAGTAATGTCAACCTTACTGTGCTTGCTGAAGATGGCAAAGAACAAACAGCTGGTTGGTCTGCAGACAATCGTAAAGATTTTACTGAGCTTCACATACAAGAAGTTGCTGAAAAAGCTGCTCGGAAAGCTGCTGATGGTTTTGGCATGAAATACATTGAACCTGGTGAATATGAAGTCATTCTCGAACCAGCTGCTGTTGGTGGTTTAATGTTCTTTATGAGCTATTTCGGTTTTAGTGCTATGATGTACCAAGATTACATTAGTTTCCTTAGAGATAAAATCGGTGATAAACTCTTCTCTGAAAAGTTGAGCTTATGGGATGATGCTTTTGATAAACGTCTTGTTTATCAATCTCTCTTTGATGACGAAGGTTTTCCAAAATCAAAACTTGAGATGATTACCAAAGGTGTTGTTAAGAATCTTGCCTATGATACTCTTACTGCAGACAAAGATGGTGTTAAGAGTACAGGTCATAACGCTAAATTCAGAGGACGATCTATGCCATTCCCAGGTCAATTGCTCATTGGTGATGGAAATTCAAACCTTGAAGAAATGATTGCAGAAACTAAGAACGGTATTCTAGTGACACACTTCCACTATCAAAATGCTGTTAATCCAACTAAAGGTATTTTCACTGGATTAACAAGAGATGGTGCTTGGTATGTTAAGAATGGAGAAATTCAGTATCCATTAAGAACGTTGAGATACACTGATAGTGTTCTAAAATTCCTTGCCAACATTGATCTTATTGGTAAATATATGGATTTGAATGACACTCAAGCAAAAGTTCCTCCAATGAAACTACCTGCATTCACTATATCCGGTTCTCAAAAAGAATAAATTATAGGGATGTCTCCCTATAATCCTCTTTTTTTTTATTACTTCTCTCTTTTTAGGTTTATTTCGAATTGAGCTAGGGATTTAGGTACCTTCTCTTTTTCAGTTACTTTTGCAAATTCCAATCCAATAACACCATTCAGTATTTCTCGTTTCTCTTCTTTAGAGAGCATGTAAATGTATCTTCCTTTGGGTATCTTTTTGGTAATTTCCTCAAAAACCTCATCAGGATGGTGTTGATCATATGGTCCATGGAAAAGAAAAATTTCTTCTTCAATCTTTGGCAATTCGCTCTTCATGTTAAATTTAACATTCTGTAGACTTGATTTACGCCATTTCCAAGGAGTAGAACCTTTAACGAAGTCGATTACTCTTTCTTTTTGTGCTTGGTTTTTCATACCTGCTAGAACTATGTTAGCTAATACCAATCTCAAAATTCCATAAACAAAAGCAGGTACAACAACCATTGTTTGTATCCATTTCTTATAAAAAGCCCATTCACTAAAAGGATCAAAAACAACTATCGTTGGTGCATTGAGTGTTTTATCAATTAATCCTTGAAGAATTATACCACCACAGTAGCTTGCTCATAAGAGCACGAAATCTTGTTTATCTAATCCAAGATATTCTATTGCAAGACCAATATCCTTTGCAGTTCGTTTAATTGTGAGATCTGCTTTAAATCGTTTTTTTATTTTACTTGATGCTTTCTCTCGAGTTTCTAGAAAGTAATATTCTCCCTTTTCATGTAATGGTAAAGCAAAATCCTTCCATGACCATAATGTCGAATTAAAACCTAGAGCAAACAGTATTGGTCGTTTAGTTATTGGATTTTTAGGTTTATGGTGAAAGACCTGTATTTCATTATCTTTTACAGGAATATAAAATGAATCACATATACCTTCTTCGTAAAAATCAGGTACTTCCCTTTCGTTTACTTTGATTAATTCCTCAATTTTCTTTAATTGCTCTTCTGTGACTTTGCTTTCCCTATAAGATGTGTTCATAATAATTCTATCTCCTGCCATCAATGAGATTTTGTGGTTAATCTTTATATATAGGAATTTCAAAAGATTTCAAACTTTCGGGCAATCCATCAGTTTTAGTTTTCATGGCAAATTCAGTAGCAATAACTCCTGCCAAAAGCTCACGATCTTCATCTTTAGTTTCCATAAAGATAAATCGACCCTTTGGTATTGCTTTTGCAAAATTGTAGTAATCAATTCTTGGATGATACTTATCTAATGGACCATGACAAATGAACAGTTCTGACTTAATCTCTGATAAATCATTAGAGATATCAAATTTCTTGTTTTGAAAGAAGCTCTGCTTAAACTTCCAAGGTTCAGCTCCTTGTAGAAATGCAACCAATCTATCTTTTTGTGCTTGATTTTCCATTCTTGCTAAGGAAATTTTAGCAAAAATAGTTCTCATTGGTGATAATATGAAAAGAGGAACAATTCGCATCATTACATTTGAAAAGAAATTTCCATAAACCCATTTTGTAACGGGATCAAATGTTACAACAGTTGGTGGTTCTATTAATTGTTGAATTAAAGATTGAAAAATAACTGCACCACCATAACTGGCTCCATATAATACATGGTCTCTTTTGCTTAAACCGAGATAATCTATAACCTCAGGTAAATCTCTTGCAGATTGTTCTATATCTAAACTTACTTTTCTATTTCGCTTTATTTTACTTGAAGCCTTCTCTCGTGTATCAACATAGAAGTATTCACCGATACCATGATGAGGTACATGGAAATCTTTCCAAGTAAATGGTGCTGCTACATAACCGGGGAGGAAGACTATTGGTCTTTTAGTTAGACTCTTTTCTGGTTTATGGTAAAAGACTCTCAATTCACCATCTTTTATAGGTATATATATTACTTCATTCACTCCTTCTTCACAAAACATAGGCACGTCTCTTCTACCTTTGTCAAGGTAAGTGTTTATCGACTGTTTTTGTTCAGTGGTAAGATTGAATATCTGGTTGTTATTTTCGGACATAATGCAAATCTCCAATTTGGTTATTATTCTCTTTGAATTTCGATTTCGAATTTTTCAAAGAACTCTGGCAGTCCTTCCTCTTTAGTGTTCATAGCAAATTCCTTGGCAATAGCGCCTGCCAATAACTCACGATTCTCATCTTTAGTGTTCATGAAGAAAAACCTGCCTCTAGGGATCATCCTTGAGACTTTGTAGTAAATTTCCCTTGGATGGTACTTATCCTTTGGTCCATGAAAAAGAAAGACTTGGTTTTTAATTTCGTTTAAGTGAGGATAAAGATTAAAACTAGTATTTTGTAAAAGTGTTTTACGCCATTTCCAAGCAACAGCCTCATTAACAACTTCTGTATTCCTTTCCTTCTGTGATTGATTCTTCATATTTGCCATAACGATTTTTCCAAGAAGTCTTTTAAGAATTTCTAAGACAAAGGGTGGTGTCAAACCAAAGAAAATTTTAACTATGAACTTATGATGGACATATTTCGGAAAGGGATCAAAAGCAATTGTTGTACCTGCATTGTAGTATTTACTAACTAATCCCTGCAATAAAACTCCACCACACCAACTGGCACTCATTAGAATGTAATCTCTCTTATCTATATTCAAATGCTTTATAACATCCCCAACATCTTTTGCCATTTGATCAATAGTGAATTTTACCTTTCTTCCTCTTTGGATTTTGCTGGATTTCTTTTCTCGAGTGTCAATAATGTAATATTCACCTGTATCATGTGAAGGAATACTATAGAATCGCCAAGCCCAGGGTGGATTGCCAAATCCTGGAAAGAATACAATAGGTCTTTTGAATTTGTTATCTTCTGGTACATGGTGAAAGACTCTTAGCTCACCATCATCTACTGGAACATATAGTACTTCAGATTCACCTTCTTCGTAAAAAAACGGAACATCTCTTCTTGCTTTTTCAACAAAATTCTCTATTGCGTTTTTCTGTTCTGTATTTAATTGAAACATTTGTTTTAGATCTGCCATTTATTGCACCGAATTCCCAAGACTTTATAATATATCAGCTTTTTAGATTTTTGGAGAAATTGGAGCATTTCTTTTCAGCTTAATTTCATAAAGTTCTAATTCAGGAGGAATGCCATCTTCCTTTGTTTTATAAGCGAATGAAGTTCCAATAGCACCAGCTAAGTACTCTCTATTCTCATTTGCTGTATTCATATAAAAAAATCTGCCATTAGGTATGCTTCTAGCAATATTTTGGAAAGTTCCTTCTGGATGATATTTGTCTTTTGGACCATGAAAAACAAAAACTTGATCTTTTATTTCACGCAAATTCTTGGTTAGATTATAATTAATATTTTGTAAGCTAAATTTCCTCCAAATCCATGGTACAGCAGCATCAATAGTATCCATGTTACGTTCTTTTTGTGCTTCATTCTTCATATTTGCCATAACTACCTTACCTATTAGGAATTTAATAGCTCCTAGTACTGCTGGAGGTAAAACAGGCATTACTATTCGAACAAGTGCTCGATTTTGCTTCCATTCTACAAAAGGATCAAAAACAATTGCTGTTGGAGGTTTGAAGTATCCTTTTATTAATCCTTGAAGAATTGCTCCTCCAGTCATACATGCAGCCATTAGAACATAATCACGTTTATCTAATCCAGTAAATTTTATCACTTCAGCAATATCTTTCGCAATCTGATCAACTGTGAAATTTACTTTCCTATGTCGTCTTATTCTATTTGATTTCTTATCACGAGTCTCGAGATGATAATATTCTGCATATCCGTGATGAGTGTGATGGAACTGCCTCCAAGTCCAAGGAGTTGTTCCAAATCCTGGAATGAAAAGAATAGGCCTTTTAGTAAGTATTTTTTTGGGTTTGTGATGGAAAACTCTGATTTCACCATCTTCAACAGGCACGTGAAAAATCTCTGATTCACCCTCATCATAAAAATTGGGGGTGTCTCTTTTGTGCTTCAGTATTAATTCCTCTACTTTCTGCACTTGAATAGATGTAATTTTAAATTCATTTTCTGATATGGTCACAATAAACACCATTGTTGGAAATTGTTAGTAATATTGTTTGTAACTTTAGCATAGTAGAATAAATATTTTATTCATACTTGGTTATTATTTCATTAATAAGTTAAAATAATAAATCTCTTTAGAAGATAGTTCTAAAGAGTTTCAGTTGTTGGTGCTTGTTCTTCAATCTCCTCTTCTTTCTTCTTTTTCCCTTTCCAGAAATTCTTCTTGTTTAGAAATCTACCAAGATAAATAAGCCCTAACATTATTGGTACTTCCCAGAACAAACCCATTGTTGTACCTAGTGCAGCCATTGATCCCACACCATACATTCCTATAGCTGTAGCAATTGCTATCTCGAAATGACTTGAACTGCCAATAATTGTAGTTATAATGGCTTCTCTGTAACGCAGTTTTAGAAGTTTTGTTGTTAATATATTATATCCAACTACAATTACGAAACCAACTAAAAGTGGAATGGAAATCCATAATAATTCTAACGGATTGTCAATGAGAACTTGACCATTTATAGCAAAGAGTACAATTAGTGTTAATAAGAGCGCAACCATAGAAATCTTACCAACAACTGGTCGGTATTTATTATCAAACCATTCTTGATCTTTTGCCTTAACTAATAACTTCTTACTTACAAAACCAAGAATTAATGGAATTCCAATGAAGAGAGATACAGTGATAAATAACCATAATCTATCAATAGCAATATTTTGGATCCCAGTAAGTAAAGAAACAATTGGAACATAAAGAAATATGATTGTTATTGTGTTAATTGTTGTGTTAATCACATTCTGTTCTTGATTACCTTTCGAGAGTGATCCCCAAACCAAAACCATAGCAGTACATGGACTGGAACCAAGCAGAATAACTGCGACAATTAATTGATCAGCATTAAGCAGGTTCCTTAAAATCAAATATCCAAGTCCTGCTGCAATTAGTGGAGCTATGATCCAATTTGATACAAGAGCAAGAACTATTGGCAGAGGATTTTTTCCTAGCTTCTTCAATTCTGATAACTGCAAGTTGAGTAATGCTGGATACATCATAAAGAATAAGCAGATACCAATTGGTATGTTGATTTTATAAACTGTCCAACCACTTAACGTATCACCAATAATTGGCAAATATCTTGAGAGTAGAATACCAATCCCCATACAGAGAACAACCCAAAGAGCTAAGTATTTTTCAAAAAATCCAAGTTTATGCTCTTTCTCAATGACCGTCGTAGGTATAATTTCATCTTTTAGATCTGAAGATTCTATTGATACTTCGTCCATTTCTGTTCCTTCATTTTTCTATTGTACACTTCATTTAATGTTCCTCTCTGAAAACAAGGTATATAAAAAGTTTTTTATATGAAAAATATTTCATATACCCAGGGATATAAATGACTGATTCAAAAGAATACATAAAGAAACGATATGCAAAAGCATTAGAAAAGGCACAAGAAAAAAACACTAGCTGTTGTGATTCGAGTGAACCAGCACCAAAACAAGAGGAAAGCGCATGCTGTTCTAACAAACCTATTCTTCTACCTAAGAAACAAGAAATAGTGATTCCGAGTTTTGGTTCTACGTCTGATCTAGCTAAAAAGGCAAATCTCGAAGAGGGTGATGTTGTAGTTGATTTTGGCAGTGGACCAGGGCATGATCTTTTAAGTGTTGCGAAATTGGTAGGAAAGAAAGGAAAAGCAATTGGCATAGATTTCACTCCAGAAATGATTGAACATGCAACTGATCTAGCTAAAAAGATGTCATTGGATAATGTTGAAGTAAAGCAAGGTGATATTGCAAATGTTCCATTAGAGGATAACATCGCTGATGTTGTAATATCAAACTGTGTTATTAATCTCTCTGCTAACAAATATGATGTATTTAAGGAAGCATTTAGAATTTTAAAACTTGGTGGACGATTGGTTGATTCAGATATAATAGCTGCACAAGAATTACCTGAAAGCCTTAGAAAAGATAAAGATGCTTGGTGTGGTTGTATAGGCGGAGCTCTTACTCAAGAAGGTTATGTTGAAGCAATTAAAAAAGCTGGATTTAGTGATATAACTGTAGATATAGAATCTGAACGTACAGGAAAAATTAACTGGGAAGGTAATGATTATCTGATACATTCTGGTATTATCCGAGCCACAAAACCAGAATAGCTGGAAAAGAAGAATTAAAGTCAATTGGATAATGGACCGAGAATTATGAACTCAGATGATAGCAAAGACTCAAAGAAACAACAAGTAAAAATTGTTGAAATAAAAGGTACTGAAGATATTAAGGATTTAAACGATATCATAGATAAAACAGACCTGAATCAGATTTGCTGTGTATCCAAAGATAGAAATGAATACATTACAGATATCGATTATTTTGAGGAAGCTGACAATTTTTCATCAGTTTTAAAATTGGTTTCAAATCCAATTCGACTAAAAATTCTCTTAATTCTCTTAGATAAGGATTGGGCTTGCAATTGTGAATTTGAATCAGCATTTGACGAACACCAAACATTAATCTCCCATCATCTGAGGAATCTCCGAGAAGGGGGGTTAATTACTTTTAAAAAGAAAGGACAATGGAAATTCTACAAGATTGTTGACGAAGCTCGTCCTTTCTCAGAAAAACTTCGAAGTCTAATTCTTGTTCTGCCAAAGGATACAAAATAGGCTGATTAAAATGCCAATGCCTGAATGGATTCAAAAAGATAGGTTAGTGGCAAGTAAGTATAGAATCAATAGAAAATACCTCGACATTCCAAAAGAATACAATTTATCGAGGGGAAAAAATACAAAGCACTGATAAGTGGGCTTGGTTTAAGTATGTTGTAATTAGTCAGAAATATGGTAAATATTGGGTTCGTTACACCGATGGTATTTATGAATGCAATTGTCCTTTTTTTAAGCATCGTAGAATTTGCTCACATATTCTAGGGGTAGCTTAGTTAACTGAAGTTTGGCCTGAAAAGGAATCTATATTTCCCACAAAAGAAGATAAATAATCAACTAAGAACCAGGTTGTACCATAAGGTCACTTTCTATCAATAATTCTTGAATTGATTTTTCTGTTAGATCAATTGTTGTTCTAAGGTCCTCTATAATACAATCACGTAAAAATCTTAACAAATTTGGTAATTGTCTTAAATCTCGAATTATGAAATCAGGATTTTGTTCTTGTAAATGAGGTTTCACAAATTTCATAATCTTCTCATTCATAGCAACCGTTAATGTTCCTGCTCGTTTGCCTGCAATCACATCGCTAGCTTGATCACCAATTGAGATTACCTCATCAGCTTTTAAGTCCAGAATTTTCATTGCTTTAAACATACCAGTTGCATTTGGTTTAATGAGTTTCACATCATCACGAGTAAGTACAAGATCAAATTCCTTTATTTCAGGTATTTTTTCTTTAGCAATATTGATAACCTGTTTGCTGGAATTTGTTAATAAAACTAATTTGTAATCTTGAGCTAATATTTCTCTAAGAACCTCTCTAACGCCAATGGTTGGAACAATTGTTTTACGATTTTTAGCATAAATGATTGCTGTTGTTATTACAAATTTTAGTGATTGGAAGTTTGTCATTCCAAATCTTTTTCCCATATTGAAAGCAAATTTGAAGAGACTGGTTTTATTTGGTTGCTTCTCTAAAGTGTTTAACATTGTAAAACCTTCTAAGGAAGCATCAGCAATTTGCTGATCTGTAATATCGGGCTTTGCCATTAATGCAGCACTAACAATTGGCCAACCTATTCTAACTTGGAAAGAAGAAATAACTCCATCAAAATCGAATATAATCCCTTTTATTTTTGAACCAATGCTTGTTGAAGTTAGTTCAGTAGATGGTATAGTCTGTGTATTGCTAGAATTCATTTTAAATAACCTTATGACTTGTATTAGTTTAAAACCAACCTTTTTTATCCGTTCTTTACAATTAATTTAAACATATTGTTTAGTGTTCTTGAATATTCGGATATGTACGTTTAATTTTCAAACAGGTTTTTTGTTAGAAAATAAAATACATAGATAGTGAAATTGTAGTTTGTTGTAATTCACCAACCTTAATAAACTTCCATTTCTTATTATTCAATAATTATATATTCAATAACTTGAATTTGAGGAAAGTAGATGGATTCCAGTAGTGCAATGAGTCTCTATATACTAATAGTCATAATTGTTGCTTTAATAGCAAATATCATATTCTATCGTTTAGTTTTTAAGAAAAAGAAAAGAAAGAAAGCAAATTTATTTTCATGGCTTACTACTCTTGGAATTATGGTTCCTATTAGTTTAGGTTTGGTATTTCCTTTTGCGAGAGCAGCAGAATTTGATGATCCTGGTGGTGGTATTGGATTTGCTTTGTTGATGTTTGCTATCATATTACCAGCTTTTTGGTTTTTACCCACTACAATTTATCTTGGCATAAGAGCCATTTTCATTGCTATTACTAAAAGACGTGAAAGAGAGATAATATCAGATACTATAGTAAATGCAGAATTAACAAAAGTAGAAGAAGATTAAAACAGAATACTTCTTCAAATCATTTCCTTAACTTTAACAACTAAGAAATCAACTAGCTTTTCCATATATTTATGTCCTTTTTCTGCTGTAGCTTTTACAGGATCTCCAAGAATACCATTTTGTGTTAAGGCTTTTATCCCTTTTTCAAAAACCATCTCACCTTCTTTTTGACCAAACTTGCCAACGAATCCTGGAGCGAACCTCTCCTTGATTACTAAATCATTTGCTAATGCTAACATTAATGAGCTTTCATTTTCACCAGCGTGAGCACCAGCCTCTTCAGGTTTTATTCCTTCTGTTGCTGAATATTCTAGCAAAATATCTACGAATTCATATAGATCAGTATAGCCATTAATATTAACAGAGGTATATTGATTTTGTAATTCATCAATGACTTCTTTCAGTGGTGCAAAATTCCCTCCATGGCTTGGGATGAAAATAATGTTTGTAAACCCGTGTTTGCTTAAGTTTTTTACATAATCTCTTATAACTGCTTTAAATGTTGATTTTTGCAATGTAATAGTCCCAGGAAATCCTAAATGATGCTTTGAGCAAGCAATTCTTATAGTTGGTCCTTGTAAGGTTTTGTCTATTTTTTCAGTAATCTTTTGGACTAAAACATCTCCTATTAATGAATCAGTTTTAGTTGGTAAATGTGGTCCATGTTGTTCAATTGAACCTACAGCTATTAAAATCGTATAATAACCATCTTGTATAGCAGTTTGAATGTCTTGCCAATTCATATCTTCAGTTCTGGCAGTTTTCATCTACAATCCCTCGATGATTGACTTATTAATGTTTTAAAATAATCTAATCAACTGTTTTTTGCTATTCTTGATATCTTTATTTCAACAATTAAACAACAACCAATAAAAAAAGATTTTTGTCAGCATTAGCATATAAAGTAAATATTATATTCCTTAAAGATAGAGAAATCATATTCACTGATTAATTTGATTATAATTCGCATGGGAACTATAATATAAATTCCGAGCGTCTACCTAATGAGTAAAAGAATAAAGATTCTTCATTTAGAAGATAACAAAATAGATGTAGAATTGGTTAAAGAAATACTAACTATTGAAAAAATTAATTTTACATCAACTAGTGTAGATAATCAAGAGGATTTTATAAAGGAATTGAAAAAAGAACCCATAGACATAATTTTAGCTGATTATAGTCTTCCATCTTTTGATGGATTAAGTGCATTAAAGCTAGCTCGCGAAATGGGTATAAACACTCCTTTTATTCTTGTTTCTGCAGTTTTAGGAGAAGAACTAGCAATTGAAGCATTACAAAGTGGAGCTACTGATTATGTTTTGAAATCAAGAATGGAGCGTTTAGTTCCAGCAATTCAAAGAGCTTTACGTGAAATTGAGGATAGAGATCACAGAATAAAACTAGAAAAGAACATAACTGAATTAGAAGACGTCTATGAGAAAATTGCTGAAAGGGTTAGAGGATTTCTAAAAATGGATTTACCAACAGGGAAATTCTCTCTCGTTGATAAATTCCTTGAAGAACTGAGTGGTTACCAAAAAAAAGATTGGTATGAGAATCCCAATTTCATTCAACAGATTATTCATCCTGATTTTAAAGAATATTACAATGAAAACTTCAAGAAAATGCAAAATGGTTTTGTACCAAAAATGATGGAATACAAAATCAAACGTAAAGATGGTGATGAGCGATGGTGGTTGCAATTTAATATCGGTGCATATGACATAAATCAAAATTTAGTGTCGGTATCAATTGTTGTTATTGATAATACAGAAACAAAAGAATCACTCATTAAATATCAGAATTTATTTGAAAACGCTTTAGTTGGTATGTATCGAACTAATATCCAATCTGGTGCGATATTTGAAGCGAATGAAACTATGGCTAAACTATTTGGTTGTTCAACAATTGAGGAATTCAAACAGTTCAGTGCTGGTGAATTTTATCCAGATGAAAAATCCCGAAACGAACTCTTGCGGATATTACGAAGTGATGGATTTGTAAAAGGTTATCAAATGAGATTAATTAGTAAAAATGGAAATCCTATCTGGGTAAGTCTTTCTGCCAAAATATTCTTAAAAGAAGGTTATATTGAAGGTGTTATTATAGATATCTCTGAACAGAAGAAAGCACAAGAAGATCTTTTTAAGAGCGAAAGAGAGTTAGAGAAAGTTTTCGAACATAAAGCAACTGCTACAATAATTATAGATGGAGATATGACAGTTTTAAAGTGCAATGAACAGCTAGAAATAATGTCAGGATACACAAAAGCGGAACTTGAAGGAAAGAAAAAATGGCCAGAATTTGTTCATCCAGATGATTTGCCAAGATTAATTAAGTATCATAAAGTTAGAAGAGATAAAACTGGTAAAGCTCCTGAAGTTTATGAAGCCAGGTTAATAGATAAATATGGGAATATTAGGGAGTCAATTATTTCTGTTGGAATAATTCCTGGAACAACCAAAGGCGTAGTATCTATGCTCGATATCTCTGAAAGGACAAAGGCAGTAAATGCATTAAAAAGAGATCGAAAAGTATACCAAATAATTGCAGAAGCAGCCATTCAGTCAATAGATATTCGTGATTTATGTCAGAAAGCTCTAATCGGTCTTGTGGAAACATTAGGTTATGATTCAGGATCAATCCGAATTTATTATGAAAATGAAAAAGTCTTATTACCAATGGCTGATTATGGCTTAAAAGATGAAGCAAAATTCTTACTTGGAAATGTTTCAATCAACAATACTGATTTACCACTTACACAATTCTTAGGGAAAGCTATTTTTGCACCGGATACACTTGATCATGAATTTCTAAAAACAACTGATATTTATAAAAAATACAAATATCGTTCATTCGTTTCTTGGCCAATTTATACTGCTAATAAAAAATTCTTAGGGTCCATACAGTTAGGATCATATGAGAAGATGAATATTCATGAAGACGATCGGATATTTTTTGAGAATATTTCCGAAATCTTCTCAACAGCTATTGAAAGGAAATTAGCTGAGGAAGCTCTAAGAGAGAGTGAGAGTCAATACAGAAAACTTGTTGAGTCTTTACCTCAAAATTTGGGAGTAATTTTACTTCAAAAAAATGAGATAAAATATGCAAGTCCAACTATCTTCAATATGTTTTTGGTTAATTCAATAAAAGATATCATAGGAGCTGATCCTATGCAATTCTTTTCTCAAAAAACCCAAGAGCAAGTTGATAATTACATAAGCAGTATCTATGAAACTGAAACAAAAATCCCAATTTTGTATGAAACTATTCTTCGTAGAACTACTGGAGAAGAATTTTCAGCTGAAATTTTTGCTACTCTTACATCTTTTAGAGGTGAATCTGCTGTCCAAATTCTTATCTGGGAAATTACTGATCGAAAGAAAGCTGAAATAACAATACGAGAAAGTGAAGAAAAATACAGACGCTTAGTTGAGACCTCACCATCAGCCATCGTTCTTTTTGATCTTAAGGGTGAATTGCTTTTTGTGAATAAACAAGCTGTGCTATTATATGGTGCTGAAGATGAAACTGATCTGATTGGTAAAGCAATTTATGATGTGATTGCACCTAAAGACAGACCTAAAGTTGAGAAAATAATGGGAACAGTTATGGAGGGTGGTTTAATTCGTAATTTTGAGTTTACTTTTATTAAAAGAGATGGTACACCATTTCAAGGTGAAGTTAGCGCATCTGTTATTAAAGGAAAGATGAATGAACCTAATGCAATAATAGCAGTAATGACCGATCTTTCAAGAAGAAAGGATATTGAAAGATAACAGAGAATGTTAGTTAACATTGTTGAAAATAGTAAAGAAGTGGTCATTTCTGTAGATGAAAGTGGTAAAATAATCTATGCCAATGCTCCAACTGAGGAAGTATTAGGTTATAAACCAGAGGAACTAATTGGTGCTCAAATTTCCATTCTTGCTCACCAGGTGGTGAGCATGTTCAAGAGAATATGCATAAAAGTACACTGGCAACTGGTAAAACTACCTTTGAAACTGTAAGAAAACACAAAAATGGTTCATTAATTCCAGTTATCATGACTTTAACAGCAATACAAGATCCTGAATCTAATACAACTACAATTAATGCAATTCTTGTAGACACATCAGACCTAAAGAGTTTTGGAAGCAACTCTTAAAGATCGATCTTATGAGTTAGAAGTTTTAAACAAAGTAATTTCTGCTGGTTATATTGCCAGAAATATGGATGAATTGTTAGATTTCACATTAACAACAGTATTGAACTCCTTAGATTTCAATGGAGGAGCTATTTATTTTGTCAATGAGGAAAATTCAAAAGCTGCATTACATCGATCTTTAGGTTTTTCAAATGCATTTATTGAGAGTGCTAAGACACTTCCCATTAAAAGCAAAACATTTAGAAAACTGTTCATTGATGGAAAAACCATTTTTGCTGAGGATTATATGGATAGAAGTGAGGGTCATAAAGAAACTGGAATTAAAACCCTTATTGGTGTTCCATTTTTCTCGAAACAGAAAGTAATTGGCGGTCTAATATTAAGTTTAAAGGAAAAACGAGTTATATTAAAAGATGATTTAGTAACACTTGAAGCTATTGGTAGAGAAGTAGGAACAGCTGTTGCTAAAATGCAAGGAGAGGAAGAACTTTTAGCATCTCAGAAAAATCTACAAACCATTTTTGATGCTATGTATGATTTCTTCATAGTATTTGATAGTGAAACTGGAGCAATCTTGAATGTCAATAAAATAGCTCAAGAAAAACTTGGTTATACAATTAAAGAACTTCAAAAAATGAGTTTCTTTGATTTATCAATAAAAGGAAAGAAGAAAGAACTTGAATCTATTATCAAAAGAGTTATTTCCGGAAAAATCAAGAATAGTTTTCTTATCCTAGAAGGAAAATCAGGCAAGAAAAACGAGGATAATTTTGTTTTTTACAACGCTAAATTTACTAAACGAAAAGTTGTTATCGCTCGTTGTGGTTAGTTTGTAGTTATTTCTAAACCTTTTTTTTGAATTATCCTCAATCAAAACTAAAATAAATCGCATTACTGTAGTTACATAATTGAAATAATTGTAGTAAACTTTTGAAAAATTAAATTATTGCTTGTATAATATGGAGTGACACTCTATGAAATCACAAATAAAGATCCTTCACTTGGAAGATAATGAAAATGATGCTATGTTAGTAAAAGAAACACTATTAATGAAAGACATAAATTGTGAGATTATACATGTTGATAATAAAACTGATTTTATTGAAAATTTAGAAAAGCAAAGTTTTGATATTATCTTAGCGGATTACAATCTCCCTTCATTTGATGGTTTGGCAGCTTTAGAGCTTGGAGTACAACTTGCTCCTAATGTACCATTTATTTTTGTTTCTGGTGTTTTAGGAGAAGAACTTGCAATTGAGACTCTAAAAAGAGGTGCAACAGATTATGTAATAAAATCACGATTAGAACGATTAGTTCCAGCTGTAGAGCGAGCATTACGTGAACTAGAAGATAAAGCACAAAGAATTAGACTTGAACGCGAAATTGTGGAATTAGAACAAATGATTGGTGAATTGAAGGGCATTTATGATCAGCTAACCAAAAGAGTAAGAGGTTTCCTTAAAATTGAGCTCCCATCAGGAAAATACTCAATTGTTGACAAATTTCTTGAGGACTTAAGTGGATATCAAATAAAAGATTGGCAAGAAACTCCCAATTTCATATCTCAATTAATACATCCAGATTTTAAAGAAAATTACATTGAAAATATCGAGCAATTTAAAGATGGCATTGTTCCAAAAATGCTTGAATACAAAATAATGCGAAAAGACGGAGAGGAACGTTGGTGGCTTCAGTTTAATATTGGAGCTTTTGATGCTCAAGGTAAATTGACTTCAGTTTCAGCAGTAATCATAGATAATACAGAAGATAAAGAAACACAAGAAAAATATCAAGATCTTTTTGAAAATGCTCTTACTGGGATGTTTCGTTCTGATATAAAAACTGGAGAGATTTTTGAAGCAAATGAAAAGATGGCTCAGATTTTAGGTTGTTCATCTGTTGAGGAGTTTAAAAAATATAAGGCAACTGATTTTTACAGTGATATTAATGTTCGAAAGGAACTCATTGAAAATCTAAGGGATAAAGGTATTAATGAAGAATTTCAAGTGCAAATGAATCGAGTGGATGGTTCTACTATTTGGGTTAGCGAGTCTATTAGAATCTATCCAGATGAAGGCTATCTTCAAGGTTTACTTGTAGATATAACGGAAAGAAAATTAGCAGAAAATGCTTTAAAAAGAGATAGGAAAGCATTTCAAATCATCGCAGACGCATCAGTTCATGCCAAAACAACTGAGGAGCTATCTAAAATAATCCTGGATGGTTTAGTAGATACATTTGATTTCGATGCTGGAACTTTTCGATCATACAATAAAGAGAGTCAGATGTTGAATCCTATAGCAATTTCAGGAATTGAAGAAGACAAAAAGGAAAAAATACCTCCAATTTCTATTACGAATGAAAAACATGTTGGCGCTCTGGTTGGGAGAACTAAAAGAGCAATATTTGCTCCTGATGTATTGAAGAATGATGCAACTAAAGATATTAAACCTCAGCTTGATAGCTATCACGTGAGATCAAATATTACCTGGCCAATTCTGACTGCAGAAGATGAACTTATTGGTGTTTTACAACTTGTTTCTCAGACTCCAAAAGAGATACCAGAAAAAGATCGTAGTTTATTTGAAACAATTGCTGATATGCTTGCTTCAGCTTTGGAACTTAAAAAAGCAGATGAGGCTTTACGTGAAAGCGAAGAAAAATTCCGAGCCTTTGCTGAGCAATCATTATTTGGTGTTTCATTAACAAGCGTTGATGGAGATTTCATCTTTTTGAATGATGAAATTATTAAAATATCTGAGTTCTCTCGAGAAGAATTTCATTCTGTAAAAGTTGGTGATATAATCCGACAAATTTTCAAAGATGAAGATCTTAATAGATTGCGTAAGCAAATTCAATTAACTATGGAAGAAGAGCTAAAAGCATCTCCAATAGAAGAGTATCAAATCACATCAAAAAGTGGCAAAATAAAATGGGTATCAATACATCTAACACAAATAAAGATTAAAGAGGAATATGTTACAGGAATAGTAATTCTTGAAATAACAGAACAGAAGCGAGCACAGCTGACATTAGAACGGGAAAGAAAGGCTTTTCATATGCTTGCAGAAGCTATTGTTAATGCTAAAGACATCTCTGATTTATGCCAAAGAATTCTTGCAGGATTAACTGAAACAATGCATTATGCTGTTGGAACATTTAGGATATACGATAAAGACACTCGCACTCTCTATCCAATAGCTATGGTTTTAGAAGAGGTAGAAAGACAAAGATTAATTCAACCATTATCAATAGATGATCCAACCTACTTGAATACATATGTTGCCAAAACAAAAGAACCAGTTTTTGCTCCAAATGTTAGTAAACATTCACTTGCAAAGCAATTCCAAAAACGTTTGAATCGATTTAGAGCAAAGTCAATTATCACTTGGCCAATTCTTAATGCAACTGACGAGTTATTGGGAACTATTCAATTAGTAGCTCATCAACCGAAAGAAATACCAGAAGAAGATAGATTTTTCTTTGAAACAATAGTTAGGTTCTTAGCAAGCGCATTAGAAAAAGTTTGGTCTGAAGAAGCACTTCATGAGAGTCAAGAGTTATATAGAAGACTAATTGAGACATCTCCTTTTGCTATTATTAACACCGATTTAGAAGGAGATATTTTGATGGTCAATCATCAAGCATTACATACCTTTACTATATCAGATGAATCTGATATTATTGGAAAGAATTTCTTTGATTTTATCTCTAAAGAAGAAAGAAAAAAAGCTAAACTCGATGTAAAGATTGCTGCTAACTCTGGTGTATTAAGGAATATTGAGTACCTTATGTTAACGAGGACTGGTAAATCTTTTCCATTTGAGACAAGTATTTCAGTAATTCTAAACGAAGAACAAAAAGCAGAATCATTTATTTTTATAGGGCAGAATATCGCACTTAGAAAGGACATCGAGGAACGGCAGAAGCGTCTCACAAATATTATTGAACATAGTGAACAAGTTGTAATTTCTGCTGATCCGGCAGGAAAAATAATCTTTATTAATCCTGCGGTAGAGCGAGTTTTTGGGTATAAAGTTGAAGAACTTGTTGGTCAACATATGTCTATACTTGTACCTCCTGAACAGGAAGTACAGCTAAAAGAAATATTAGAAGAAGTCATGAAAATAGGTAAATTAACTGTAAATACTATTAGAAAACATAAAGATGGTTCACTTATTCCTGTTGTAATTAATATAACAACAGATAGAGACGAATCAGGTAAATTACTTTCAATTAATGGAATAATTGTTGATATCAGTAACATAAAAAGACTAGAAGAATCCTTAAGAAGTCGTTATCATGAATTTGAGGTACTAAACAAAGTTATTTCAGCTGGTTACTGTGCAAATAATCTAGATCAATTTTTTGATTTTGCATTGGATACAATGTTAAATTCTCTTGATTTTACAGGTGGAGCAATTTATCTGATTGATGATAATGTAAAGCAAGCTGAAATTAAGAGATCAATTGGTTTGCCAAAAATATTGCTTAAAAATATTCAAAACGTATCGATAGATTCACCACAATTCAAACGTCTTTTTGTCAGCGGCGAAACAGTTGTATTAGAGAATTTTACAAAAGTTGAACAACTACATGATTCCTTAGGTGTTAAGTCTCTTATATCTGTACCATTTTTCTCTAAACAAAAAATTATAGGTGCATTAATGCTAATCTCTAATGAAAAACGAGCAATAACTGATGAAGACAAACGTATTCTAGAAGCAATTGGTAGAGATACAGGGACAGCAATAGCGAAATTTAAGGCCGAAGAAGAATTGATTTCAGAACAATTCAACCTTACAAAAATATTCGATGCCCTTGAAGATATGCTATTGGTTCTTGATATTAAAACTGGCAGAATTGTACTAGTAAACAAAGCAGCACAGAAGACTCTAGGCTTCTCAGAGAAGCAATTAACAAAAATGACTTTAGTAGATTTGCATCCTGATGGAGCAAAAGATGAAAACCTTGAAAAAATGTTAAAATTAGCTAGAAAGAAAAACCAAGAATTTAAGATGAATATTCAAAGTAAAGATGGTGGAATAATAGCTTGTAGCATTTCTATTTATCATTATATCTATGAGAACCGCGATGTTATGGTTTGTATCTTAAAAAAATGCGATGCTTTATATAAAGCTCCTAATTCTTAAGTTAGATTTGTTTCTTTACAACCAATGGCTCGAGATAATACAATTAACCTTGGTATATTTGTAGGGAGAATTACTATATTACATTTAATGATTTTAATTATGGTCTTTAGAAAGAGCTCTTGATTAACATCCTTAGCGAATTCAAGTTTATCTATGCCATAAAAGATGACACCTCTATCACCCAAAACCTCTAGGTCCTGTTTTGAAATGAAAAGTTCTTCTTCTAAGGTAACAACTAAGACCTCTCTTTCGCCTATAGAGCTTAAAGATTCAGATATTTCAAAGGCAGGTAAAACATTTGCAAGAATTTGAGAGAAATATTCACCGGTTGTTTTTCCTTCAGTTTTTGCCTTAGAAACAAAATTACTATACAATTTACTAGATACATTGCGAATCGTGATGTCTTTCAATTGACCTTTGTCAGATGGATGAATGTATTTTTTCCTTCTTCTAATTATTCCTAATTGAATCAATTTAGGTATGTCACTGAGATATTTTACAATACTTCCAGAGATAATTTTAACATGCTTGACTAGTGTTGTAGCATCTACATCCTTATCAAAAATTAATTCTTTAATATTTTTAAAAAGATAGATTGTTTTTTCACCAGCAGCTGTAAGATCTTTTTTAGTAACAATTAACTTCTCCAGGTCAGCTATTTTTTCAGGTGTTACTCCAAACCTTGGCATTCTCGCATGCCTTCTGAAGTGATGTATTCTCCAAGGTTGATCTGCTAAATGTAAAATGTTATTCAAAGCATCACCAGTAGATAATCCGTGTTTTTTACCATGTGTGGTGAATCTCTCATATAATTCCTTGTTTACACCACGTAATGTGATATCTTTCTTATCTTCTGAATCATCGAATTCTCTTTTTATAACAAACATTCTACATTCCTGCTGTGAACTACATAATGTATTCTTTGTGTGATATTTTAATCTTTTGTTTGATTTAACAAAAAAGTTAAATATGTGTGATTTGTATGACATACCTAGTTGGCTTTAAAAGAAAAAAAATTAAGGAGTACAATCAATGGCAACAAAGAATGCTGAATTCAGTTCGAAGCTAAATAGTAATGGTAAAATGCTGCTGGCAATTGAAAAATACAAATCTGCAGGACAATGGTTTTGGTCTGGGTTAATTAGGTATCCAAGGTTAATGATTCCTTCTTGGGTTACTTTGTTGATAAATTCAGTTTTATCAGTAACACCCAGTATTCTAATGGGTCTTGCAATAGACATATTTATAGTAGAAGGTTACGGAAGAAATTTCATTATTGTACTTGTTTCAATGATTGGTGCTGCACTTTTAAGTTGGGTAACATCCTTCTTGAGTGCTTATTTATGGGGCTTAGCGAGCTACCGATTTGAACGAGATATAAGACAGGAGTTCTTTGATGTAATACAAGAACATTCAATGGCTTTTCATGATGAGCACGATTCTGGAGTCCTTCTATCAATGGGCATGAACGAAACTGCTCAGATGCGTTTTGCTTTCCATCCCTCAATGAGGCATTTGATAAACTCAATGTTAAGCATTATTTTGGTTACCACTTATTTCTTTATTAGAATAACAATTGGATCTAATGAAATTGGTATAGGAAATTGGCAAATAGGTTTAGGTGTATGCTTTAGCTTTATTATCTACCTAATTCTAGCATGGCGTTATGCAGCAAGAATTGGTCCGATTCGTAGAGAATTGGCTACAGAATTAGGTAATGTTTCTTCAACATCGCAAGAGACTTTTAGAGGTATGGATGTTGTACGCTCTTTTGATAATGAAAATGTAGAAGAAGAAAAGTTCAATATCCAAAGCTCACGTCTTGCTGAGAGAACAAAACAAGAAGGATATATTACCGCTTTCTATTGGCCTGCTGTAATCATGGTTGCTTTTACTGGCGCTGCTTTTGGTATTGGTATTTGGATGGTTACTAGCAGTTCTGGTATAATGACAGCTGGGCAACTAACTGCAATGTTAACTTTACTGATACAACTAATGACTCTTAATTTCATGATACCAATGAGATTATTATCTCTTCAAGCCGGTTTGGTCAATGCCAGCCGTATTTGGAAAGTAATGACTTATCATGATCCCTTGGTAGAACCTAAGGAATCTGCTGATGTAGATTGGACCGGAGATTTAGCATTTGATAATGTATCTTTCTCCTATCCAGGAAAGGCAAAAATGGTTCTAGAAGATGTTTCATTCAAAATCCCAACAGGTTCTCGGGTAGCATTGCTAGGAGGTCCCGGTTCAGGAAAAAGCACAATTCTTAAATTACTTTTGCGGTTTTATGATCCAACCTTTGGCTCTATACAGTTAAATGGTTCAACATTTGCAGACATGCGTACTTTTGATATACGAAAAGATGTAACACTCGTAGAACAAGATATCTTTCTTTTCGGAGCTTCTTTCAAAGGGAATATTATGTTCTCCAAACCTGAAGCTACAATGGATGAAGTTAAGACTGCAGCACAAAGAGCTCAAATTAGTAAATTTATCGAATCCACACCTGAAGGATATGAAACTATAGTTGGCGAAAGAGGTGTAACATTATCTGGTGGACAAAAACAACGAATTGCTATCGCTCGTGCACTCCTAGCAAATCCAAAATTATTACTACTGGATGATTCGACTTCTGCAGTAGATATTAAGACTGAAGTAAAGTTGCGTGTAGCAATGGAGGAGCTTATCAAAGGAAGAACATCAATTACGGTAACTCAAAGATTATCAACCCTCGTTGATTCTGATTTGATTATTTTTCTAGACAAAGGTAAGGTCATAGATGTTGGAAAACACAAAGAGCTGCTAGAAAGATGCAAAAAATATCAGTTTATGCTAAGTTTACTGCCTGTTGGTGCTGAACTGATAGGTGATAAGATGAAAAATTTTGGAGGTAACAACTAATGGCAATGCGACATGGCGGTATAGGTCGAAGATTAGCTGTAGAAACGAAGAAAGCAACACGACCGTTAAGAGTTCTCTTGAAAGCTTTAGCTGGTTTTCTAAAGAACTACAATAGATTACTAATTATAGCAGCTGTTCTTAGCTTAGTGTATGCTGGAACACAATTAATCAATCCATTAATTCTATCAAAGGGAATCGATGCAGTGGATCCTAGAATTACAGATCCTATAATGTTCTTTGGACTAAATCTACTCGAGATGAGTGGTAAGAACTTAGCCATTATGTTTAGTCTTATCTACATTTCATTTGGAATCCTTGGTTTTATACTAAATTCATTTTCAACTAGAGTTCTGTCAAAAGTAGGAGCATATCTTGTAAATGATATTAGAATGCTTGTTTATAACAAGCTCATAAATTCCTCAATGAGTTACATAAAGTCAGAGCAAAGTGGTAATGTAACAGCAAGAATAACAGGTGACACATCAGAAATAGCAACAGGAATACAAGTTTTCATTACAATAGCTGTACAAATAATCCTCTTTATCGCTACATTCGTTTTAGTTTTAGTGCTAGCAGGATGGCAAGTAATACTAATCTGTTTAGCATCAATTCCTTTCGCATTATTGCTAAGTGGAGTATTAAGCACTGTAGGAAGAAGAATTATCTTAAAAATACGACAAGCATTTGGTATTGTATCTGGTAAGATGGCTGAAAGCTTAGCTGGAGTCGCTGTAAGCAAATCATTCAATCAAGAAGAAAATCTCTCAAATCAAATGCGAGTTTTAAACCAACAGCATTACGACATGAGTAAGAAATTCGGGCTTATGATGAATTTTATGATGCCACTTATTTCAACAATAAGCGCACTTGTTACTACAGCTATTCTCTGGGTTGGAGGTGCAATTGACATGTCAATAGGACAAATCTTCCTAGGAACAGCTTTAGCTGCTCAGTTTCTCAGACCGGTAACACATCTCTCAATGATGTTCCCACAACTGCAAACTTCTCTTGGAGCATTAGACAGAGTGCTGGATGTAGTAGAAGCTACTCCTGCACTAAAAGATGCACCAGATGCAGAACCATTAAAAGAAAATTACTCTGTCAAATTTGAGAACGTTTGGTTTGCATATGAAGATGATAACTATGTCATCAAGGATGTCAGTTTTGATGTGAAAGAAGGAGAAACTATAGCCCTAGCTGGGCATACTGGCGCTGGTAAGACCACTATTGCTAGCATGTTACTTACAAGGTTTTACGATGTTGATAAGGGTACGATCAAAATTGGTGATCAAGAAATTCGTCAAATACAACAAAACACACTAAGACAATCTTTAGGGCTTATCCCACAAGAACCATTTCTGTTTACAGCAACAGTTCTTGATAATATCAAATATGGTAAACCAGATGCAACTGAAGAAGAAATCTATAAAATTTGTAAGATAATTGGTGCTGATACCTTTATTGAAGCATTACCAGAAGGATACAATACGATGGTTCGTGAAGGTGGAAAGCAACTAAGCGCTGGTCAAAGACAGATTATTACCATTGCAAGAGCAATGTTATCTGATCCAAAGATCCTCATCCTAGATGAAGCAACATCAAGATTAGATGCATATTCTGAGTCATTGGTTCAAAACGCTCAAAGAATACTATTCGAAAACAGAACAACCTTTGTAATCGCACATCGTCTATCAACAATACATGATGCAAACAAAATAATTGTCTTTGAAAATGGTGAATTAATTGAAATGGGAAACCATAACGAGCTTATGAAGGAAGAAGGCATTTACGCAGATCTTTACAATACTTACTATTCATTCCAAGGAATAGAATCAATCGATGTTGAAGCTTACCTTGATGAAGAAGAAGAAATTGAACTATCTCCAATGGTTATTATAGCTATGATGCAAAAAGGACCAGAAGGTCATGTCAAAATTAAGAAGCTAATAGACGAAGGAAAAATAACTATGGAAGAAGTACAAAAAGCTACGATGATGATGAAAAAAGATGGTAAAATAAAAATGCCTTCAGGACAAAGTTCTCATTAACTTGACTAATGGGATAAATTTCCTTTAGTCAATTCCTTTCATTTTCTTCATTATTTCATCCATTAATTTTTGGCTTCCACATAAAATGAAGTTAATATTTTCATTAGCTTTTAGGATAGGATTGAAGATAGTATTATAAAATGACTTTATTTTTGCACCACTTTCCTCGCAAATGAAAAGGGCTGGTGTATGTACTGCAGAGAATTTTTCTCTAATATCTATCATTGCTTCTATCTTTCCTGAAGCAACGTATATAATATCTAATATGTTTGCACCAAATCTTCTTGTCCCTCGACAGTGTTTTAGAACCTTTAATACAGTAGAAACTACATCTTCCCTATTTCGATACGCTCTATCCAAATCAAATGCAATCATAGCTCTTTCTAATTTTAATTCCTTAGAAGGATTTATCGGGTTATCTTTTTCATCAAATGCTCCTTTTCCTTTCAATGCATAATAGAATTCATTAGAATGAAATGAACGGCAAGATGCAATCAAAATATCATTAAAGAAAGCATCATTTTTCTCAAGTTTTGCAATTGCTATACCATAACATGTTAAAGGTATTCTTCTACGATAATTGTTTGACCCATCCAAAGGATCAGCTATAACTAGATATTCAGGATTTTTTGCTAATACAGTTCTTCCTTTCTCTTCTGCTTCAATTATGCAAGGTATTTCTTTCTTTTTAAAAAAATCAATAATGATATCTTCTAATAATAAATCTATAACCAGTGAACGATGACCTGAAGCATTAACAAAATCTGTTTTCTCTAATACAGAATCATCATTTAATTTCTCAAAATATACTGAAACCAATTTTTTGTCCAGTTCTTTTAGTAGTTTTAGAAATTCTTGCAATGAGCCCACCTAATATAACTTATAAGTCATAATATGTTTTTCATTGACAAATCTTTTGTTTAAATCCTTTTAAGTGAGAATAGTTTTTTTAATAGCATTAAGCATTTGTTGTTTTTGCTAGAAGCACTTCAGGAGGATTTTGATTGGAAGAAGGCAAACTACCCATTGATCTGTTGGATAAATTGATTGCTACTGATATAAAGGGAATTCAAGGTGTTATACAAGGTCCACAAGTTGGCTGCGATGTTGCTGTTATAGATTATATTCAAGCTATTAAAAGAGCTCAACAATTTTACAGTAGCAAAGAAAAGGTCTATGTTGTGTTTAAAACTGATCCAATAACCTTTCCTACCCATAATCCTGGTCGATATTCTGTTGTTGTCAATGCAAATGATGTAGTAACAAGTGGAGCTATTCCATATGGTTTCAATGCAATTATCATTCTTCCTCTTAACAGCTCGTCCGATCAAGTATTCCAAATACAAAAAGACATACGTGAGGTTTGTTCTAAGATGAACATTGCTGTTCTAGGTGGGCATACAGAAATATCCTCATCTGTTAATACTCCGATTGTTTCTGGTGCTATGTTGGGTTTTGTCCCTAAGGATTACTATGTTCCTCGAGAGATTACCAAAGGAGATGTAATGTTATGCGTCGGTTGGTGTATGAAAGAGGGAGCAGGGATCATTGCTAGTGAAGGATATGAGAAACTCGTAAAAAAGATGTCAGAATCTACTTTAGAGAAATTAATCAAACTAGGTAGTGAAATTTCTATTGTTGATAGTGCACTTGATATCAACAAAAATTACCAACCCGGTTTAATGCATGATGCTACAGAGGGAGGTATACTGGGAGCAGCTTATGAGACAATCGCTCCTGAAGGATGTGGGTTGGAATTGGAATCCGAGAAATTCCCTTTTACGAAGGAAACTCTTGAGTTGTGTGAGATTTTAGGGGTAAATCCATTCAGAGTAATCTCATCAGGAACGTTATTAGTTGTAACTACTGAAGAAAAAGCTAGTGAATTAAAAAAGAGCTCCACTGAAAAAATACCTATAGCTAAAATTGGTAAGATTACTACAAAAGAAAAGAACATTACACTTGATGGAAAAAAAATCCAATCACCAGGACCAGATGCAATTATAGGTGCTTTAAAAAAATTAGAAGAAGACGATTTTTAATTCATCTTCACTCTTAAGTTTTTATTAATCAAGTAATCGTTTTTGTCCTTCTATCTTTTGGATTTCAGTAATATCTTGGGATACTTCTAAACAACCTAGATATTTACCTTCTTTATTATGAACTGCAAAGTAACGTATGTATATTTTTTGCTCATCTAAGTCTATCCAAAATTCTGCTGTCTTTCGTTTTCCTTTTCGAAAGTCATCTAGAATTTGGCTGACTACATGAACACTTTTTTGTGGGTGGCAGTTCTGAACACTTCTACCAATTACTGCTTTTGTTCTGACGAAGATTCTTTCATCACCTCTACTGAAATAG
>JAHLVW010000095.1 GCA_019058275.1 Candidatus Heimdallarchaeota archaeon
GATTGGTTATGAGTGAATCAATAACCATTATTACCAAAAGAAGAGAAAGGAAATCTCTTCTAGGTTATATTTTCTTTTGCAAAATACTGAGCTATTACAGCAAGTAAAGCTAAACTTGGATGGATGGAATTTACTGGAATATTCTCGTTAGGTGCATGGCCATTTAGACCTGAAACGCCATTTCCTGCCATGCAAAGACCAGTGTGTTCAGTGAAAAGGTAAGCAGGACCAGAACCATAAGCGATTGGAACAGTATAAACTGGTTGTGGGTCAAGAATTTCCTTCAATATTTTCCTCAGAATTTTAACAAAAGGATGGTTCACAGAGGTTTTAGCTGGATCATAGCCAGGAAGCAATTTGACATCTAAATAATCGATTCCATGCTTTTCGAAGTGCTTGAGCAATAATTCGTGAGTTTTTTCCTTAGTTAAATTAGGAACTAATCTGAAATCAACCTTAGCCATCGCTTTTGCTGGAACGATAGTTTTGGATCCTTCACCTTGGAAACCACTCTTCAAACCACAGATGGATAAAGAGGGTTGTAAGCTTAACATCGTTTTAAGATCCACACCGGTACGATTCAAGAGGAGCCTATCCAATTGATAGTCTTTTTTGAAGTTCTCTTCGAATTCAGTACTGTGCTCCTTTATCACATCGATATCCTCTTGCAGTGGTTCTCGAACGAGTTCATTGAAACCATCGATGAGGATATTCTCGTTAGAATCTTTGAGAGTGTTTAGTGCCCAGATAAGACTCCAAGCAGCATTAGGAGTGGCAGCAGCACTACCAGAATGAACGTCAGTTCTAGGGAAAAAGGGAGGATCTTTGGTAGTAATCTCAAAGTAAGCGTTCCCCTTCAGACCGCAAACAAGGGAACCGGGAGTAACAAATTTTGTTAGATTATCACCTTCTGCTGGGTAAAGGGCTGCTCCTTCCCAGATGCAACCATCGGATTTGAGTAATTCAGGATGTTTGTTGGTGAATAATGGGAGGTTTTCAGAACCAGCTTCTTCTTCACCCTCGAGAACAAATCGAACATTAACAGGTAGTTTTCCAAGAGAATCTTCGAGCATTTGCATAGCAATAAGACTGGAAACAAATTCCCCTTTATCGTCACAAGTTCCTCGAGCATACAATCGACCATCACGTTCATGTAATTCCCAGGGAGAGGAATCCCAAAGGTCATGGTCACCCTCAGGTTGAACATCATAGTGATGGTAGAAGAGGAGAGTTTTTTCAGCACCAACATCCTTCTCTCCAAAAACAACAGGAGCTTGTCCTTCAGCAGTTGGGTACTGTTTGGCTTTGTACCCATATGACTTGAGATAAGATTCCAGACTATTAGCACAATCACTAATACCTTCAGGTTCACGATAAGCAACAGTCGGAAACTTGACAAGTTCAGCTAGTATTTTACGATAACCGGCTTCATACTTTGAAGCGCTCTTTAGATGTTTCAGAAAGTCTTTTTTTATCATTGTTATCAACTCAAATGGAAATAACTTTAATTAGATAATAATTATCAACATTAATTAATTTATTAGGAATCATTCACTTTCTAGTGAGTTCTTTTTCAGGTACAATCCCTTCTATAGGCATTTTTTTATAGGCAAGCAGGACATTTACCTATAACTTTAACAGCTTCTTGCATGTGTAATAAGTAATCTTTTGCTTCATAGAGTGAGCATTGACCTGTTTCATCATCAAAAGAGATAGTTAATTTGCAACTGAACACTTTAGTGATTCTTTTTTACAGCCTGAACATTGTTTAGAATCAAGTTCTACGGGATTACCACAATTGAAGTAAGTATAATGTTTCTAGGTAGAATGAGTTTTCATATCATTTAAAAGCTTCTCAGTGTCTTTTTTATGATTAGATACTTCATTACATCACTGACAACTATTCATTATGATGTTTTAGTCTTTGTTGTAAAAGTAAAAAACATCTCTTATTTCACTCATTTTATAAATATAATTTTTTTGAAAAAGTTTTTATTAGAGAATTTAATTAGAATAATGTTAAATTTCATATTTGAAAGAACGTGGGAAGATATAGGAATGGAAGAGGAAATTAGTAAATGCGATATTTTATTAATTAATCCTCCATATCATAGAAGAATTGGGAGCGGAATAGTACCACCATTAGGTTTAGCTTATTTATGTTCATCTCTCATTAATGCAAATTTCAATCCTGAGGTTTTGGACTGTTCTCTTGTCATTCAAGATCTTTTTGAGGATTCCTTAAGAAAATTGAAAATATTTGTAAAAGAGCAAATAAAAAGTCTAAATCCTAAATATGCTATTGGTATTGGGCCATGTACAACTGCAACACTAAAAGCAATTATAGAAATCATAAATGCTTGTAATGAAGTTTGTCCTTATAAGCCCATTATTATGGGTGGACCATTAACATTAATACCACAGATAGATTGGCTGTTTTTTGATAAACTTAAGGTTTTTGCTGTTATAAAAGGAGATGGGGAATCAAGAATAGTAGAATTACTTTCACGTATGAAACATAAACAGGAAATAAAAGGAATACAAGGAATTCAAACACAAAAGAAAGAAAATGTTGTGCCATATTTTGAAAGGAATTTAAATAACCTACTATTTCCTACATGGGACAAATTTGTCTTGAAATCGTATAAACCTTCAATTAGAAGAGATTTATTTTACTATCCATTTGTGCCAGTGATTGGTTCAAGAGGATGTTATTTTGATTGTAGTTTTTGTTTTTCTGGCCAATGTATAAAATATAGAAAAAGGAGATTATCTAATATTATAGAAGAGATTAGGTTTCTAGTTAGTAAATATGATATTCAATCTATTATTTTCTATGATGATTGTTTGTTCATTAATAACAAAAAGATAAATCCAAAAATTGTCGAATTTTCAAATAGTATAGGAAGAATAAGTGATGAATTATTTTGGCAATTTGAAATCCGACCAGATCTTTTTTCTAAATTAGATGTTGAAACAACTAAAACCCTCTATGAAAATGGTTGTAGACAAATAAACTTGGGAATTGAAAATGTATCCCAAAAAAATCTTGAATTCTTAAACAAAGAATATAGTGTAGATTTAGTAAAGGAAAAAAGTGATATGATAAGAAAATATGTCAAGAAATTACGATTAACAGGAACATTTATTTTTGGTGGACCATATGAAACAGAAAATACAATAAGGAATACAATCGAATATTCAACAAAACTTAACCTATTGTATGCTCATTTTTATCCACTAGAAATATATCCAGGAACTCCATTATATGATATATATGTTGACAATAAAAAGAACATCTTTTGGTATGAAGAAATACTTCAAAGTGATAAACCATGGGGTGAAATCATTTACGAATCAAAGGAATTACCAATAAATAAATTATTCAATTTTATAAATTTAGCTTATAAAAGCTTTTATGAAAGAAAGGATTGGCTAAATCTTGCGAAATTTCTTTTAAAAGAAAATTTTGAATCTGTTTTAGGAATAATTAATCATTGGAAGAAGAATAGATTTAATATTGAGGTATAATTCAATGAGTTTTATTTATGACAGGTTATACTCCAAAATAAAATTTCCAAAAATTATTACAAGCTTATTAGATTGTCCAGGTTTATTACGTTTAAGGGAAATAAGTATGGCTAATATACCATTTTTTAATTTTCCATCATTTACAGCTGTCACACGATATGAGCATTCTTTAGGAGTATGTCATCTAGCTAACATTGCTTCAAAATCTCTAAAACTTGATAATAAAGATTCATTAGAATTAATGATTGCTGGTTTATACCATGATATAACAACACCCCCATTTGCACATTTATTTGAGAGCATTTTGGAAAAGAAATGGAATTTTGATCATGAGAGTTATTTTTATGATTTGATTACAGCAAGTTCAAAGGATTTAGGAAAAGAATTTACACAAATATATATGGGACGAGCTTTAAAATTAAACTACTTTGTGCAATCAAGTACAGCACGTAAAATGGGAATTGATGCTATTCGAATAGCAGAATTAGTACTAGGTAAAAAAGAAGATTATTTATCTTCATTAATTAGTGGAGATATTGATTTAGATAATATTGACAATGTTATTCGTGCATCAAGTGCAATGGGAATTATAGGAGGTTCAGGAAAACTAGCAGAAAGACTAGCTACAGCATTTGTTATAGATAGTAAAAAACAAGTGAATTTTTCTGAAAGTTCAAGGGAATCCATAGAAAAATGGATGGAGTTGAGAGAAAAACTATATGAAATGATATTGTGCTCAGTAAGTGATTTCAGTTTACAAACTATGCTAAAAAATTGTTTAGATGAATTATTCCAATCTAATGATGAAAATTACAAATTAACTGAATTAGATTGGCGTTTAACTGAAAGAGAAGTTTTTGAAAAAATAAGAAAATATGAAAAAACATATCCAATTTATAAGAGAATGGCATTAAAGGATTTATACAACTGTTTGAATCTTGTTTTATTGAAGGGACCAAAATTAATCGAAATTATTGAAAAGGTACAAAAGGATTTAGAAGAAATTTGTACAGAAATATTTCATGTTGATACAATTATGAATTATTATGTTGATAAACGCATTAGAACTTTGAAACGACTTTTTGTTCATTTTAACAAAGTAGTTGAAAAAGATTATGAAACTTCTAAAAATGATGAAACAATGCTTTTAGGATTCTTCACTCCTGAAAGAAAAAATTATTTTATTAAAAATAACAAGAAAGTGTTCTTTTCTAAAATTCAACAAAATGATTTCTTAAGTAGAATACGAAAGATATTACCTAACAGTATATCGATATATAGAATTGAAATCATTCAAAAAAACTATCCAAAACTAAAAATAATAGAGGAGGTAATCTAAAACAGTGATTTTAAACAAAATTAGACAGCTGGAAGACGTTGATTGGGATTTTCTTGATTATCGTGGTATTAATTCTATTCCAAATGATATAAATTCTATACATTGGTATCCTGCTCCATTCGTACCTCAGATACCTTCAATATTAATTCAGACATTTACAAAAGAAGAGGATATTGTATTTGATCCATTTGCTGGTGCAGGGATTGGATTAATAGAAGCCACAAGATTAGACAGAAAATTTATTGGAATAGATATAAATCCTTTTTCAGTTGAAATTATGATGGGGAAATTCATAGCTTTATCAGATGTAGATGAAAAATGGTATGAAAACACAAAAAATGAATTAAATTTTGCAGTGGATAGTTTCAACTCAAAAGAAATATTCCATCCAAACAAAGATGATTTAGAGAAATGGTTTCACAAAAAAACTTTAGAAGAACTACTTATGTTGTATAAATTTGTTAAAATTGAGAAAAATAGTAATAAACAACATCTCAAAAGAGTTCTTTTAACATCAATTCTTAATAGATGCTGCTCTCAAATAAAAAGTTTCACTCATATAACTGACAATTGCCAACCTGAAGTATTATTTGAGAAAAAGAGTCCTATTAATGCCTATACAGCACAAATAGATAAGGTTTATAGTTCTGTAAATAACTTTAGGGAGCAATTTCACAGGAAATATAACAAAAAATGGAAAAAAATTAATATCAAAAACAAAACAAATCAATGGGAAATAAACGGTAATTATATTTTTGAAGCAGATTCCAGAAACATTGATTTTTTAGAAAAAGAATCGGTTGATATGGTTATGACATCACCACCATATTTAGGAATCAATGACTATATTAAATCAATGAGATTAAGTTGGTTATTTTTTCCGAAATTAAATTTAAATAAAAGTTTAGAAAATGAGATTGGTGCTAGAAGAAAGCGAGGAAGAAAACATATTTATGAAGAATATGTTAATGATATGAATTTAGTTTTTAGAAATATCAATTATGTTCTTAAAAATGAAAAGATATTTTGTCTAGTTATTGGAAAAGGAAAAGGTAGGGTCAACCAAAATAGGAATGTAGTAAAAGATCTATTAGATTTATTAGAAAATACACATAACTTTGAATTATTAAAAACTTTTGAACGTAAAATCTCTTTTCGAAGAATACTAGGAATAAGTGACAATTTAGAAAATATTTTCATTTTTAGAAAAAGAGGGAATTCTAAATGAAAGTTACTAAATGGAAAGCTGCTATAATTTCCACAGGTAGAGATTTGAAATATTTGAGAAGCTCAGTTTTTTCATACTTAAAAAAGAGAAAATTTGAGGTAATAGCATATGAAAAGACAGGATATCCAGTTGAACCATCAGTATCAGCTCACGAAGCATGTATTGTAGCACTTAAAGAATGTGATATTATTATATTATTAATAGATAAATCATATGGTACCTTTTTTTTGGATGAAAATATTTCTATTACTGAAACTGAATATAATGAATCTGCTAAATTAGGCAAAATAATTATACCTTGTATAAATCAAAAAGCTGATCAAGATAGAAATACAATTTTGAAAGCAATTAAACAAATCAAAGAAAAAAAAGGAATTACAGAAGATAAAGCAAAAACTCTAGTTTCTCCGCATTATGTAGATTCTTGGAATGTTATTGATTTTATTACAAATGTTTATGATGCCGATAAAGATAATTGGGTTATAAAATTTAGTACGCAAGATGATTTACTGCCAAATTTAGAGAGTAGATTGAAGGGATTAACTAGAGCTATTTATACTAAATGCTTAGAGTCACAAGTTAAAGCCATAAAAAGACAAAAAACTGTCACATTGTCATTATCCTTAGATGATATAATTAATAAAGGATATTTTATAGAACCTGAATATGAGGTGCAAAGTGGTGTTGAAAAAGGTGGTTTGTTGCAAGATTGTAATATTGGAAAAAGTAAACAACATATTATGCTCATTGGAAAACCTGGATTGGGAAAGAGTACATTATTGTCAAAATCATTTATTGAGAATGCTGAACAATGTTTGAATGACAAATCTACTGAAATTCCAATATATATTTCATTAAGAGGAAGGGGAACATCATATCATTTTGATTATAATAAATTTAATAATGAATATTTCAAATTATATATTGGGAAAGAGATTTATCCCTTATTAGATGAATCAAAAATTACTCGGTTATTCTATATAGATGGATTTGATGAAATTTCAGAAATACCTTCCTCTTTAGATAGAGACTTGATAAATTCTTCATTATTTTTCGCAGAACCTTTTGTATTGTGTATAAGGACAAGATTTGCGGAAAAAGTTGTTAAGAAACTTAGTATAGATGATAAATGTGATTTAATTATCAAGCTTTTACCTTGGCACAAAGAGAAAGCTTGGAATTATATAGAAGAATACTGTAGAATTCGAAATAAAGAAAAATTATATGAAAAGATCTATGATTCTTATTTTGATAATGATGAATTAAGAGATATTTTTGAAAGTCCATTATTCATAATGATGTTTTTAATGCTAATTGAAGAACCAAGTATAAAATTACCATTAGATAAAATTAATATAGTTTTTCTTTATAGCGAGTTCATAAATCAATGGATAATTAGAGAGATTATTAGGGCAGGAGATGACGAATTAGAAAGCATTAAACGCGATATTTTGGATGCTTTGAAATTCACTGCTTGGTATTTTTATAAAAGTCGCTTTGAATCAGAAATTCATTTTGTTAATAAAGAAAAAATTTCTGAATATTTGAGCAAAATTGATTCGAATTTACCTAGTGTAATTTCCAAACAGGCTTTTACCTCACTTCTAGATATAAAACCTTATACAAATGAAATAAATGGGTTTATTCATGAACAATTTATGGAATATTTAATTGCAGAAAAATTCATTGAGTGTAGTTATACTAAAGATTATCCATTTAAGGAATATTTGGGATATGAAATTCGGTGGGAAATTAATAGATTAATAAAATCTATTTGGAAAATAAAAAGTTTAGAATATTTGAGGATTATACTAGATAATTTGTGGTCTTTTTATGAGGAAATTGTCCATAGTAATGAGAAAAGTAATTTAGCAATTAGAAACCATATTATGTACTATATAGGAAGATTACCTATCAAAGAAGCTAAGAGAAAATTATTAATAGCTGATGATATTGAGAAAGATGTTTTTGTGAAACTTTCTATAGCATTTGGACTTATAAAGCTGTCTGATTATAAAAAGGAGGATGAATTTTATACTTTACTAAAAAGTGATGATTTATTTGATAAAGCAAATAGGGGATATCATTTAGTATATTATAGAGATTGGAATATTAAAAATGAACAACCACCTTATTTAGATACAGGTCAACATAAATGGGATGCAACATTTCAAGCACTAAGAAATCATTTGCTTAGCAAAGAACCACGTCACCTAACTTTAAGAAGAGTAGAATATTTTACACTAAAAAGATTTATTGAAGTAAGAAAGAAGAGTGAACCCTTGAGTAAGGAAGATCTGAAATTGTTTGAAAATGCAATTACGGATATTGAAAATAAAGATTTTAGAGATAAAGCTTATGCAGAATTTAAAAAGTTGAAAAAAGTTTGGAAGAAATATCTTAGTAAATAAATCGCTTAATAAAAATATAAACAAAAATCACTAAAATTATGTTTTTTAGAACAAAAATTATATTTTATGACTTTATAACAAACACAGCGCGTATGAAAGAAGGGAAGAAAGAATGATATTACCGAAATATGTTGCCGTACAAGCATACCTAGAGGCTACAGGAACAGCCTTTGCAGAACTAAGGTATATAGAACCATTGATAGAAAAAATACTGGAAATGAAAGAAATAACTGCTGAGTATGGCAGAGAAATACTAGGACACAAAAGTGATGTGGCAAAAACGATCTTTAACCTATTCCAGCACATAGGCATCATAAAGAGAAGACTGGATCCCGAAGCAAATGTCGAGTACTTCTCATTGACGAATTATGGAAGGTTCGTGTTAGAGAACAAGAAGAAAGGACAATCAATCATTCAACCGCTAACCTCGTTCTTCCTTACTTGGTTGCCATTCAAGATCTTTCTAAAGTATCTGTTGCGTAACCCCGGGGCAGAACTAAACGAAGTGAGGACAAACCTAGGATCGCAGGTAGTAAAACATACAACAGATATCAAGAATTTGATTCAATCGGACATTATTCGAAGAGGAGCATACATTCCCTTCAATGAGATGGTTATTGGGAAGGTGCTATCAAACGTTGGGGAATACCTAGGGTTGGTCAATTGTGATAAGTCCAGTGGACCCTACTACTTGAGCCCGTTAGGAAAGTATGTTACTAATTCGATCGATTTTCAGAATTTCCAATTTAAGAATTTGGATCCGAAACTAAATCCCTCTCATCTAGCACTGATGGATTTTGTTGAAAGAGGGTTGAAGAATATCATAGTCTTCGCAAACACAAACGAGATTGAACATATGAAGAAGTTCTACCAACACTATGCTGAGAAGATGAAAATAAAGCATGTCGTACGAATTGTTTACAATAAGAGTAATTTCAATGCAGTCATTTCCTTGGATAGTGCTTTCTGGAGTTTTACCTATAGATTCTCAAATATTACATACGACCAAATAAAAGTGCTCGAGTTCAACTCCAAAGTAATGGATTATCTTGAAGTATGATAAGGGTGCTATGCTCTTAGCAAAGAACTCAATTTTCCTCTTTTAGTATTCCATCCCGATTTATTTTACCATCAACAAGCTCGATAACTCGCATTCCTTTTTGAATTAGATTTATATCATGTGTTGAAAGCAGTATTGTTTTCTTTTGATCTCGATGTAGTTGGAATAAATTCTGTATGACAAGTTTTGCTAGGTCGGAATCTAAATTCGCAGTTGGTTCATCAAAAACAAATATCTTTGGAGATTTATAAAATGATACAGCAAGGGAAGCTCTTTGCAATTCCCCAGCAGAAATCTCTGATGGAAATGAATTTTGACGATGAAGAATGTGAAAGAGAGTTAAGAGTTTGGAAAAATTGTCTTTATTTAATTGAGTTTTCTTTTGTTTAAAAGCAAAAACATCTTTTAAATAGAGATTTTCTTCGACAGTCAAAAATGGATGAAGATTACCATGTTGCATAACAATACCAAAATGATTCCTTCTGAAATATGCTTTTTCATTATCTGAGAATTGAGTAAAATGTTCATTCAAAAGAAATATTTCACCTTTGGATTCTCCTTCAAGACCTGTGAGGACTTTAAGCAAAGTACTTTTTCCTGAACCACTAGGACCGACAATGAAGATGAATTCACCCGAATGCACACTTAAATTGATGTCCGATAAAGCTTGTACATCTCCTCCTAATGGCCTGTAGGTTTTTGAAAGATTCTTAGTTTCAATAATAATATCTTGTTCTTTATGATAGTCATTTTGTAAATTTTCTAGAATGAGTTCTCTTCTAAGTTTCGTTTTTTCTTCTAACGTGACTTTCTCAGGGACGATGTTATTTGGGTGTTTTAAGGTAACTTGACTTTCTTCATTCATTTCAAGCTGAACATTGTCCTCAAATTTCAGTGTTTTGTAAATTAACTCGGGGATTCGTATGCTTTTTGATGAATCAATATGCCTCTTAAATTTCAATGGAAATTCAGTTTGGTCTGTTTTATCTTCTTTCTCCAATATCGCTGAGACACGTCCATCTCTAATGATATAGGTTTTATCAACACCTTCAAGAAACCGTAAATCATGGGTAACAACAATGACAGTAGTGTGGTATTTCTCGGAAACTTTGGATAGCATATCTTTAACTTTCTTAGTATTTTCACCATCTAGTTGTCCAGTAGGCTCATCACATAATAGAACTGGAGCTTTCTTAGCAATTGCACAAGCAATAGCTACTCGAATCATCTCCCCTCCTGCCAAAGTCTTAGCTAATCTTGAAGTGAGATGATCAATGCCTAAATCATTCATGATTCGCTTGTTTCTTTGCTCAATTGTTGGAGTAAGATCCTTCTTATCTAAAGTACTATACAATGAGAGATTTTCCTTAACTTTTACATTTAGAAATAAATTCCTTTCAGGGAATTGATCCACTAGACTGATTTTTTTCAAACGATAAGAAGACAAATCCCTAATAGATAGTTTTTCAAGATTAATTCCATCAACCTTCACTGTTCCACTAGAAATAGTCTCTTGCCCTGCTAGAATATTGATAAGAGTAGTCTTCCCAGAACCACTGGGACCAATAAAAGTAACCAATTCACCTTTTTTCACTTGAAAATCACAACCTCTTAGTGCTGGAATTCTCAATTGTCTCTGTTCATCTTCATAGATTTTTATCAAGTCAAAGCATTCAATCATTTTTCTACTCCTCTTTTATTGGTTTGTAATTTCTAATTTGTGGGAATAATCCTATGAAATAAGTTAGCAATAGTGGCAATCCTAAAGGAAAGATTAAGAAAATATATAGCCAATTTCCACCCCATGAAAAGTTTGCATAAGGGACTGGAAAGTTAAACAGCATTGGCATGAGGATTGCTAATAAACCCAAACCCACACCTATTGAAATGAGTATTGGTACAAACGATGCTACAATGAATTCAAACAAGAAACTCAACAGAAGCTGGCTTTTAGCAGCTCCAACTCGAATACTTGACTCAATGATTTTTATTCGTTGCAGATAAACATTCCTTGCTAAAAAGTAGCAGAACATACAAAGTATCATTATTGAAAGAATAATGTTAAGAATAGCGATATTTTGTTTCCAGAATATGAATGGGAAATTAATCTGTTCAGCAAAATGCTCTTTATCAAATGCATTTAGATTTGTTTCTTGATAGATTTGTTCTTTGGTTGTAGTGAGGTTAGCATTATCTTCTATTTTTAGCAAGAGATAGGTTTCCTCTTCTACTGGTTCAGTCATAGCAGTGCTTTTAATATGGGTTAAAGTATTGAAATTTGTTACTAGATTATATTGAATGATATTTTTCTGAAACATTTTACCATTATCAGGCAAACTTAGAAGAGGAAATGATTTGAAACTTGCTATATAATTTAGTGGAAACCGCTCATAATATGTAGATGTGAAATCATCATTGTAGAGGATTTCATCTTTATCATAACCATTATTCTTTGAATATGTGTAGTCCATTAGATATGTGTTATCTACCTCTAAAGCAATTATAGCTTCAAGTGAGCAATATAATTCATCTATGAAATCATTTGAACTGATGATTTGAATAAATTCAGTAATATTATTAATAGCTAATATCGACACTTGAATTCTAGTTAATAGTGGGGGATCAATTAGCAATTCAAAATGACACTTACTAACTTCTGCTGAATATTCAATCTCATCAATAGCCATGATACTTTCTCTAATGGTTTGATTTGCAACCCAATCAGAGATAACAAGATCTGAATAACCAGACCGTAATTCTGATTCATATTCGAAATGTCTTGGATAAGATTTATTTAAAATTAATCCTGGTGTAACTGCTAAGGCAAAAATCATCAAACTAAGTACGATGTTACGAAATGGCATATAGCTCATTGAAAAATTCTTCAGCGAGAAAGTAAACAAATTCTTTTTCAAAACCCAAATTTTCTTCCCAATAAAGCTCCATAATTTTACAATTAGTTTGGATATCAAAAGGAAGATGATTATTCCTAACACTAAGAAGCCAAAATAGATTAGACTAGTAAATAAAATAGTTGTAGAATAAATTGTAACAGGGGACCGATATCCTATATAGCTTAGAAATAAACCAAGAAATCCTATACTTATACAAAGTGAGCTGGGTAGTAACAATATAACTTCAATGAAAGTAAATATCTTCCTTATTCTCTTTGTTCTTTGTTTTTTGAATAATTCAGATTTAGAGCGATTAAGCATCTTTAATAGTTTGTTATCAAATAAGTACCCACCAATATAGAGAGCCAACATTAGAATCACAGTTGGAATAATAAATAGTGACTCACCCAAACCAGCAAAGATATTCATACCTATAACTGATTTCCAAGTAATTGACAGAATTACTAGACCAATAATAATCCCTAACAACATTCCCATGAATATACTACAAAAAACAAAAAGGCTCTTTTCAAGCAGTATAACTTTTCGAATTCTTTTATCCTCTAAACCTTGATTTTTTAAGAGAAGTATTGATTGTTCAAAGACTCTTTTATCAATATTAGATATATCAAATACTAGAAGTAATAGTAAGAAAATAATTGGCAAGCTAAGCAACAAAATACGATTCGTTTCTTGAAGCCAATATTCATGATATGAATTCAATCTTGTAGAAAGATCAAGAAATGGGCTAAAGCGATTCCAAGGACCATGAAAATCCGAAAACTCTTCAAAATAGTGAATGAGCTCTTTTGATTCAAGAGCTAAATCATTATAATTAATGTCGATTGCAATACCCTTTATACTACTAACAATCGGAAAATTATTGATAAACTCAAAGAAGAACTCCTGCTTTGAAATAAATTTTCCTTTCAATTTAAATTCATCAAATTCCTCGTGGTCAATATAGTCTTCCCAATTAGGGATATCAGCAGAATAACCCGCTTGATGGAAAAGAACATCTAAATTTGAGACAATCCCAACAATTGTTACTTGCTGATTTGTTATTGGATACATAGTACCAGCTGTATTTAGATTGACAGTATCATTTATCTCGAATATAGGCGATGAATCATATTCAGTATAATATAATACCTCACTCATATTGGCTGGCATTCGTCCTGAAATGAGATTGCCCAGAATTAGTTGATACATTACATCAGAGAATGTATAATAACCATATGCATTATCGAGAATTGGATTATACCGATTTTCATATACTTGAAAAGCATATAACCAGGAATAGTTGTCTGTCATCAAATTTGGAGCAATACTGTTTAGAGTGCTTTTCATAGAATTTAGTAATTCAGTAATATCAGAGAGAGAATAATCAGGTTCTCCGGAAGTAACTATTGATATATAAACACTAATTGATGCATCATCATACCAATCATTTCTCTGATGATATTCTTGAAAAGCTTGCTCCCTATTATTATACCATACAACTGAAAAGGTGGTTAAAAGTATAAAGATTAAAGATGCAGTTAGAATAGTAAGGAAGAAACGTTTTCTATTTGTTCTTAGAAAAGTTCTAAAAAGAATAAGAAAACCATTTTTTCTCAAGCTTGTTATTTTCTTTAGTACCATTTAACTTTCCTCCTTTTCATACTTCTTTCACCAATTTGTACTTGTTAATTCTAGGAATTATTCCCGATAGCCATCCTATTGTTAGCGAACTCACAACCATAATTATTGCCAATACAAATAGACCTGTGAATTTGAGACTAAATGATGAATAGGTTTGATTATTACTTGTTAGAAATATTCCGATTAGTTTTCCAAAAAAGATTCCACAAATCGAACAAATAACAAGTGGAACTATTGCAACAATACTAATTTCAAGAATAAATCCCCTTAGAATTTGTTTTTTTGAGATTCCAATTGTATACTCAATTTCAATTGCTTTTGTCCTAATCTTCAGAATATTTGTAATTGTAATGTAACTGTAAAGTATTATTATAAGAAAAGAAACTATTGAGCTAAATACTAGAAATATTATGGTGAAATTAATACTTTCTAAATCATTCTGATTAGTGATTGAGTTAATATCCAAAACTTCTACATTCGGAGATATTTGATTAATTTGTTGTTTGATGGAAGTAACGATCTCACTTGAATTTGTTTTAATTAACATAGAATAAGTCTTTGTAATAGATGGTAAAACTAAAGAATCTTCTAACGCAGAGCTTGTTTCCAAATTCATAACTAATGAGAATTGGACAGTACTTGATATGAGAGGATTTCTATTAGGTTGTGGTAAAAGTGGGAAGAAATTGAAACTGTTTATAAAATTTAAAGAAATGCTTTCTGTTACATCCCCAAATAACTCATTTGTAAATTCCAATCCATCATTATAACCATTTTTTACAGCATAATCTCTACACATTAGAAATGATAGATTCTGCTCTAAACTTAAAATATCATCTGTTGTAAATCCATATTCTAAAGTTGATAAATCGATAGTTTCAAGAAGTTCAGTCTGATTATGAACACACAGAATGGGTACAGTATATTGCTTTTCTCCAAAAAAAGTATCTCTTTCAAGAGTTAGAGTTGAAGTCGTTAGTAAAGTTGTTTTTTCTACTCCAGAGATATTCAGGACTTCGATTTGCGATGGAAGGAAATTAGAACTCCTAGATATGATAGCTAAATCAGCCCCACCAGTGGATAAGGTGTTTTCAATAGCTAAATGATTGGTTATAGAGGGCTTTAGAATAATTCCTGGAATGAGACCAATCCCAATTACTAATATAAAAGAAATTATCGTTTTGTAATAACTATTGTTAAACTTGATATTCTTTAAAGAAAAGATAAAGAGATTCTTCTTCTTGCTCCAAGATTGCTTACTCAACCAAGAAAATAGTAAAACAATTAACCGTGAAATCAGGAAAAATACTACTAGAGTAATCATTACAGCTCCAAAGAAAACCAACCCCCAAGCAATATCATGTAAGAATGCATATGAAGGTGGAGCTTCAGATGTAAATCTCAAAACAAAAATACCTATACTTGTAGCTGTTACACCAGGAATACTCAGCATAATTTCTGGTATTGAGAAGAATTTTTGTAACCAACTTCTCTCATGATATGCAAAAGGAATTGATTTTATTGAAGGAATTCTTCTAACTTTTCTTAATTCAATAACTAATCCTAGTATAAGATAAATAATCGAATAGGTTAATATCACAAATAAAAACAACGGTGTTGTAATAAAGGAAAAATATTCTTGAAACGAACTAGTACCAAGAAGGTAAGATAAAGGCAAGCCAATTACTACACTAAATAGATTGCCAATAATCAAGCTAAAAAAGAAAATACCTACCACTTCTATAATTACAATTCGAGATAGGTTTTTCTTACTTATCCCTAGAGTTTGTAATAGTCCTAAAGATGCCAGATATTCCTTTTGATTGTAGTTAAAACTTTCATAACAAAGGAAAGAAAGCAAAATAATCAATGGAAAAGTTAGGGATAGTAAAATGATTGTTTTCTGAATCCAATTGTTTCGAAAAGTGGTTAATGCATCATATAAATCTAAACCAATTGTATAAGTTTCTTGAGGATCTGAAGCTAATTGCTCAAGTGAGGTCAGAGTCTTTTGATATTGAGATAAGTATCTGCTTATTTTGCTACCCTTTATTGCTTCATTCACGTAATCAAAATCAACAATAACAGCTCTTCCAGCAGACAAAGAAGGATATGAATTAGCTATTTCAGCTAGAAACAAGCTAGTCGTAAAGAATTTTTCAAGGGGAGTATAACAATAACGATAGGATTTGATATTCGATGTCCAATCTAAAATATCAACTGAAAGCCCATTCAATAGAAAGGCATTATCGAGATTATTGAGGATGCCAACAATAGTGAAATTCATTTTGAAGGCAAA
>JAHLVW010000096.1 GCA_019058275.1 Candidatus Heimdallarchaeota archaeon
CTATGAAGCACTTGAAGAAGATGATTACACCATTTCAATACTCATCTTTGAGCTTTAGCTTTTGTAACTAGTTCCTGAAGAAAAAGAAGATTCTGAAAAAGATTTGTTATTTCAATACTCATCTTTGAGCTTTAGCTTTTGTAACTGACAGCTCTTAGACGTCTAGATGCTAAAAATGTTACCCATACGCGTCTAGAAGGATTTTTCTAAGGGTGAAGTTGGCGGGTGACCAAAGTGGTACAGACTTTAAAAAGACCCGACAGTTTTAGAAAGAAAAAGAACAAAAAGAAGGCTTCTCCTTACTGCTTTTTAGAGTAATTTTGGTGGGTGTCAGGATCAGCAAAGATTTTATATATAACTTACCAAGACCAGACAATTTTTTGAGAAAAAAAGGAACAAAAAAGAAGAATTAATTGGTTTTTACAAAATCATTTTTTTCTATTTCAATACTCATCAGAGCTAAAATTATAGACTAACAGCACAATGAAATCAAGTCATTAAAAATGTTACTTAATGAAGACCAAGATTAATTAAAAATTAGCTCTTCTTAAAGTAAATTTTTCATTATAATTAGATAGTAACAATATCTCATTGGTGTTTAAAATTAAGCAAGAGGCAGTTGATAGGTTAATTGAAGATAGTGCCAGAAATCATTTACTGATGAATAATGAAGAGATTTTTAATACACAGCAGAGAGCATTCAATAAAGTAACAAAAACGCATCAATTAATTCTATTATATTTAGCTAGTTGCTTAGTAATACAAGAGAACGAGCTTCTATTTATTAATCAAAGAATAACAGCTAAGAAAATAAAAATACACCATAACTCGATTTACTCAATATTAAAAGAACTTCAAGAGGACAGCAAAACTTGTTGTAAATCAATAAATAATCAAGTAAGGATAAAATTAGATCTTAGTCGCAATAGTAACGTTGAATTATTACTGTTAGTATCTCAAGAGTTTTCCAAATATCTTAACCAGAAAAGAGATCAAGAAGTAACATTAGGAAAAGACAATGAATATGAAAATCAACAAAACAATGCGTACGAAAATAAATTGCTTGAGAAACAGATTAATTATTTAAGAAAACACAAAAAAGAACTTTCACAGAAATTAGCAAAAGATTTAGTTGGTACTTTTACTGATGCAGAAAATCGAACACTAACAGTTTTGGATAATTCAGATTACAATGTTCTCATTATAGAATTACTTGAAAACATTAGTACCTATCTACCTGAATTTCTCATTAGTAAGCTTCCTTCAAGATTACAAGAGAAACGCAATCAACTAAGAACGAAACTGAACAAGATCTGAGAGTGGTTAAAATAGTACAGGATGAAATGGAAGTACAAAGTGAAGATAAAAATCAGCTTGAAAATATAATTTTGACATATATCACGAAGAGAGCAATTTTAGCATCATCAACAAAAGAAGAAGACAATAAGCACTTCTTTTATCAAAATGGTTCCAACATCCTTTTTCCAGCAACAACATTTGATATTGCTAATTTTGTAGATTTACCAGTGAGTACTGCTTCTGATCTGTTAAAAAGAATGAGGAGAAGCAAAAAAATCAGAACCAGACTTTTCCAGTGGTTCAGTAGGAAAATTAAGTTACATATACCTTACGAAATGACTTGGCCAGAGTATTTATTCTATACTTGTAAAGATTGTGAAAATTGGAACAGGTTTACAAGAGAATGCACTTTCTTGCAAGAATTATATTCAAAAGGATTTCAACTAGATATTTTACGTGTGAAGAAGAAAATTACTCCAAAATTAACTGCTTGTAAGTGGTTGATAAAGCGAAATTCTAGAGCATTACACACGTTTCCCACTCTTCAGGATTTCGCAGAAAAAGTAGCTGACATATCCCTTTGGTGGAACGAAGAAGAAAGGGATAGTCATTATCTTTTCTCACCAATAATACCATTTCAAACGTACAGGTGTTGTTTCTGTAACAAACCCTTACCAAAATTTGGTTGGGGCTGCCTACCATTAGTTGGGAGCTCGATAATGACTTGCGATTATTGTAGTTCTTTTTTCAAATTATTTTACGACAAGAAAAGTGAAGCATATGGTGTAATAGCTTCAGAAGAAAAGTTTCACGAATACAAAAGGAATTACAAGATCATTACTGGAGATGATCCAGAACCGAATTATTTTTACGAGAAATATGGGTTGTCACTATATGATTTTGATTTGGATGAAGAGTTAATCATTGACATTGATACTTTGTCTACTGCTAACATTTTTGGATTTCTGTGTCAAGTAGAATTCCTAGTGGTAAGAGATAAAGATCTTTATTATGATCTGAATGAGCAATTGAAAGGGAAACACCCACATATAGATATCTTACTAGTAGATGAGCCATTGGTTAGTGTTCAACCAACTAAACACCAAATAGGTGCTGCAGGAGCACTTAGACATACTTCTGTTGCTAGTTATGATTATGCTTTTAGATTATTATGGAGTAGAAGGTATTCTTTGGATGAACTTCGAGATTTTGCGAACAAAAGAGTGATAAGAGAATCACTTGAGATAATTACAAAACAAATTCTGATATTACAACGAAAATTAAGGTCAAAAGAACAATTAACAAGTGTTGAATGGAACAGATTAGACGCTAAAGCAGCAAAAGAAATGTGGCAGATCATTAAACCAATAATGGAGGAACATAAATTCGAGATGCCTAATCGTTTTAGATCAAGACATCTCGAAGAAGTACATCTGAAACCATATGGTTTATACACTAGTTACTCGAGTGGTAACACAATAGTAAATGGTGCATTCAAAAAAATATCAGATAAGTACAATGAGAAATGTAGTGAATTAGACTTTCCTTGGGATGGCCTAGAAGGAATTTGCCACAAGAAGACTACAGGGGGAGTATACGGATTTTCCCTTGATAATCAAGAATGCTTCAAAACAGCAACTATTGCCACAACCATAGAATCGATCGTTGATGAAAGAATAACTCCTGATATGCTACTAAGCACTCGATTACGAAAACATATGCCTATTTATTTTCTGAAAGCAAATTTACCAGCATACGAGGAATTAACCAGAAACTGTGACTCTATCCTAAAGAAACGAATTTTGCATGAGAATAATGGAAGCGAACAAGAAACAACAATCGAAAAAGCAATGGAACACCTGATTAAAAATTTGAAAAAACTGCTTAATGATGTTACTTGGAAAGATGAGGTAACAGTTACAGTAAACGGTACAAAATATTGTGCTTGGGCTGTAGTAGCAAATAATATGTGGAAAGAATTATCGCACAAGCAAAAACAACGAATAATTAACGCTACTCGTGAAACCTATGAGCAAGCTAAAAGCTATTTTCAACCATTTATGTATAAACCGGCAAATTCTGGAGGAGATTTTGATCTCACATTTAATTAAGGAGTAATGGGGTAATGAATAAAGAAAACGAAAAGTCACTGGAACAATTACTTAATGCTTTAGAAGAAGAAATTATTGAGCATCAAATAACAAATACTGCGTTCACAGAACAAACAATCAAAGTAATGAGAACTTTGGCTAGCAAAGATTATCTGAATACCTTCAAAATAACAAAATTGCTTCTAGAGAAAATAATGGCCACAGGAGAAATCAAAGCATACACGAAAAAAGAGTTGTTACTGATCCTTCCCTGGAAGAACACTCAACTATGGGTAAAACTAGGTGACCTAGTAAAAGAAGGAATTTTAATAAGTGAGAAGAGAAAGTATCAAGTAAATGTTGAGCACCCATTCGTAAAACGAATGAAGCGAGTAATGAGAACAAGTATGGAAGAACTTGACTTTGAAAAGGAATTTGCGGATTTCCTGTGTGAAACAAAATCCATAATACAAATGCTGACGGATAAGGAACCAGAACTTGAACAGGAAAATAAAGATGAAGAAAAACTTGACTTGCAAAAACATTATCGGCAAGTAACTACAAACGAATTAGAAGCTTTTGTAAATGATCTAAGAACAACGTATTTCGGGCTCTTGTATAATTCAAATGAGGAAGAAATTACTTTTGATCTAGCAAAACTTTTCGAAAAAAATATCCTCATGACCATAGGCATGACAGAGATCAAAGAATGAGTAAATGGTGTTAGTAAAATTATTCAGAGGATTCTCTCAACAAAGCATCAGGAATTTTCGTACAAACAGTAGCAAAAAAGCAGTCGTGTTTCTGAAGCTTGCATTGGTGTCTCTTAGTCCAGTTACCGGTCATAATATCTTCTCGAATGGTCTGCAAATAGTCTTTAAACTCAAGGATATCCTCCTCGGTAATCTCTCGAGTAATCCACTCTCCAGTATCGTAATAATAAACTGCTCCTTGGGTTACTGTTTTCTTGTATTGCTGCTGAAATTCTAGATTTTCTGAAACAAGGAGAGCGTAGAACAATAATTCTTCGTTAAGGAAGCTTCCCTTGAGAGAGCTTTTGTATTCTACCAGTCGACAAGTGTGTTCATCCAATTGATCTATCCGGTCGATAATTCCCCGCATAGTTTGAGTAGTCAAATAGTATTCTAAAGCAAAGGGATACCAATACTCGCCTTCAACTTCGTAGCGATGAGTTTCTTGATCCCAAAACAAACGAAGAACAGGATCAAGCAGAACTTGCTCTGGAGGAGGATTACCTACTTGGAGATCATCACCATAATTACCATAAAATTCTTTCAGGAGTGTATGGGCTCTAATTCCTCTTTGAGTAGGGATACGGTAAAATTTACTCAAGATATTACTTCTTGGTCCTTGTTTAGTATAGAGGTTTTGTTGTTTCAACAAGTAGAATTTAAGGGGGCAATCGAGATAAGCAATAAACTCCGTTTTACTGAGGTTGAGTTGTGACAAGAACAGTTCCCTAATTATTTTCCTTTTATTTTCTTTAAATATTTATAAAGTTAGAAAGCTAATGAAGAAAAACCTAAGATGATCAGTTACTGGGCTTCATTTTGCAAGTACCGTGAGCTAC
>JAHLVW010000097.1 GCA_019058275.1 Candidatus Heimdallarchaeota archaeon
AAAACACCCTTACTCACCGAATTACGTATGATGGGAATAACAAGTTCTTCTTATGAAAGTTTTTATGTGCTCTTTCGCATTGAGCAGCTAAAACTATCTCTTTTAGCTCTACCATTTGTGTTTCTCCTATGTTTTTCTATTTATTATGAAAATCGAATTTTGAATTCTAAGAAAATAGAAATAACTGGTTTTCTTAAGACACGAGGAATAACTCGGAATCAATTCTTTGTATCAGAATTAGTGCTTTTACTTATCTTTGCTTTAACTGGTTTTATATTAGGATTATCTCTAGCAATTCCAATAATACTTTTTGGATATACTTCAATTGGATTTCTAACATCACTTTCAACATCTGCAATAATTATTTCAGGGAGTGCAATTCTCTATTCATTAATTATTTATAGTTCACTAATTGTATTGTTTAGCATTTCTCTTCTCATAAGTCGGATGAAAAGATATACTTCTTCAGATCAAAAAATCAAAGAAAAGAAACTAATACCAAGAACACGTCAAATAATCTTTTTTGTAGCGAGTTCAGTAGTTACATTAGCATTAATAGCTTTAATATTATTCATTCCTAGATCAACTATTTCTCATAATTTCTATATTTCTTCATCGGTATACTTTCTTATAACCATTCTAGCAATTGGAGTATTAATATTAACTATTAACTTATTCCAACAGCTTTTGGTTAATTATTTTTCAAAAAAACTCTGGAAAAAGAATCGAAATATTTTCGGATTCTCCTTACGAAATATCTCGATCAACAAAGAAAGGTTTAAACAAGGCTTATTGATTTTTGCAGCAGGTTTTCTTGTAACCATTTTTTTTGTGAGTACATCTTTTGGATTAATTTCTACCAAATCTGATGAAGCAAAATATAATACAAGTGCGGATGCTCGAATTTCTCTAACATCCGATGCAAACTTGACAACTATTTCTAAGGTTTTTCCCTCAACAATTCGCTCTTCCGAAGTTTTGAAAATCGATTCCATTAAAAATGGTATAAATAGTCATATTTTATCCTTTTACATTATAAATACTAAAACCTACTCAAATGTAGCATATTATCCAACTAGTGATATAGGAGTAAGCAAGCAAAAAGCAATGAGTAGTTTAGAAAACACTAACTCATGCTTAATAGGAATTGAACGGGCAGAGGATTTTGGTCTGCAGATAGGAGAGAATTATTCATACAGAATTCAACAAGGAGAATCCTCTATTACTCAGAATTTAGAAATTGGACATCTGGTTAAATCTTGGCCATTCTTCATCATAGAGCGAAAAATCAATATAAATGGATTTGATGTGAACGCTCCATTAGAAATAATTGTCAATTACAATACTGGTCAATATCTTATCAATAATTTTGAAGATTTAATAATAAAGCGATATTTATTACTAGATTTTACTAAATATGAAAACGACTTAAATGCTATTAAAACCATTGTTCAAGAATTAGAGGATCTCGATGATTTAATAATTTATCAAGAGGAGTTTCAAGATTATCTTAATGATCCAATGGTAAGAACTACTATTAATTTTTCAGCGTTCTGCTGTATATTAACGATACTAGTAACTTTAAGCTCTCTATTATTTTATATTCAGAAAATGTTCATTGATCAAAAGGAACAAATGCAGCTCTATCTTTCACTCGGAGCCACAACAAAACAATTAAGATTATTCTTCTTCTTTGAAGTACTCTATCTTGTTATTCTGGGAACTATAATTGGATTTTTGACGGGATTATTGTCTTTAAATTTTCTTAAAGAAATAACAATAACATCTATTTTTGTTAAGAGTTTCTCACCTAAGATATCAATATTAGCTTTAATTCTCATGAGTGTTTTAGTAGCAGGAATTGGTATATCTCTTACTTTGGGATTAACAAGTATCAATAGGAATATTAAGAGAGAACTAAAAATAAACAAAAAAACGGAGAAGGATGAGATTGGCTATTAGACTCTTAGCTAATATTAAAGTGATGTTTTCTTATCTAAAAACAATTAGAAGCTCATTTTTGTTAAAGATAGTTGCTTTAACTCTCGTAACAGCAACAATTGCTAGTAGCTTCTTTTTTATAGATTCCTTCCAACCAAAATTTTCAACTAACTATATGACTAATATTAAATCAGACCAAAGCGATGTTTCTTTATCATTTGATTTTTCTTATGAAGATTATTTAGTGAACTCTAGTGGCACAGTTGATGAATATAAATATGCAAATAAACTTGCGGACACACTTTCAACCCAATTTCAAATAAATGTAGGTAATGACTCATTATCAACAATTCTCACTCAAGAAAGCACTACTGCATTTTCCTTTACAAAGGATGCTAATTTTTCTTTGACTTTAGTCAATGCTAATGATTATTATCTTGAACAACTTGATGATTTTTCTGTTGAACAGAATTCAAGTATAGATTTGGTTGATGGTGGAATATTAATTCTAGAATATACTTATATGCAATATTATCCAAATGAGGTATCAATATTCAATGAGAGTTATGTGATTTTTGGAGATGGTTTTACAGACATTAGTGAGAATAATTTTACTCTAGATTTTCATTCAAAGATTGTTTGGGATTCACATAATGATCATCCTTCTAATGAAATATCTAAAATTAA
>JAHLVW010000098.1 GCA_019058275.1 Candidatus Heimdallarchaeota archaeon
CATTGGTTCATGATAGAATCGCTTATGGACGCGTCCAATTATTAGATAATCATCATTGAAAATTCTGGGTAACCAACTAACAGGTTGAGAAATCAAATTCCTTTTCGCTCGTTCAGCACCGATTTTCGCATTCTCACCTTTCTCAGGATTATAATATAATCCAATATTGTTCCCATGAATTACTAGTATCCTGCCAATCTTTGTTGATAATAAACAGAAATCATTCAAAAGCAAACCTGGGAATGAATGAAGCAACTTCACTTCATGTTTCATTCCACCATAAACAAAGAATAATTTTTCAAAAAAGTTTTCACTTTTAGCGATGGAAAGAAATTCTTGGAATTTTTCCTTCGTTGTATCCTTATCATCATCCACAATATCTCCAGCAATGATAATAATATCTACTTTATTTCCAATAACTCTCATTGAGTTAAAGAATTCTTCAACTAAAGCATCCTTTCGTCCTAGATGTATGTCACTTGTAACTGCTATCTTCAAGTCAATACCTTCTCCAACCATTTAACTAGAAACATTTTTGGATTGTGACGGAAGATTTTTGTTAGATCTCCAAAACATGCATTACAACCAGCAGAGCATTTGCAGTTGTTCAATTTATCTTGAATACTCTTCAGCAATTGCTCTAGATGAAGGAAAATTTGTTGGCTATTACCGTTTGGTCCTGCTAGATCATAAATAGCAATTGCCTCTTTTCCCTTGCTCCATGAAATGGTACTCACCACTTCTTTGCTCATGATATTCAATTCTCGAGTAGCTTCTAACAATAACACTTGTGCAATCAATCTAAGAAAATGAAAATACTCGTAAGAAAGATGTTTAAATAAATCCTTCATAATATTTAGAGGAAGAAAGATAACCAATCCAGCAGATTGTTTAGTGAATATAATGTTCGAAAGAGGATCTCTAAAATTACTTCTATCCAAATTAATTGGAGCAAATCCTGTTACTGAATTAAATGAGTTTACTATTGATGGTTTCTGAATTATTTGCAGATCACCATATAGTACCTTAACTTTTCCCAAAGAAATCTCTCGAGCAAAACGTCCGATAGAAAATTCAGGTGCGAAACACTTGTTTTTCTTTAATTTTGTTAAATCTAACAACTCTTGTCGTTTTTCAAGTTCTTCAACAAATATTTCTTTTCGTCTCTGATCAATATTTTTCACTGACCAAAAACGACCATCATTTATCAGTAAATTTCCTGGCAGTGCTTCTTTGATAACTTTTCGAGAATCAATCATGAATAATGAGCTTCTATCCTTTCCATTTTTCACAGCCCATTTAGGAGGAATAGCTCTTAAATTATAATCACTTAAAAATAACGCTAATTCAACATAAGAACCAATACTGATTTCATTTTTGGTTATTGTTAAGATTCCATTAGCAACAAGAAAGGTTATTGTTTGCCTGATTTTTTTCTTAATTTTCTGTTTTGAAGCTTTTTTGGGAACAAGATTACAATAAATTGCTGTTAAATCATCAATCTGTGTTATCCCATAAGCTGCTGCTAATAAGATATAACCTTGAATAATACGGAGGTTATCTCGACTGAATAATAATGGTGGAAGTTTTGCCTCTAGCAATTGTTCTGCTAATTTATTAGGAAAAGCTAAATAATATCCATCTTTTTCATTTTCAGGATCAAATATGAAAATAAAATATCTGATTTCTTTCAAATCCTCTTCAAACCTTATTCTACCAATTCGTTGCAGTGCTCCTGTTAATCCAGTAATAGGCCAACCAATTTGGATGCCAAAATAAAATCCTGGAAAATCAACTCCTTGAGCTAAAAGATCTGTTGAAATCAAGTAAAAGAGTTGATTATCACGGGTCATTTTAGTAATATCTTGTTTCCGTTCTGGAGCTAGTTGGGAATGTATACAAGCAATTTTATTTTGCTCTTGCTCAGTTATTCTATGAATCTCAATTCCTGTTGCATCAGCCATTTGCTGCTTTATCTGGAATGTTAAGGATTCATTCTCACTTATGCTATCATTGAAGAGAATCACTCTTCGCTTTTTCTTGCTAGAATTCCCAGGTGTGAGGAAATTGCTTTTGATATAATTATTCAATTGTTCAAAATATTGTTTTTCTAGTGTTAGAATTTGAATTACTCCTCTTCGAGGATTACCTGATATGATTTCAGCAGTAGGTAGAAAAGCATCTCTAAAAGATTCCACTTCTGATAATGTCGCTGAGGATAAAATTACTCTACAGTCTGGATTGACTTTTTTATGGATTTGAATATAATTGTAAATATTGGAGAGCATCAAACCAGAATACACATGGATTTCATCAAAAACCACTACTTTTGCAGATGTAATATGAGAGAAAAACAGGCTTTTAATAATATCACCTTTTTCTTCCGAAAAGCCTTCACTTGAGTTTTTCTGATGCTTTATTATTCGATAAAATACTTTGTCAAAGGTTGCTAGAAGAATATCTGGACGAGCTCGCTCGATCCCAGTAATTGCCTGAGCTGACAAGTCACCAGTGTATGTGCTATAAGTGATCCTTTTTCCATTTTCTTTAGCAATCCATGAAAGATATTTTGCTAATCTCGCTTCTTGATCAAGCACTAATTGTTTACTTGGATAAAAGATGATTGCTCCAGAAATTTGCCCTTGAAGCATTAATTCCAACATAGCAAAAAGAAAGATCTCAGTCTTACCGCTCCCAGTGCCTGCAGTAATTAATAAATCACAACCATGAATGATTTTTGGAATAGCCTCAGTTTGAAAAATATAAGGATGCTCATGAAGATGTTTATCCAGGATAGGTCCAAGATGAACTAACTCTAACACAGCATCAGACCATGGGAAACTTACAACTGGATTATCGGATCTTGGCAATTCACAAACGAATTTCATTAGTGGGAGAGACATTTCTTCTGTTTGAAGAATTCTTTTATTACTTGTCATTTTTTTTACCTCCCAGGATACTCATCCGGAGAGAGAAAACTGCGGATGTTATTTTTTCTCAAGATACATTCTTCCCAAGCATCATAAAGATCAAAATCTTCAAGTGAGCGAATAAAGGTTTGAAACCAATCACATTTCTCTTGTAGAAAAAGTGGCAGATAGCTAAAAGGGACGAATTTCAAGCTCGATGAAATATAGGATAATTTCTCTCTAAGTTTACTGCTTACTATGGCTTGCTCTTCAAATGAAAGTTTATCCCAAAGAATTAACCAAGCAGAAGCAGACTTTTCAGTTCCAGAGATATTTAATGTTATGCTTTTTAACATACTATTTGTTTGACCTACAAGCTTGAAGAACTCTCGAAGGTAAATTGTGTAAGCTTCTTCTAAAGAAACTTCACTAGAGGCATACACAACCTTCTCAGAGAAAAAGGTATCTACAAGAATCTCAAGTTTAGAAATTGAGGTTAATTTCACTGCAAATAAAGTAGCTCCTGAAGGAGAGATAAAATCTTCAACATCAGAAGAGCTAATAGATTCATCAGTAATAGCTCGAGCAATAAAATAAAGTGCTGCAATTTTAATTGGATCAATAAAATCAAGGAAAAATCCCAGTTCATCTAAAGAACTTGTTTTTCTAGTGCCATGGATAAGACCTGAAGAACCTTTCCAAGGAAGTCTCTCACGCATATGAAGAGCTTTTAGGTGGTCTTGAATTAAAATCAAGAAAAAGTTCGTTAAAGCACTAATGGCTGAAAAAGCAAGAGTGCGTTTATCTGGGAAGAACTCTTTTTCTGGCACATACCTATCACGCACTCTTGAGAAAAGATTGAGATTTTTTTGCTTGAAAACTTCCTTCAAGAATAACCACATAATATTGCCTGCCAACCCTTCACAAATACGAGATGTAAACGCATGGTGAACATTTCTAGAAAGCAAAAGAATATCCAAGAATTCCCATTCAAAATCAAAAAGCTGATGTGATGAGAGCATATGTTTGCTCAAGCCCTTCTCTTGCAAACATAATAATTGATTGGTAACTGCCCATCGAGAATAAATATTAGCATACAAAAAAGAGTTGTTTAAAGTACATGTAATTCGTAAAGCAAGGATGGCATTGAAATGATCAGCAGTCATTTGATCACTATATCCAGTTTCAGCTTGTTCTTGCAATTGATAGACAATTGGATTGAATTTTATACGAACACCTTTTTTCTCAAGAGATGTGACTATTTTTCGCGATAAAGGAGCTGAGGAATAAAGATATTCTAACTCGTTAACATTCTTTCGGATATTTTCAATGATTAGATAATCACCTTCTAAGGAAACTTTCTCACCAAGACGAATAGTCATGCCATGTAAAGGAGCAAGCTCTCTTTTATGGTCATCCCAAACCATTCCAGAGATATCATATAAAACATTAACAAAAGTGTTAAGATTGCCTTCATAGCATTTAACAAGAATCCTCTCAGATGTGCTCCCCTTTTTACTCCGAGAAAGCTTGAAGAGAGAACCGCAATAAGAACAAGAAATAGTGCTAGTACCCACCTGTGGGATGTACTTTGTACCAAAAGCTTCAACCACAGAAGAACAATAAATACAGTTATGATGAAATGATGCTCCTAAATCAGTTAATCCTTGAACTTCTCGAGTCAAATCACCAAATTTCTCTAAAGTGAATGATTCTTGTCTAAGAGTTTTTGGTGAGAAGCGGTTACAAGCGACTGTGGAAGGTTTGAGTGGTTTTTCTGCTCTTGCACGATATTTGGAAGGAAGCTTATGAGGAGCTAATCTCCCAAGAGTTTCGAAAACAGAACAAATACCTCTAATAGTATAGAATTGGCAATTAGAGCATGTAAATTCGAAGTAATGAGGGAAGTTTTGTAGTGAACCAAAAAAAGTTCGCCTACCAATAGCAGTAGTAACAGTCTTCGAGACTATAAGGGAATCTTGTTCTTGAACAAAAGATCGAAGAACACGATCGGTTAAATGCTTATTTAGGTTAAGAGAAAGAGCAACTTGAGAGACAGTTTGTGGCTTTTCTGAAGAGAGGACTTCGGTTAAGACTAGCTCTTGCATTTTTTGTTTATTGTAAAGAACATTCTTTTTACGAGGAGTTTTCTTGCTGTAGAAACTTTTCAGCATTTGCTCATCAATTGCTTGGAGACTCATAGCAAGAGAGTCATTAGCTAATCGTTGACCAATACTGCTGAGAATTTTCATATTCTGAAAATCACCAAAAGAATACTTTCGGGAATGCAGCAGCTTGGAGAGTTTTATCTGAGCTTTTGGAGAAAGAGTGTCAAAATTTGGCTCTGATAATGAGTTGTAAATTTCTCTAACTTGTTGAATAAATGCTAATAATTGATTGAAGGATTGATTGTAACTATAAACAGCATTTACTGGAAAGGATTTCAAAAGATACTCGAGAAATGAGTCCCAAGAAAAAGTCTTTGCTTTAGTAGCAGTACAGAGAAATTCAATCAAATTTATTATATCAGCAAGAGCAGAATCGCTGTAGGTTATCGCAGAAAGAAATTCTTCGCCAAAAGCAGTTAGAGTGTAGCGGTTCTTCGACTTTTTGATAAATATGAATGGTCCAAGAGATGGATGACTGAGGAGAATAAATGCTTTGTATAGCTGTTTATCGAATAGTTCCTCGAGTTCCTCCTCCACAAGAGCAACGGTTTGGTCATTGCTTCCTGCTGCTTGAACAGCCAATAAACTGCGATAAAGATAGCTGGAATGCATTTCAGTAAAGAGTTGTTTGCGAGTAAGGTGCCTTCCGAAGAGCAGACCTAACATCAAAATAAAGGCATGTTTGAAAATGGAATCAGATGGGGGAAGATAAAATGATTCATCCAAAGGATGACTAGTAATTATAGAGAAATTGTTGGAGCATTTTGTTAGCAATTGATAGCCTTTGACAGAAAGGTATAGAGGATCACAGAGGAATATTTTTCGCAAAGAATTCTTTCCTCGAAAGGAAAACTCCAGACGAAGAAGCAAGATATCAAAAAGATAAGTAGTAAGGAG
>JAHLVW010000099.1 GCA_019058275.1 Candidatus Heimdallarchaeota archaeon
ATACAACAGGATCATTTACATCTGACACATCAATAAAAGTAACACCTCCACCTAAGCCGGATACAATTAATAAGTTACTTTTTTTGTAGATTCTGTAAGCATTACCGAAGTCTACATCTAAGTCTCCAATTTTTGTTAAACCATTGGAAGTAGAAGATATAGCCTTTGTCTCTAAATACTTCATGTAAAGAAGCTCCTCCTCAGCTTTAGTTTTTTGTATAGATTCTTGTTCATCTATTACTTTGTTAATAGCAATTCCTTTTTCCACTGCTATTATGGAAGAAGCTATTAAAATTATAGAAATTAAACCAAACATAATGAAAAAACTACTTCTTTTCTTCATTTTATTATTCACCAGATAGTTTGTAATATTGCTAATCAGATAACTGATTTCCATTTAATTATAAATGAGTGAAAGTTTTCAAATTGATAAACTTTTCTTATTCTCTTTCAATCGTATTTTCTTTTAAATGTTTATTCAATATGGTTAATAGTCAATTCGTTCAACAAGTGTTGTTATTATGTTTTTTACAGCTTTTGCTAATTTTTTTCCATTTTACTACATTAAAATGGATTTTGCTATTTGTTATTAACGAAAATTTCTTCATTTGGTAAAATAGATGATATGCTTGAATAAAAATGAATGATTCAGAATCACCACATTCAATCGAAATTGAGCTTTATTTCATACCTGATATTACACCAGCAAAAGAAATTGAGTATGCTTACCAACTACTTCAGAAGCTAAAAGAGTTAAAGAAAATTAATTTTAAAATTTATGAATCGATTTCTGATAAAGAAAGTCGCGAACTAGAAGAAGAAATACGTATTGCTGCTGCAAGAGGTAAATTCAAAGTTGTGAGTGGTGGTGGAGCAGCATTAGTACTTTCTGGTTCAAAGAAATTAAACCACCTGCATGGACCTATATTAATTGTTAGACGTGATCAAAAGGTTGTTCAAGTTTACCCTAGAGGAGAACCAGGATTAAAGGGTAGCAGAATCAGCACTAACGACTTTTTGTCTGAAGCTTTGAACTCCAATACAGATGATTTCTTTGATATAGATTTAAAGACCTTCACTGAACAGGATTTACGTAATTTGGTGATTCGACGACCATCATTGATTGAAGAAAATTTAACATTTGTTGATGTAGAAGTAAACATCGATTCAGCAATTATTGATTTAGTTTTTATAGATGCTGAGAATAATCATTTAGTTTTAGAGTTTAAGTTAAATGCTGAAGATAAGACTATAGGACAAGTTACTCGTTATAATCTAGATTCATATGCAAAATTAATGAAAATTCCAAAGAATAAAATTAGAAAAGGGATTGTCACATTAGGTTTTACTGGGCAAATACAAGATGCTTGTAAATCAAATAATATTGAACTGTATGTCTTAAAATTTGAGAATATTGGATTTTCAAACTAAAATCTATAGAAAGATACGAAATGATTTTTTCAAGCTAATGTGTAATTTAATAAATGGGATTTCATGATATAAAATCAAATCTATTAAAGAAATCTGGCTGGATAAGTCATAATGGCAAGAACTGAGTTAGAAGTTTTCAAAAAAGCGTTAGAGAAAACTAAGAAAGGACAATTTCTAGAAGCTATTAAATTATACGATGAATTAATTCATTCAACAACTTCTGCCTATAGTGTAATTACTCAAGATTCGTTTAAAATAAGTGAGTGGGAATACCTGCAAGATATTTCTGAATGTGAGAAGTTAGTAAACTCAAGTAAAGCATCTTTTGAAGGACTAATGGCTCTCAGTTTATTGTTTAAGATCGTTTGTAACTATGATCGAAGAAACATGTTTCTAAAGCAAGCTATTAAACTGAACAGCAACGATTCAAGAGTTTGGCGAGAATATGGTCAAACTGCTTTTCATCTTGGAAATATACGTAATGCTATACAATATTTTCAGGAAGCCTTGAATCTCGATTCCAATGATTCTATTTCATTAGAAGGAACTGGTTTATGCTATTACTATCTTGATGAACCTTTGAAGGCTATTAATCCATTAAAGAAAGCTCTCTCACTTAAACCTGAGAATCATTACATCATGAACCATTTAGCTTTTATTTTATCTGAACTCGGTGAGCTAGATACTGCAATGGAGTATATTCAAAAGGCGTTACTTCTGGATCAGATGAATATTATCTATCTTGATACATATGCTTGTATTCTTTTCTTACAAGAAAAATATGATCAATCATTAGTTGTTTTTGAGAAGATACTTAGTAATAAAGCAAAAGATTGGGAAATATCTTGGGATATACTAACTAATCTTTATGAAGTGCTAGGTTTACATGTAAAAGCAAAACAACTTGAAGAAAAGCTGTTTTTATAAAAAAAACAAGAAATTTAGAAAACAAGTACCTTATCACATTCTATCATAACTTTTACTGCATGATGGAGATGGATAATTTCCACACCTTCTATAATATCTTCAGCTTTCAAACCTGTCAATGTTAAAGAACTTTTGCAAGTCATAATGTGTCCACCAAAAGAGATTAGTCCTTCGATTAATTCAAGAGTAGTGAAACTTAGATCGTCCTCTTCTTCATCGCTAGCGTCATCTTGGGCTTTTTTGCTGAATTTATCTAATGTCTGCTGTTCACCTTGAAATTCTTGTTTTGTAGCTAACCATATGGCTTCTTCTGTGAGTAGTACATGAACTTCATATTCTTCCATTAATAAAGTTAGACCTAAGCGTAATCCTGCATTGATATTGTTTTTATGAACAATTTCTTTAGGAGAGTTAGCAAAGAGTAAGAAAAATTTTAGTGGAAAGTTACTGCTCATCATCTACCTAACACATCAGTTGAAATTTAACATAACTAACTCAGCATTTCTCTTTAAAAATCATTTTGGAAAATGCAAAATTGAGAAAAACAGAAATTTTTGTTTTCAGTAGATGAAAAAACATATAAAGCAACTTTTAGAAAATTTAATAGCAAATTAGCAAATAGAATCTAATAGCTAATAATTGTTGGAATTTACACTGAGGAATATTAGTCTTGATAATTGAACGAATAGCACAAGCAGGTTCTCTTGAATCATGTGATATATTAATCACAGTAGAGCCAAGTAAACCTGGAACTGGTATCCATATTCATCTTGAATCACCCTCAGTAAAACAATTTGGTGATCGAATAAAAAGTGAAATTACAGAAGTAGTGAAACGTCTCGAAATACAAGATGTAAAAATAATTGCTATAGACAAGGGATCACTAGAATACTGCATTAAAGCTAGAACTGAAGCTGCATTAAGAAGAGCAAGTGGAGAGTAAGCACAATGAAAAAGAAAGTAGCAATTAATAAACAAAAAATAAAAGATGAAAGATTAAGGAGAACTAGATTATATGTTCCTGGAAATAATCCAGCAATGGTACAAAATGCTTCTATATATGGAGCTGATTCTTTAATCTTTGATTTAGAGGATTCCATACCATTAAATGAAAAAGATGCTGCAAGATATCTAGTTAGAAATGCTTTACAAAATTTAGATTTTAGTAAAATTGAAGTTACTGTTCGTATAAACTCATTAGAAACTAAATACTGTTTAAAAGATTTAGAAGCAATAATTCCAACAAAACCTGATGGTATTTTATTACCAAAAACTGAATCATTAGAAGATGTTTTAACAATTGATAAAGAATTAGCTAGAATTGAATAGGAGAATAATCTTCCTATTGGAAAGATAGAAATCATGCCAATAATTGAATCAGCATTAGGCGTTCTTAACATCGAAAAAATAGCTTCGGGTCCAAGAGTAACGGTAATTGGGTTAGCTGGAGAAGATCTCACAGCAGATGTAGGTGCAAAACGAACGAAATCTGGCAAAGAATTAGAATACATATCTTCAAGGATTATTTTAGCTTGTACTGCAAATAAGATACAAGCTATTGATACAGTTTATACAGATATCAACGATCCCCAAGGATTATTTGAGATTGCAAAAAAAGCCATTGAAATAGGATTTCAAGGAAAAAGTATCATTCATCCATCTCAAGTTGAACTAGTTCATAGAGCCCTTATGCCAACTGAAATTGAGATTGCTAAGACTGAAAAAATTGTGAATGCTTACAAAGATTCTATCAAAAAAGGATTAGGAGCAATTTCTGTTGATGGAAGAATGATTGATTTACCTGTAGTTATACGTTCAGAAAGAATTCTCGAGAGAGCAAAAGTAGGTTTTCCAACTGATGAATAAAACAAGTAAAAAAGTAGGACTTTTGTATGAAATTTAACGCCAATACTGTAAGTCGGAAAATACCAACTGAATTACAAGGAAGGAAATTAATTCCTTTTTCTGGAAAAGGAAAGGGACCTTACAGAAAAAGAAAATATGCTCCAAAAATACGAAAAGTATCATCAAGTGATAATAAAGTGCTCAAATCTCTTAGAAAGGCAATTAAGAAATCTGAGCTAACAGATGGTGGAACTATTTCTTTTCATCATCACTTTCGAAACGGAGATTTCTTACTGAATATGGTTTGTCATGAAATAGCAAAAATGGGTCTTAAGGATATAAGACTTGTACCTTCATCGATTCAAGGCGTACACAAGGAAATCCTGCCATATTTAGAAAAAGCGATAATTACTAGCATTAATTGTGGAACTTCAGGAACTATTGCAGTTGCCATATCACATGGGAAAATGGAGGGATTGTTAACTATACGTTCTCATGAAATCTTTACTTATTGCACAGATCCTTTGAATTATAACTCGAATCCTGCTCGATTCTCACCCAATCTTTGTAGGAATTCTATGGGCTACCAGATGGCATTCGCAAAGTCTATTTCAGATGGAATGCACCAACTAATTATTGGGCAGGGAATTCTCATTGGTCTGCTTGGAGATATGTTCTCAAAATAAAAATTGGTACTACTTGGACTACTATATACAGCGGAACTTCAAGAAGTTTTAACTACCAACCACAATCTGCTACAACAAGTTATTCATATCGTCTATACTGCTACAACCAACACACTGGTGTTTATAGTAATTATGTTTCTTGGTATGGCAATGCTAAAACTGGCGGTGGTGGAGGACCAATCTAAAGAACCTGAAGATTCCGATTCAGATAATGATGGTTATGATGACTTATACGAAATAATCAATGGATACGACCCAAATGACCCCAACAGTAAACCCAGTGGCAGCGGTGGAGGATTTGGCTGGTAAGAACTATTTCTTACCAAATCTTCTTTCTTTTTAATCAAGCTAAAATGGTTAAAAGTGGAAGTATAGTAAATTATGTTAACTCATTTATAATGAAATTTCTTTTAATGACAATTTCATCTATAAATGCAAGTAGTTTTCTTATAATCACAATAGTAACAAGAGACAGAGAAAGAAATAAACTTAATAATTTATATTCACTTAATTAATTGAACTGCGTGAGGAATCTATCATAAAATCAAAAGTGAGGGCTTAATTTGAAGGTAAGAAAAGGAGCAATATTACTAATAGTATTAAGTATAATAGGAGTAGTTGTTTTTACAACAACACCGTTAATTTCTACAAGAGAGAGTTCAGGGTTCGGATGCAGGTGGGAGTTGGGATGTTCTAATCACTTTCAAGATTTCTTTCTTAGGCAAGGGTAAATTGGTTGAAAAAGGTGAACGATATGGTAGTGACTACTATTATGAAGAAAATTGGGTAACATCCATTTGGAGTTATATCGGAAAAAGATTTCCATTAGAACCATAATTTTAACGCTAATAAGCTTAGTATTTTCAATTATCGCTGGACTCTTTTCATTATTTAGCTTTAATACGAAAGGAAGATTCATTGGTGGTGTCTTTAGGTATAATTAGTGGCGGTTTAATTATAACAGGTGAAATGCTTTTCATAGATTGGGGTAGATGGTTTAGTGGTTTGTTCTCATTTACGTTTACTTATAGATATTTTAACCATGGTTTCATTGTTCCTGTAATCGTAGGTAGTTTAACTGTTATTATATCAATCGTGTTTATACTACTAAAACCAAAAGCGAAAGAAAACACAATAGAAGAAAATTTGTTAAAAAATCAAACAAAAATGGTTCCCCAGAATTCAGAAAATATTTGACAAGATCACCTAAAACTAATATTACTGAATTTAAGAATCAAACAATATCTGGTTTCTTAAATTTATTTACCAGAAACAAAACAAAGAAAAAAGGTAATAATTCAAAGCAAAAAGAGAAGCAGAACCCAAGAAGAACCGCTGACTGCTCGCACCTTCGGGAAGTCCACGTGCAAGCAGTGGTCTTCTGATTCCTTGGCGTGTGGGTTTTCCTTGATGCTCTCTCAGGAAGCTTTGAGTTCTTTTCTCGTGGGAATCTCCATGAAATAAAACGAGATTAAAACTTAAATTCTCTTTTTTTATATAGTATAATATATGATTACTTGGAGTGATATCAAATGGTAAAAGGTGAATCTCCATCTTCTGATATAATTAGTTCTTGGATACATACATTAAAGACTGATTCTAATAAGAGTAATCGACATAAATCATTATTTAATATAGGTGGTTTAGATAAAGAAACCATCAAAAAGTCATCTGAAATAATTCCTACTTTACTCTCATGTCTAAAAAATGATTCTGATCCTGGTCTTCGTGCTGAATCCGCTCAAACTTTGAGCTACCTCAATCATAAGGAAGCAGCTGAAGCATTAATTAAAGCAATGAGTAATGATAGGGATGGTATTGTTCGTTTACATGCTGCCCGAGCATTGGGAACATATGAATTACCTGAAGTTATTCCAGCACTCGTTAGAACTATGCAACAAGATATTTTTCATAGAGTTCGGAGTGAAGCAGCGTATTCATTGGGACAGATTGGTAATGAAAGTGCGATTCCTTTTTTAGTTGAAATTATTAAAAATGATGATGAAATCTACTTTACTGCAGCTACAGCTTTATATTATATACATAGTTCCAAAGCAGTTACTTCATTAATAAACTTGTTAAATATTGAAGATTCGAATAAGCTTTCGTCAATTATTAACGCATTAGAACTTCTTGGTAAGAAGGCTCAAAAAGCTACACCTTTGCTTTGTAAGATTGCAAGAAACCATTTCAGCTCCTGGATTCGTGCTAAAGCAATATATGCTCTTGGTTATTTTGATGGAAAAGAAGCTAATTCATTTATTCAAGATCAAATAGAAAAGGAGGAAGATGCTTACATTCTTTTTTGGTATGCTTTAACACATGCAAGGCTTTTTGGGAAAGAAAGCAAGGGAGCTGAGTTACTAATAAAATTCTTTGCTGTTCATCACATGGATGATGATCAAATTAATGAATATCGGTTGTTACATCGGAAATGGTTTTATGAAGATGAAAAAAAGGAGAAATCCACAAAAGAACAAGAAAAAACAAAAGTAATTATGAAGCAAATCATGTTAAGGGAGAGTAATAAAGTTGAATTCAAATCATACTTACGTTGGAATGAAGGAACAAAACAAGTTAGTAAAGAATTAGAGTTTAAAATTGCGAAAACTCTATCTGCATTTATGAATTCAGAGGGCGGAACACTCTTCATTGGAGTAAATGATAAAGGTGGATATGTGGGTATTGAGAAGGATATGCCACTTTTAATGTAAAAAAACAAAATAGAGATGGGTTTCAGCTTTGTTTCACTGAAATAATCAGAAGGCATATTGGTGTTGAGTATAATGCCTACCTAAATTTATCATTTGAAAAAATAGAAGGAAAAGATATTTGTATTGTTAAAGTTGACTCAGCAATGAAACCAGTTTATGTAATGGGGAGAAATGGAAAATCTCATTTTGCAATTAGAGCAAATAATAGAACTCAACAATTAGATAATAAAGAAACTCAAGAATACATAGAGATGCATTGGCAAAGAAATCAAAAGGAAGTATTCTGATTCTCATTAGTCACACCTGCTAAGAAGTTCCTTATCTATCTCTGTGCAGTTTTTGTGTGGACAATACCCATTACAGATGCCACCGTTATGATTGCATTCCATTACGACGTGGACTTTTTCTTGGCATTCATCGCAAACAAAAGTCTCTTCTCCATCAGCAACCCATCGAACATATTCCTCGATTAATCCGTATTCTACTACTTGGTCTAAATCAATCCAAGTGAACTGGTCAATAATTTCGTTTTTAATAACTTCTAAAGTCCAGTGAATGTCATTTGAGATATTGTATGCAGTTAGTAATCCAACTGCAACAGCAATGTCATGGAGGAAGAGCCAGATCAATAGAGAATGGTGATGTTGAAATTGATGTTGCATTTATTGCATCACCCACTTCAGATATTTATGGTAATATTAATGGCGTGTATGGTGAGTATGCTTGTGGTTCATTAGGTTATGCTTTCCCTGATGCTCAATTTGCTAATCATGTTATAGCCGTTACAAATAATTTAGTTCCTTTTCCTAATGCTCCTATCAGCATCAGTCAAGAGCATGTCGATACTGTTGTAGAACTCGATAAACCAATAGGTGATCCAAGGGGCATAGTATCCACAACGTTACGTGTTACTCTAGATCCAAAAGGTTTGAAAATTGCAAGAAATTGCATCGAGGTTATAAAAGCATCTGGATTGTTAAAAGATGGTTTCTCATATCAAAGTGGTGCTGGAGGATCAACATTAGCTGCAACTAATTATCTAAGAGAGTATATGATAAGCAAGGGAATTAAAGGTTCATTTGCAATGGGAGGAGCTACTGAATCTTTAGTAAAAATGCTTGAAGATGGGTTATTCAAAACTATTCTTGATGTTCAAAGTTTCGATACTTATGCTGTAAAATCACTATTGAACAATCCAAATCATATTGAAATTGGAGCAAGTCAATATGCTAATCCATTCACTTCCGGGTGTGTCGCTAATTTGCTAAACACAATAATACTTGGTGGAACAGAAGTTGATGTTAATTTTAATGTAAATACATCAACTGAATCAGATGGTAGAATTATGTGGGGTATGGGTGGACACCAAGACACTGCAGAAGGAGCAAAATTAACTATAATAGCAGTTCCATTGCTAAGAGGAAGAATTCCAATCATTGTAGATGATGTTATCTCTGTCAATAGTCCAGGTGAAAATATTGATGTTGTTGTCACTGAAAGGGGAATAGCAATAAATCCAAATTCACCACACTATAGTACTTTAAAAAGAAACAAAAAACTTGATATTAAAAGCATAGATGAACTAAAGAAAATAGCAGAGAATCTTATCAGTGGAAAACCTAAGAAACCTAAAACAACTGATCGCATAGTAGCTATGATTGAGTATAGAGATGGTTCAGTATTAGATGTTATTTACCAAGTTAAAGATTAGAAAATAATGTAGAATTTTTTAAAGTATGTAAGAACATGTTTATATTAGACAAGAATAATGTTTATATGAAAATATAGATTTCAGGGGAACAAATTACAGTTGAATTTTATATCTGACAGAAAGAAGCCATTAATAAGAGTAATGCTTGTCGCTTCAGCACTTATACCAGTGTACATTATGTACTTGACATTCGCTGACCCACCAATATTAGTGGGTATATTCACTAGCATATATTCGTTCTTCATGGTTGTAGTTTGGTTTCTTTTCTATTTCGATTTCTTCATTAAAAAACCCACTTTCAATGGTTCAAATGGAAAATTAAGTCTTAATAATGAATAATTCCGAATGAATTTCTTTCTTTAATTTCTAATGAAAAGCAGTTTTATTTTGTACATGGATAGTATACCAGAAGAAAAACTGACTCATACAAAGGTTAAAAGCATTCAATCAATTTTTAAAATTTAATGTTGATGAATGGAAAGTTGAGGTGGAAAGAATAAACAGCACTGAGATAGTTAATAATGGTCTTTCTAAACAACAAATAGAAATTAGGAATATCCCTGATTCTCATTTGAAATGGTTAATTCAACAAGTTTTTAGAAAACCAGCAATAGCTATTACTGTCATAGTAGGAACTTTACTTTCTATTGCAGCTACAATGACTCGTCCTTATATGATGGGAGAATTATTCGATATCATATGGGACCTATATTTAGGAAGTAGAACAGCAAATATTGTTGAATTTCTATCAATTTTGGATATTGACAAAGACATTCTAATTTATGTTTACATTTTACTTGGTTTAGCAGGTTTTGAATTCATTATAAACATCACAGTAGGCATTCTAAATGAGTATATAGCTCAAAATACTGAGAGATCAATAAGAGATGATTTCTATAGATCAGTTCAGAGTAAATCCATGGCATTTCATGATACAGCAAAAGTTGGAGAATTAATGTCACAAGCAACTTTTGATGTCAGAATAATAAACGCCACTGTATCCCCAGGATTGAGAATGATTGCACAAGCAATTTTAACTGCAGGTGCAGCTTTTGGGTTACTATTTTATTATGATTGGCGTATTGCTTTGGCAGTTATCGCGTTTACTCCTCTCTATATCTTGACTGTTAGAAATTATTCTAAGAAATTGCATCCTTTAACTGAAAAGGTACAAAAGCAATTTGGTATTGCTAATTCATTATTACAAGAAAATGTTTCAGGTATTAGAGTTGTCAGAGCATTTACAGCAGAAAAACATGAAACAAAACGCTTTAGTAAAGAAGTAGATGAATTAAGAGATGATATTATTGCTAGAGGTGAACGACAAGCACTTTATTTTCCACCCTTGATATTGTCACTTTCCATTACGATATCCCTTGGATTAAGTGTATTGTTAATCGCAACAGGATCTATGTCTGGCGGAGAAGCTATTGCTATAACTGGAGCTTTATTTCAATTATATAACCCTACATATATGATATCTTGGGTTTTATACTTGACACACATGGGTCTCGCTGGAGCAAAACGAATAATAACAACAATGAAAGAAGAAGAGATAATTGTTGAAAAGCCAGATGCTATTAAATTTACAGACATACAGGGTAGAGTTGATTACATAAATGTAGATTTCAGCTATTATAAGCTGAGAGATAAGACTAGAAAAACTGGGACTGAAAATAAGAAGCAAGAAACAAAAGAAAAACCAGAAGTTAATGTTAGAGAAACTTTGAAAGATATTAATTTAACAGCTAATCCAGGTGATATTGTTGCAATATTGGGACCAACAGGTTGCGGGAAGTCCACAATAACTAAACTTCTAGCAAGAATGTATGATGTTGATTCTGGTGAAATACTGATTGATGGTAAAAATATTCAAGATATTACGTTGGATTCTTTACGGAAGAATATTGGTGTAATAGAACAAGATATTTTCCTATTCTCTACAACAATTAAAGAGAATATTGCTTATGGTGTTGATCGTAAGGTTTCAGATGAAGAAATAATTGAGTATGCTAAGGCAGCTCAAGCTCACAATTTCATAATAACCTTTGATGATGGGTACGACACACTCGTTGGTGAACGAGGTGTAACTTTATCTGGAGGAGAAAAACAACGTATTGCTATTGCAAGAGCATTTCTAGCAAATCCCAAAATTTTAATCCTTGATGATTCAGCATCAGCAATTGATGCTCAAACAGAAGAGTTAATCCAAAAAGCAATGGATAGGTTACTCGAAAATCGAACTGTCTTTATTATTACTCACAGATTAGCAACTATAAAACGAGCTAATAAGATCTTAGTGCTACGTAAAGGAGAGATAGTAGCACAAGGATACCATGATTCACTTCTAAAATCCAGTGAAGATTATCGTCGAGTATTTGGACGACATTTAAAGTTACCACCAATTGATGAAGCAATTGGAATTACATCTGGAGGTTCAAAATAATGTCTTGGTTTGGAGTAGGTAGAAGCGAGGAAGAATCTGAAGGGAAGTTCACTGATCGAGAGCTAACACAAAGAATTATTTCCTATATTTCACCTTACAAGAAAGATATCTTCATAACCACTATAATTATAATGATTAATACAGCATTTTCACTAGCACCACCTTACATTATTGGTAGGTTATTAGATTTTGCTGTGGAGTTATCTGAAGGTGGTACACCATCAATAGCTCTAATAGTCACATTAGCAGTAACAAATTTTGTTTTGAATGGTATCCTTTGGTATCTAGGTGAATATCTGACAAGAGTGATTACTATAAGGGCTATTACAAAAGTAACAAGAGAAATTCGAATGGATATGTTTCAAAGAATACAAAACCATGATTTCCGTTTCTTTGATACTCATATTACAGGAAAGATAATGTCTCGAGTAATGAATGATACTGACACACTGCGTGATACATTGTTCTTTATTACTCAATTATTTGGAAATGTTTTATTAGTTCTTGCTTCTGCTGGTTTGTTATTCTTCCTGAATTGGCAATTAGCTTTAATCTCATTGGCATTAACTCCTTTGATCTTTCTACTAATGTTCATATATCGTAAATTTGTTCGTAGAACTATGTTAAATTGGAGAAAAACTGTTGCTACAGTAAATGCTACGATGGGTGAAAGCATCTCAGGGATAGCTGTTAGTAAATCGTTTTCCAGAGAGAAAAGGAATTTTGAGGATTTTCAGAAAATTAACCAAGAAAACTTTGTTGCATCATTTAAAAGAGGTTTAACTTTTGCTACCTTGTGGCCTATAATAACATTAATGCAAATAACTGTTCTAGTTGCTTTACTAGTTTATGGACAGAATTTAGTAGTTTTCAATCAAGTTATGGAACCAGGAGCTCTATACAGCTTTACAATTTACTTGTGGAGATTCTTCTTCCCATTAACACAAGTTGCTAATTTCTACTCACAATATCAAGCAGGATTAGCAGCAATGGAAAGAATATTTGGATTAATGGAAGTGGAATCAGAAGTCAAAGAAGCTGATGAACCAAAAATTCTTCCAGAATTACAGGGAGAAATAGAATTCAAAAATATAGACTTCTGGTATAATGAAAATGAACCAGTTTTCAAGAATTTCTCATTAAAGATAAATGCAGGAGAAACAGTTGCTATTGTAGGGGAGACTGGAGCTGGAAAAACAACTCTAGCGTCTTTACTTTCAAGGTTTTATGAAATAAAAGGTGGAAGTATACTTGTTGACGGTGTTGATATTCGTGATTTGCAAATTGAATGGTACAGACAGCAAGTTGCATTAGTTTTACAAGATAGCTTCCTTTTCGCTGGAACCATCAAAGATAACATTAAATTTGGCAGAATTTGGGATAATCCAACAGATGAAGAAATTCATCTAGCTGCAAGAACTGTACAAGCAACTGAATTCATAGAAGACTTTCCTGACGGATTTGAAACAGATGTCTTTGAAAGAGGAAAAAGACTTTCAACTGGACAAAGGCAATTAGTTACTTTTGCTCGAGCATTATTAGCTAATCCACGAATACTCATTCTCGATGAGGCAACAGCCAGTGTAGATGCTTATACAGAGGCAATGATTCAAGATGCTCTCGAGACAATTATGAAAGGCAGAACCTCAATTGTTATTGCTCATAGATTATCTACGATCAAAAATGCTGATAAAATTATTATGATTGAAAATGGTCAAATCGTTGAAATGGGTTCACATGATGAACTTCTTACTAAGAAAGGTCAATACGCTGGACTTTATGAAACCTATTTCAAACATCAATCATTAATGTGATTTGTAAGACTTGTTCTTACAATTTCATTTTTCTAAAAATCAGAATAATTAATACTGTAACAACTAGTATCGTTGCCATAAAAATCCAAAATGGTGCTGATAAGAATAAATTAGGATTGTTTATAAAATCTTGAAAATTAACTCCTCCAATAGAAGCCAATAAGTTTGGTATTAAAATTACTGCTGTTAAAACAGCAATTAATTTCATTGTATCATTCATTTTATTTGATGCTGAAGATAAATAGACTTCTACAATACTGCTTACACGATCTCTGAAAGATACGCATGTATCATTTGCCTCGAGTATGTGATCATATACATCAGTGAAATATGTTTGAGCAGATTCGCTAATCAATGGAATATCATCAACAGCTAATTCTCTTAGAACTACTCTTTGTGGTCTTATAGCTTTCATAATGATGAGTATGTTAGTTCTCAAATCAAATGTTGTATCAAGTAATTCTCTCTCAGGTCGATGAACTACAATCTCTTCTACTTCTTCAATGATATCTTCAATTTCCTCAAGTCTATCAAGATAACCATCAATAAATGTATCAATAATAACATAGGACAAAAACCCAGATTTGTGACTGATTATTCTTTTGTTTTTCAGCAAAATACGATTATGTACAGCCTTTAAGCTTATACCACCTCTCCTCTCTCTTACTGTTATAACATAATTCTTGCCAAGATAGATAGCAATTTGATAAGGTTCTAATTCATCTTCATCTGGAAGTTTTCTGACACCTACTAGAATAATAAACAAATAGTCTGGATATTCTTCTATTTTAGGTCTTTGATTTGCTTCCAAACAATCTTCTATTGTAAGGGAATGGAAATTGAATATTTTCTGCAAGGTATTTAATTCATCAATATTTGGTTCAATAATGTCAATCCATAATGTCCCAAGATTCTCTTTAACAGCAAGTTCTAAATCATCTTCGTGTAATTTTGAATCATTTTCTGAAAAGGAAAGTATTCTTTTAATCAACATTATTCACCTCCAAATTTTTCCTAACAAAATGCCAGAAGTTATAGTTCACTCCTTTTGTTGAATTATCTCAAATAAATTACCATCTGGATCTTCCAATAAGAAAGATATGAAGTTCTCTTGGGCATAAATTTCTGTATCTTCTGTACAAAGATTATCTTCTTTACATTTCTTAAGTAATCCAGCAATATCATCTACTTCAATAGCAAGTACTCCACCCTTCCTCATAGGTGAGTTATCATTTAGAGGTTCAGGGTACAAATAATAAGCAGTATTTGGACCACCATCTGGATAAGTGAAAATAATAAGTGTTTCAGATTTAGCTGTTATTGTCATTCCAAGCTTTTCCATAAAAACTTTAGTTTTCGATAAATCACTAGAATGCAACCAAGTAGATACAATTTTTTTAAATTTCATCATATCATTCTCCTTTTTTACTAAATAGATTGTTCACACTTTTAATTTAAAAGTTATTACAAGATATGAACTTCTATTTACTCCCATAATAGAGTTAAACGGATTTCTTTGATTTTCTTACAAGAAAGGAATAATTAAAAATGAGTTTTATTAATCATTCATATCAATAGTTCGAGGATGTTTTTATGTGTGATACTGTGGTAGCACTTGGTAATTCGATTAAAAATAAAAAAGTGATTTTTGCTAAAAATAGTGTTCGACAAAAAAACGAACCTTCTGAGATATTACATGTTCCAAGAAAGAAACATCCAAAGAGATCAGAAGTAAAAACCACTTACATTTCAATTCCCCAAGTAGAAGAAACAGCAGAAGTCGTTTTATGTAAACCAATTTGGATTTGGGGAGCAGAAATGGTTCCAATGAATACGGTGTTGCCATAGGTAATGAGGCTACTTTTACTAAAGAAAAATACCAAAAAGAAGGTGGTTTACTTGGAATGAATCTTCTTCGTTTAACTATAGAGAGAGCAAAATCTGCAAAAGAAGCAATGGAGGTTATTGTTGATTTATTAGAGCTATATGATCAAGGAGGAAATCATGGTTATCGTAAGAAGGAATTGTATCATTCATCTTACATTATTGCAGATAAAAAAGAAGCTTGGGTACTTGAAACATCGAGTAAATATTGGGTCGCTGAAAAAGTAAAAGATATAAAATCAATTTCTAATACAATAACAATTCGTGGAAAAGGTGATATTCGTCATCCTGAATTAACAGAAAATGCGATGAACAAAGGATGGTGTAAAAATCCAGAAAAATTTGATTTCTATAATGATTATCGCGACAAATTTAAGATAGAACAAATTTTTGCATTAGGAATGAATAGGTGCATGAGATCGTATGAGTTATTAAACCGTGATATGGGAAATATTGATGAAACGACAATGATGAACATTTTTAGAGATCATGTTCCAATAAAAAAGGATTGGAATCCAGCTAAGGATGCAACATATCGTTCTCTTTGTGTACACCAAAAAGGAATATTCACAATAACACAAAGTACCATTACTATGGTTTCAGTGCTTGATGACAAGATTCAAACTCATTGGATTACTGGTACTGCGACTCCATGTACAGCTATATTTAAACCAATTTTCATTCCTGGTGGAATGCCTGAAATTGGAACAAAAACAACCGCTTACTATGATTCAAAAAACATCTGGTGGCAACATGAAAAACTTCATCGTCTTGTTCTTATGGATTATAACAAACGGTTAGGTTTGTATAAAAAAGACAAAGAAAAACTAGAGCAGAGCTTCATTCAAAATACAAGAGATTTCATAAAAAAATGAAAAGTAGTACTCTTACAGAGGAAAAGGTACAACAATTAAGGAATTTTACTTTTGAAAAATTTAATGAAGCTGTGACAAATAAAGAAAAATGGATAAAATTAGTTGAAAAAGAACCAATTAAAAGAAAAACTAATATTTGCTATCAAAACTCTTGGCAAAAAACGAGTAGAAGGAATAAATTGTCTTTTTAAGATAACAACATAATTTTTTAAGTCTCAACTTAGATTGTTACTTAGTAATATAAATTGTATCTCTAGCTTAGAGGAAATACCTAACCTATAATTGAGTGGTAAAATTTAGAGATATCAGAGCGAATAAATAATCGAAAGATTATTAGAGACCAGAACTTAGATTAATAGGTTTATATCTTTGCTATGTGAAAAAGGGACGGTGCATTGAAACGACAGAAGTAAATTCGAATAAACATAACAAATACAACATTAAAGGAGTTTCAAAAAGCATAGATCAAGTTTCAGCTGGCGGAGTTGTCTATAAAGAGTGTGAAGATAAAAAAGTGAGAGTAGCTTTAATACGAGATCAAAATACCCATAAATGGATTTTACCTAAGGGTAGAATTGAAAAAGGAGAATCGCTTGAAGAGACTTCTCTTAGGGAAATTAAAGAAGAAACTGGACTTCAAAGCCTTAAATTTATAAAGAAAATAGACAAAACTAACTATTGGTTTAGAACTAAACAGAAAGCCAAACTAACTAAGGAAGTTCATTTCTTTCTCTATAAAGACGAAGATAGCTACGAAGACATCTGCGTTGAGAAAACCAATTTTGATAAGGGGCAGTGGTTTACGAAAGATGAAGCAATTAAGAAAATTGGATTTCCAGCACAAAGGAAAATCCTCAATAAAGCTTTCAAAATAATCGAAGATGAGTAAGGAGATTGCTCATTTTTCTCTTATTTTTTCAGTAAAAGGAAGAATTTTCTTAATGACTTTTTATCGGAAAATTACACCAAAAAGTACATTTTTTTAGTGAAAATCACCATTAATTAGAAAAACTATTTATTTAATAAACTCAAAATATGAAATAACTTTAAGATAAAAATATGTTGTGAGGTAAAAAATTAGAGGATAGATATTATGCCAGGCACATGTCCAAAATGTGGTCTTCCTGAAGAGCTATGTATGTGTCAAGCAATAGCTAAGGAAGAACAAAGAATTAAAGTGCGTATAGAAACGCGAAAATGGGGAAGAGAAGTTACGTTGATTATGGGTATAAACCCTAAAGAGGTTGACCTTGTTTCTTTAACTACTAAATTAAAGAATAAGTGCGCTTGCGGTGGAACATCCAAAGATGGGGTCATTGAATTACAGGGAGATCATAGACAGAGAATCAAGGATCTATTACTAGCAGAAGGTTATGATAGTTCAAACATTAACATCCAGTAAAATGTAACAACGTAAACAAAAAGGGTTATTTTGAAATAACCAAACTACATACTTCTTTAAATCGGAAGCTAGTACTAGAGACTCACTTCTGAATTTATTATTTCTACCTTTAATTGTGGATTAGTCCTTCTTTATGTAACATTCACCAGGTAAAATTGAAATAAGCTCATTTAAGACAGTAGCTTTTACTTTAGCAGAACTCTTTTCATCTAAATCCTTCAGGAATAAGTTAACAATACTTTTAGCTATCTTGCTTTTGGGAGTGTCTCCAGGAATAACTTTGATTACCTTCGACTTGTCGATATTCTCCATTGCTAAAATTGCTTTTGGAGGTCCTCCAATTGCATAAGCCCATTTTTCTTCAATGATTGGATAAACAGAAATTTCTAAAGGTATATTTTTGAGTAAATTCTTTGAACCTTTTATTATAAAACTTCCTTTTGCCAGAAATTCTCCAGAAGGAGCAGAAAATGAAACTTGATCTGAGTTTACCCAAAAGGTATCTTCTGTGCTGAGTCGATCCTTCCATGCTTTTGAATAGGTGACTGAGAAAATAGCTGCTTCTTGGATTGTTTTTTCTGGAATAGGTTTTCCTTCACTTTTAATGACCACAACTGCTGCTCCATGTATATCTGCATGTAAAAATAAATCATCCTTCTCTAAGTACTTCTTAACGATTTCAGTATTTGTACGTTGATCTTTACCAGCTATTACTAATAATCCATCGGATGATTTAAACCAATGAAACTTCTCGTACCAATCCCTTTTCCTTTTTTCGATTAATATCTTCTCCTTCTGAGATAATTTTTCTAATCCCAACTCTAATTTTTTAATTCGCTCATTAAGTTCATCTATTTTCTTTTGTGCACCAGGTATTTTCCCTTTTGATTTTTTAGCTCGCTTAAACATTTCGTTAGCATTATCTGAACCAGATTTTAGAAAATCAAGCTGAACATCAGTACCATCAAGTTCAACAATGACAGTTTTCTTGTTCTCCTTTATAGCTTTCAGTAATCTAGCTCCCTTTACCCCACGAATCTTTGCTTCATTGAGTTTTTCTTTGATCTCTTGCCACCCAATATTCTTCCTTCTAGCATCAGTTATTGTTGATAATAATTCATTAATTTCACTCAGGTAAAGATAAATGTGATTACCAATTTTCTTCTCACTCTCAGCAATTCCAATCATTTCTTTCATATGATCTTCTTGTTTTTTACGAACTTTCTCAATATGCTTAATTTTCTTAGCTTCAGCAGATAACTCGACGTTTGATTCCTTATCTGACTCCATGGCGCTAAAGTGTTCATCTAAGGCTTCTGAAAATGAATTCATTTTTTCGCTTTCATAATCTTGGTAGACTTTTAACGGAAATGGAACTATTTCTATTACTTCATTATTTTTAGGATCAACGTATTTTGTAGGAATTAATTTTGAGCTTGAGGTTGATTTTCGCAAATCTTTAATCCCAAGCAGTATTTTATCGATAATACTTGGAGTAATCTTTTCAGATTTTAGTGTATAATTAATCTCTGCTCGTAAACAAATTTCTTGAGCAAAAATCTTTCCAATGTTTAGTGTTCTTGAAACTAAAGTCACTATATCAGCTTCAGATTTTTCCTCTAGTTTCTCTTTTACCCAATCTAAATCTGCTTCAAGGAAATTCTGTCCACTACTTGGAGGAAATTGGAATTCTATTCCAGGATGGATATCTCTATCACGCATTTTCTTGTAGTGTTTGGCTACTAGAATCTTGTTTTCAGGGCTCAGTAAAATAAGATTACCTTTGCCAAAAAGCTCTATAATTAAAGTGTACACTTTTTCATATGCTTCAAATTCTAAAACACAAACTCTGTCGAAATCATATTGATAGATTGATTTTAACCATTTTCCTTTAATGTGTATTCGAAAAACTTTGCATAAACCAGAAGGACTAGGTGGAAATTTTCGCTTGTATTTAGTTACATGGATTCGTTTTCCAGGTTCAATTACTAGTATTTGAGTTCCTTCTGTCTTTGTTCTAAATCTGAAAAAGAACATATCGTTAAGTTCAAAAATGTTTTTAAGTTCGCTTTTACTAAATCGCTGTGTAAGCTCACGAATCATAGCATTAATGTCGAAATTGGTCATTGACGATTTCAATGGAGTCACCAATAATGTCAAATAAGAAACCTAAACAAAAAGATTCCTCAAAGTCTAAAAAGGAAAAGCCAAAAAAAGAAGAAGAATTAAACCTAAGTGAATATGAAGATTCATTTGATGATGAACATGAGGGGGAACCTATTGAAGAAACTGGTGATGAGATTGACTATGAGGAATATGAACTCCCAGAAGATTTCATTCCAGAAGATAAAGATGAAGCTGATGAAGAAGTTTTAAACTGGTTCCAAAAGAGAAGAAAAGATTTTCAAACTATGGATAATTATCAAAGATTGTATTGGATTAAAATTTTAGCAGGAACTATTACTGGTCTTGTTCTTGGTTTTGCTAACGCACAAACTGGATGGTGGCTCTTCTTAATGATAGTACTTTATGCAGGAGTAACTGCAGGAGGTTTCTACCTGTTCAAGTTAGAATGGAATTTTAAAGAGATAATCTTTAGCGGATTCTTTCCTTATTTAGCACTCTTCGTGTTAACTTGGACTTTAATGCTTACATCTCTATATGCCCCACCAATAAGTGATTGGTGGGTAATATTAGAAACAATTGTAACTGAGACGATAAATGGTACAGAGACAATATACACATCAACCCGAACAACATCCGCAGCTGACATTCCTTATCTCGCCTTTGTACTTATAATAGTAAGCACATTAGGATTGTTACAATTCCTTCTAAGAAAGCAAAATCGAAGAGAAAAGTAAATATAGAAGTGTATAGCTTCCCTCTAATTTTTTTTATTACACTTCTTTATGTAAAGGAAGGTAGATATTTAGTAGGTTTCTTTTACCTCCTTCAGGAAGCTCGACATATCCTTTATAGAAGCGTATAAGTGAATTGATTATAAATGGTCCAAGATCTTGGAAAGATTGAGCTGATGTTTCAGTTTTAAGATTAGTTGGGTGTTCAATTTCTCTTTGATCATAAATATACTTTAATTGAAAAGCTCGGACATTCATTTTCAAGTAATCTTTATCCTCTTTTTTAATTTCATCAAATTCTACATTTATTCTGATTTTTGGACTTGGATCATTTAATATGGATATTAAAAGTAATTCTGAAATCATATGATTAAGGTCATTGTCAGCATAAACTTGACGCGGTTGTGTAAAATCACCAGTTATTTCAAAATTCTTATCTCTATAGTCACTTTTTAATCGATTAATAACAGTTGAAAAAGTTCTCGAGGCATCAATTTGAGATAAGTTCTCTTCAGATTTATTACCAATAGCTTGTAATTTCTTAATGTTTCTTGTTAATCGAGCATTTTTTCTAATAGTCTGCTGGAACAATTGTAACACTTTCTTTTGCTCAGCAGTTGGATTCAAGCTTTCAATTTGAACCATTGTTAACAAAAGTGATTGATTTAAATCATCAACATTATTAACAAGCAAATCATTAAGGAAAAGGATTTCTTTATTTGCATTCTCTATATCCTTTAAAAATTTCTGATTTTCTAACTTTAGATTCTGTTTAACTATGACTTCATCTAAGGTTAATAACAACTTATCCGCACTAATTGGTTTTTCTAAATAACCAGACACATCAAACTGCATAGCTTTGATGGCTGAATCGAGTGTTCCATAACCAGTTATAATAACAAAATCAGAATCTGGGCTTATAGTTCTTAACTGAGAAATTAAGTCCATACCTTTGATATCAGGAAGCTGCAAGTCAATCATTGCAATGTTGAAAAAAGTTTTTGAAAGTAATTTAATACCTTCTTCACCTGTTCCTACACTTTGAACATTTTTGTAGCCATATCTATTCATTATTTCAACGAAAAGATCTCGGATATCATTGTCATCATCTATAATTAAGATACTAATTGTTTCTTTGATTGATTCAGTGACCGTCATCTTGACACTTCCTGTCTAAGAAAGAGCAAAACTGATAACTTTGTACTCACAAATTAAACCTATTTCCATTTTGCTCGAACTTTTTGCTGCTTTTTCAATTCAGCAATTGATTATTTCGCATACCGTCTTTTAAAACTTATTAAATTAGCAAAAAAACTATAATTAGATTAAGAATTTTCAATAAGAAGAAAAAAGAAAGGTTAGCATATAGCTAATCCAATCTTTTAGTTGTTTGATAATTAAAAAGGTTTGGGAGTTTTGTACAGAACGATTATTTATTTTTATACAAATGTTTCCAGAGGAATTTCGTAAAGATTTCCAACAATGTTTAAATTACTCAAACATATTTAGATATGTTTAAATTAGTCAAACATATTTAGATGTGTAGGAAGAAAAAAATCATAATTCTGAACCTAATCAGTAACTAGGTTCAATGATTTTCTTTCTTTTGTTTCATAAAGAAAGTGCCTTCCAAGAATTAATATCTAATTTACTAGAACTATAACAAAAACTGGAGTGAGAAAAGAATGGCAAAAGGAGATAACACCTTCAAACCCCATCCAAGACTCATTCATAAAAAGAATTTTTTGGCTTTTCTTTACACAGTTGTAGGTGGAGGAGTTACATTTTTTATTGTGTTTTTCGATGATAATGCTGAATTCATAGTTGATTTTTGGTATATCCTGGTCGCGATAACTGGTGGAGTCTTTCTAGTTTGGGTAATCTTTAACATACTACTTTTTAGAACTATTGTTTATGTGCTTGAAGACAATGAAATTATATCCAAACGAGGTATCTTACATAAAAGAACAAGGATTGTTCCTTTTCATGCAGTTACAAACATGTCAATAGCAAGAGATCCAATTGATAGAATATTTGGCATAGGTACAGTTAAATTACATACAGCAGGATTTAGTGGTGAGAAAACACCAGAAGGTAAAATTGAAGGGATAACAAATTATACTTATGTTTATGATATGCTTATGCGAAAAACAAAAGTCTCAGCTAAAATTATTTCAGATGATGAAACTAAGCTAATCTATGAAGAAGATTTTCCAACAAAATTACTTGAGACAAGAAAAGCCATACTACAAGAATTCATTGAAATTAAACAATTGTTTGAAGAAAGAAGAAAAGTATGATATCAAGAAATAATCTTAAGAGGTAAAGAAAATGAGCAAGGAAATAACTGAATTTGGTCCAGACATTAAGTACCTACAAAAAAGGCAATTTATTGCTTTTAGTTGGTTTATGTTTTTTATGCTAATTGTTTTGGGCATTTTCCTAGGCTATATGATCGGAAAAGATAATCCTAGTACAGCTTTAATAGTTTTAGGAGCAGCTGGAGGATGTGTTTTACTCTTCTACATTTTGAATGCAACTTTTATTTACTATTATTACAAGTCAATAATTTATCAATTCAAAGAAACAGAAATGATAGTTCGTCGAGGAGTTTTTCAGAAAATTGAAAAAGCAGTTCCATTTCGAGCAGTGACAAATCTAGCTGTCTACAGAAGTCTTTTTGATAGAATGTTTGGCATTGGAACTATTCGATTACATACAGCAGGATATAGTGGAACACCCTTACCTGAGGAGAGCATAGAAGGAATACTGAATTATGTTGAACTCTATGATAATTTGATGGCAAAGATTCGACCTATGAAAGCTATGACTCCAACAGTAAGTATGGAAGTTGATGGTACAATTGACATGGAAGATCAACTAAAAGTCAATTTAGAAATTTTGAAAACATTAAAAGAAATTAAGTCACTATTAAAGGAAGGAAGAGAATAAGCAATTATTCTCTAACCATCTAATTTTTTTCTTGCAAATCATTCTACTTTAGCGTTTCATAAAAATCTTCTATCAAATATTGAAGCCAATTATCAGTAGGTCTACATGAAAACTTCCAGCCTGGAGATCCTTGAGCAAAGTATTTTGGTAGTTGAGGGTGTTCTTGAATTTGATTGATTGATAAATCTTCAGAAAAAGATTTCTTAAGAAAAACCTCCAAGTCTTCATAGTATTTTCTTGTCTTTATAATATAGTCTTTAGAAACAACTTTACCATGTCCTGGTATAACATGTTCAATATCAAGTTCTTCCAATTGCTTGTAAATAGAAATGGGGTTATTAAACTCATGCTGTAATGGTGGGTAACATTCAAGGAGATTGTCACCCACACAAATGGTTTTTTCAGATGAACTATAGATAATTGATGATCCTTTTGTATGCCCTCCGACTACTTTAAACAAGAGAGAATTCTCTTCTGGACCAATTCTTAATTCATCTTTAACTGAGATAGTTGGTAGAAATAATTTAGCATTGATTACTAAATCTCTCATTTCCTTATGCTTTGGATACCTATTGTTGGCAAATTCGACAAGATTTTCTTTTGCTAAGTAACCTTCAGTTAAATTATACTTCATATTCTCTATGCAATGCTCGGAAGCAACAGTTTTAACATCTTCAAAAACTTCCATAGCAAACATATGATCCCAATCTAGATGGGTTAGCAAAAGATGTGATATTTTTCTGTTATATTTCTTCTCCATTTCTTTTCTGAAGTTTGCTAATACATCAACAAAGATTCCTGTATCAACAATGATTAGTCGCTCTGGCAAAGCTATACAAGTAACTGGAGCGGTTGTTGGTGCAGTATTTATTGCTAATTCTAGTTCTTTTGGTGCATACATAACTACAATATTATCAGTAACAATCTCAATTCTCATAATTCTATATTTTATTAATTAATATTAAAGTAATATCTCAAAACGATTCTATTGACTCGAGATTTTCTCTAAAGAACGAGCTATTCTCTAGAGAACATTTATCATATTTCGATTCATATTTTCCATAACTCGATAAATATCAGAAACTGTTCTTTGTAAGCTTTCTATTTCATGTTCTAATTGATCATAATCACCCATAATAATCGCTTAATGTTATAATCCAATTTAGTTATTTAAATGTAAAGTGATAAAGCTTAAACAATATATCTTCAATTAATTATACTATGGATAATGAATTTTCTTTAATTGAATACTATCGCAAAAGGGCTCGGAATATGAAGCAGTTTATTCCAAATTCGGTTCTGAAATTCAAAAGGAAAACGAAAAAACAGCTGAAATGCTGAAGCAATATCTAAAGGGAAGGAAAGTAATTGAAGTTGCTTGCGGAACTGGTTATTGGACACAATTCTTATCTGAAACTGCAAAGGAGATAACTGCTATTGATATAAATAATGAAGTTCTAGTTTTGGCAAGGCAAAAGAATTATCTCTGTCCTATTTCTTTTCAAATAATGGATGCTTATCAGTTAGCATTTGATAATGAGAGCTTCAATGCAGGATTAGCAAATTTCTGGTTTTCGCACATACCAAAAACCAAAATTGATGATTTTATTTCTGAACTTCATCGAATTTTGAAACCAAGATCTAGAGTATTTATAACAGATAATCATCATTTACATCTCTCAGATTCTTTAGGTGAGCTGATTACTAGAGAGGATGATGCGAATACCTACAAATTACGACAATTAGAAGATGGAAGTCAATATATTGTTCTGAAAAACTATTACTCAGAAGTTGAGCTATTTAGGATCTTTAGTAAACATGGAAAGAGATTTTCAAAATCAAATATTTCTTTTGGAGAATTTTTCTGGAGAGTAACATATGAATTAGATTAATTTATTTTATTGACAGAGATTTAAAACAATAATTGATTTAAGGAAATTTGTACTTTCTAATAGTGAGTGAGATGGTAAAGTTAGAGAAAATTTCAGATCATATAGTAATTGATACAGAAACTCAAAGTATGAGTAGATCATCTATTATTGGTGGAATTTCATTAGGAAAATATTCAATAGCAATCGAGAGTGGTTCCACACTAGAGATAGGAATGGATCTTAAACTGAAATTAAGAGACTTTTTCAATTTACCTGTGAAATATCTATTCCTAACTCACACACATAATGATCATAGGGGTGGGATGGATGCATTCTCAGATGAAACGCTCATCATGAGTGAGAAATGTAAAGAGAATATGCCTAAGAGAATAAGATTAAGCAAATTTTCACTTGAAGCTTTTGAAGAGAAGCACATAATACAAGAAAATGAATTGTCGATGGAATTCCTAAAAGTTGCTGGGCACAGCATAGGTTCTAGTGTAGCTTATTTCCCAAGTGAAAAAGTCCTTTTTGCAGGAGATCTTTTCATAACTGAACCAATCAATTTTGGTTTACCTTTTATGAGTTTTTATCAAAATAAACCAAAAAGAACAGGCAATCCAGAAGAGTATTTTGCAGCGTTTGAACTTTTCAAATCGATGGATATTGATGTCATTGTTCCTGGTCATGGTCAAATAATCAATAATCCCCAAGAGTATCTAGACAAACAAACAGCTTTTTTCAATGGATTAAAGACTCATTTTGTAGCAGAAATTAAAAGAGGTAACAATCTAGAAGAGATTGAAATGCCAAGTATGGAACTAATTGTACATGCATATAAAATTGCAGAAAGTCGAAAACCTAAAAGTAAACATGTAAGGTTTCTAGATCATTATTTAGAAGTACTAAAAACTAGTTTCTATAATTATTATAGTGGTATATTCCATAATTTAGATTAATCCAGCTTCTTAACAAAACAAAGTAAAAAAAATTGAGAAAGTAGTTTGTAAAAAACTACTTTATTCTTCTTGAGCAACCAATTTTTCAGGTAAAATATCTTTTTTTGTTCTAAATACAATCAATAGCACTGTCGCAACAATAGCAATTCCTAATGTTCCAATTGATGGATAGAGTGGTCAGATATTAGTTTTATCAGATACAAGCTGAATATATGTGGCAATCATGCCTGTAGTTATTCCAACAAAAATGAACAATGATCAGTAGAAGAATACATGTAACAAAGGCATTTTCTCTCCTTTTGGTGTTAGGTATAGAATATACATTAATACTGTCCAAATCCTGTTCCAACTAATGGCATTTGTTGCCAATTTTCCCATCCTCTAAAGAGTGATAGAGCTAAGAAAACCATCGATGATAATGTAAAGAAGAATACTGTTGTCCACAATGTGAATTGATTCAAAGCATTTCGTCTCATATTCTGCTTCATAAAATTAATAGCAATTGCAACCACTAGAAATTGAAAAGCACCCATTAATGGTATTGCTTGGAAATCTTCCCAATTACCTAGAATACAATATGCTAGTGTTATCATATTGATAATATTAATAATGAAAAATGCTGCAAACCAGAAGAAGATAATCTCTGTAATCTTCCATTCTCTTTGCTTTGTAGTGAAATAAAGAATTATCATTGATAATCCCATCAAAATACATGCGAGTAGGGGTGAACCAAACCATTCTATACTGCTTAAATCTCAAAGTATACTCCCATTAGTACACCAATAATTATCATAATAATCCAATTAATAATCATTGAATAAAATAACGGATTTTTCCTATTAGATATTATAATCCCCAATAAGTTAAGTATCATTAAGTGTACATTTAAGTGTTCTCAGGAGATTGAGAATTGATTCTAATTATTATGCGAAAATAAAATCATGTGTTATCTTTGTGGTTTCTTTATCTTTGTTAAATCAACAGTTTCAATAACTATGGAATTTGTTCCTTTATAATTTTCTCAATCATTTCTTTTGCTTTCTTATCATCTTTATCTAATGACAGAAGTTTCTCAAAACACTTCTTTGCATACTCTAATTCTCTAAACGCATAAATTTTATTTCCAAAATTCCAAAGATTATCCTTAAAAATTTCATCAATTTCAATTGTCTTTAATAAGAACTCATAAGCTATATCAAAACCTTTCAACCAAAAGAGAATTCCTGATACAATATTGAAAGTCCATTTATAACACTGTTTTTTCTGCTCATTTCTTTTACATTCTTTTATTAATTCATCTGTGTTCAATTCTGATTTGGTTAATGGTATATTTCTATAGCTCATCTTCTCTTCATCTAAAACAAATGCTTCTCCATCCATGGTGAAGTAAATGTTTTCTTGATATTCTTCTAACTTTATTTTGTCTGTCAAATAAATGTATAAATAACCATTAAAAACATCTAAAGCTAAGTAATACTTCAATCCATAAGAATAGAACTCATATATTCCAAGGTATTTTTCCCAAGATTTCTTATTTGGACCTTTTTCATCATTAGGACCATCATTATAGTTCAATTTGAAAAGAGAGTCATCTGTTTTCCATTTTATTGATTTAACTTTCTGTTTCTCATCCAATATGAAGGTAAATAGATTTTTATCTTCAGTTAAAAATTCTAATTCACTTTGTGGATATAGAAGCTGTTTTTTCCCGAACAGATTGTAATTAATTAGCTTTCCATTTTCGAAGACAATATTTTGCATACTTACTCTGTGTCTGTAATATGTGCCTACAAGCTTTTTCAAACTCTTAGATTCAACATCAACGGTTTTTGGTTTAGTTTTCTCTTTAAACATTAATTCTAAAGCTTTTCTGGTAAGTTTAACTTGTTCTCCGGAGTGATGCATTGAGTTAGTAAAAACAATAGCAGCGATTTTGTGTTTTGGAATCCAAGTATGTTGGGTTAAATAGCCATATCCTCCCCCTCCATGACTATATACTTCAACATCTTCTATCGGTTTTTCCTTGTAAAGACCTAAACCAAATGTTGATTTCACTCCATCTTCTTCAAACTGTGATTTATACATTTCCTGAAAATATTCTTTTGATATAAGCTGCTTGCCCTTAATTTTACCTTTATTCAAATGTAACATTGCAAACTTTGCTTGCTCATTAACTGAAATGTATACTCCTCCAGCTCCTAACATAGGAATTTGAACAGTAGGTGTTTCAAAATCACCAATATTACCTTTTGCGAATGAATGTTTTTGCGCTTCATTGATATCCAAAGTTGCTGTTTTAATCCTCAATGGTTGAAATAATTCTTCATTCACAACCTCTTTAAAGGTTTTATTCATGATTTTACCTAAAACATATCCTGTTAGATCAAGACCAATATTAGCATAAGCAAATTCAGATCCAACTTTGCTTCGCAACCAGGCTTCAGCTACACTTGCTATGTGATCTTCATAAGTACAAGGAGTATTGTCATAATTATTTCCTATACCAGCTTCATGTGTAAAGCCTGCTGTGTGACTAAGCATTCTACGAAAAGTTATTTTCTCAATCTCTTGATCTCTATCGCCAAATTTAGTATTTACTACAAATTCAGGATAATACTTTCTAATGGGATCATCAAGATTAATTAAACCCTTACTCGCTAATATCATAAAAGTAGTAGTAGTGATAGTTTTACCCATAGATTGAGTACTAAAGAGGGTATCTGCAGTAACCTTATCTTTCCTTGCATTATCAATGAATCCAAAACCCTCTGACCAAACAATATTGTCTTCATCAACTAATGCTATGGCTAATCCACAGATTTTTTCTTTTTCAATAACTTCCTTTATTTCCTTTCTCATTTTTTCGATAAGAGAATTATAGTTTATAGAACTCAATTATATCACTTCAAAATACTAATTTTTAAGATTTAATTTGATTTCTATTAGTTGTTGAAAATTTTGATTTATTTTGTATGAGAATAGGCTCATCATCTCTCAATGATGGAATTAACTAATATCTTTTCTTAGGATTCGCACGATATAGGTTTATATGAAATGAGAGATCAATACACTCTCATTCTTCTTATTAATAATATCCCATTTTATTCTGAAATAAACTAATCTCAAAAATACGAAAAAGGAATTTTGGATTAAATATTAATAATTAGATCATTTTAATTATCTTTTTAGAAGTATTGAAATATGAAGAAATTGTAAAATCTCTCGGATTAACTAAAGTTGCTACCCGGGTGGTTTATGAAAAATCACTTTTAATTTAATCCCTTAATACTTCTAATAGTCAGAAGAGATATGATTTAGAATATATTCAAAAAAAGAAAAAAGAAATTCACTAATGAATCTCTTTTTCTATTTGTATGAACACTTTTTCCTTTTAATAAGAACAATGCTTACGAAAATTGGGAAAGAAATAATGGTAATAATGATTCCTAATGAAAGTTTATTAATATCTCCAACTACAATAGTTGTAATATTAGTGTAAAGATATTCGTTCCAAAATAGATCAGTAATTTCAAGGTCAACAGAATATAAGCCATCATCTGGTTCAGTGAAAAGCACAGAATAGTTATTGTCCATTTCTGGATCTTGCAAAGCTAAAGCAATTGGGGGAGGAAGTGTATCATCATCAGAAGAGATAAGATTTAGTATTGCTTTTACATCTCTTAGTTTAGATTCATCGGTAATGTTGACTGTTAACAATCTCGAGAGATTTTCAAAAGCTTGCACTTCAATTATCCCTATTTCTGGTTCAGTATCTTCATAGCAGCCAATAGCTTGTGTCATAGCAATATACATCTCTCTTAGATAAAACTGTGTAGAAGAACAAGTAACAATATTTCCACTTATAATTGGAGAAACATTTGAAAAGAAAGTTGCACCTGCTGCTGCATATTCGGATGCATAATCTGAATGACCGGTAACATTTTTACCATTTATAACATTTGCAGCAGCTAGAACTCTAACTGCTCTGCACCAAGCACTGATAATAACGCCAGTATCAGAAGCTGTTTTGATTTTATTCAAAATATTATTTTGGTTAGCCATTAGATTTTCATGAGAACTACCAGGTAAAATATTTATGCAATCATAGGCTGAAGTAGATATCTCCGAGAAAAGATAATCAACTTCAAATTCAGCACTATTGTATTCACAACCAGTTAATGTTTCGACTGGACCTGCTGTATCCACAGTCCAACCAAATTCATCAAATTGGTTTAGCATAGGTAGATAATTAGCTCCAAAATTATTATCCATTAGAACGAGTATAGTTACATCATTTGTACTGATTTTTGTTGTTGTTCCTTGAGATATATCTTTGATTGTATTTGGGAAAACTATCAATATAATTAATAAGATTATTGAAAAAAAAGTTCGTATCTTCATATCAACCGCCTTTTTTTAGGTATATAAACTAATGAAGTTTATATTTAAATTTCTTCTCATACAGATGAGAATTGTTTCTTAATGTGGAAATACTTCATTTTCGAAAACATTTCAGACTATTAGTGCATCAACTTAGAGACTAAAATATAGTATCAGGAAGGATTTACAAACAAAACTAGTTCCAACTGAAGGAACTAAAACCGGATGGAGGTAAACAAACTCCCATCGTTGTAGAAGAAGGTTTTAAGTGGGGGGAGAATACTAGAAATTTTCTTTTCTGAAATGTAGGCATTTAGTAATTTATTTTTTATTGTAAATCATAGTAAAAATTGTTCGGAACAGTTTCTAAACTATCATTAGAGATGTTTTAAAGAAAATAATGAGTATATATTATTCAAGAATTAAATAAAAAGAAGGCAAATTTAAAAAAAACATGAGGAAAAGAAATGAGAGGTAAAAACTCGATCACTGTTTTGATGATAATATTATTTCTTTCGATAAATAGCTTACTAGTAGCTGGTTATGATAATAATAGAAGTGAAAGTGCTAAACCAAATAATATAATGGTAACTTACGCTTCTATATTTAGTGTAAAAGATGATTATCTAATGATTTCAGATGATGTTATGATGGGTGGATCTCAACCAAGAGATTTTTGGATTTTAGATTATAGCAATCCAAACAAAACAGAAATCATCGGAGGATATCTCCTAAATTCTAGTGGATATTTACTATCAATGAGCACTTTTGGTGATTTGTTATTCTTATTGTGCAAGTATGATGACCCCTATTATGCAACAGGTTTTGAAATTGTTAATATAAGTTCAATAGACTCTCCAGAATATTTAGGACATTACGTAGCAAACGACTCATATGGATGGTGGCATGATCCTAGATATAATAGTCTAGAATTACTTCGATTCAAAGATAATTACGTTTTTATGTATACATCGTTAGTAACTTCAGAAACTCAACAAATCAGAATTATTGATTGTCAAAATATGACTAATATAACAGAAGTTAATACAATTGCATCCACAAATAGGATTTTAGATTTTGATATTAAAGATGATATTATGTATATCAACCAAGTAGAAAGCAAAATGGAGATGATTAATATAAGTGACATAACAAATCCAACCAAAATTTCTTCTTGGAATTCAACTGGTACCATAAGTATGGATATTTATGAAGATAGACTCTATTTATTCAACTTTGACGAACGAAAATTAGATATTTATAGCTTAGAAAATGCTACAAATCCAGAATATATCACTACAATAGAAAAGGATGAAAATACCCAATTCTTTGTAACAAATCTAGTATTCACAGATGAATATTGTTTTGTAATAAGTGAAGATATGGTAGATATTTTAGATATCTCAGATTTAACAATTTTAAATAGCTATAAAGTAGAAGATTATATTTTAGAAGATGAATATGGGGGCTTTTTCTACGGACAAGTAGGAAATGAAAAATTGTTTGTTGCTAGAGAGTCTAACAAATGGGGTTTAACCTTATTTGTAATAGGTTTTTCAGATATTAATAATTTAGAAACTTGGATACCATATTGGACACCAACATCTCCAATAGCAATAACTCCAATGATTTATGGAATAATCATTAGCACTTGTTTGTTGACAAGTATGTTCATTAAGAAAATAGCTCAAAGAAAGGGAAAAACAAAGGAGAGGAAAGAATAACCACACAATGAATATATCAAAAAATACTTAGCTCAAAACCAATAACACAGAATTAAACTGGTCGGAGGTAAACCAGTCCACGTCGTGGGAAAAGGAAGTTAAAATGTACAGATTTAAAATTCAGATAATTAAAAAAATAAAAGAAATATTCTTACTAGATTCATTTAATATCTGAAGCTGATATAATAGCTTGAGTTGGAATATTTCGTAAGCAATGAGGACAAAAACCTTTAGTTTTAATCCACTCAAAAAGATGTGTGAAATGTCCAATTGATTCACAAAGACTACATTTTCCAACATCATCTCCAAATGAGATAGGTAACTTACAAACTATACATCTAAGTTTTCTTTTTCCACAATCTGAACAAAATTCACTATGCATATCGAGAGGATAACCACACCAAAAACAAGTTTGATGTTTTGATTCAGTATAATCTATATTTACAAGTTGGGAAGATGAATGAGTAATTAGTGAATCTTTAGTTTTTCTTTTCTTTACAAATAATAGAACAAAAACACCAACTATAGTAAATAATCCAACAATAGCAATTATTGGCCAGGTGGATACATTTGGATTTCCTCTATTATAAAAGAAAGCAAAAATACCACCTAAAAGTGTTAGAATCAATCCACCAACAGTTACTGTTATTGCTTTATGATTAACCATTATTTTCCTTCCTACTTTAATTCAAGCTAATATTCAGTTGATCAATAAAATAAATTTAAACATAACTCTGGAAAATTGAATTATAAACTATGAACTCATAATCTATAAGAGAAATCAAAACCAGACGAAGGTAAACAAACCTCCATCGCGGGAAAAACAAGAGTAATAATCAAACAGATTGATTTAAATTTTATACTAAATATGATATTATGAAGTTAAATTAATTTTATAATAATATTCCAATTAAATTCAAAATTAATCTGAAAACGAATAATATCAAATGGTGGTTTCTTATGAGTCATCTAGGAACCTTTCTTTTATATATTAAATACTCATCTTTGAATTCAGATATTAACATAAATTTCTCCTTAATGAAAATCAAAACAAAACTCTAACTAGTTATTTCACTAGTAACACAAATGAGGACTACAATGAAAATGGCTCAAATAATATAGAATAATTAAATTTAGATATAAATCCAAAGATTTCTTTACAAGAAATTTTAATTGAATAATCTTACAGATTGTTTAGCAAGCAATTCGCTTGTTTTTCCACTAATTCTTAATTATCTTACAATTCCTTAATTTTCATTGAAATTAAATGATAAAAAAATTAGAAGAATTATAGACTGAATTAAGGAAGATTACCTTAGGATATTAATTAGTTGAAATCATTGCTTATTTTTGTTTTAAAAGCATTCAACAATGCTCTGGAATATTAAGATTGAAGATATAATTAATAAAAAAAAAAGAGAATTATGAAAAATTGGGGAAATTAAAGTTGAAGAAAAAAATAATTATTTTTATTGTACTTTGTTTAGGTTTGTTATTGCCAATCTTAAATTGTAAGGCAAATTGTGGAGAAGAAAATATTGGCACTTTTTTTAAGATTAATTTATTAGCACCAGACACTTGTCAACGTCAAAATCTATGGATAGCATTGATGATTGAACAATTTCCTAAAATAGGTATTGGTATTGAAACATATGATCATACTTCTTGGACAGAAATCCTACAACGAACTTCTAATTATTCAGGACCTTATCCAATACCAAGTTATGAATTTGGAGGATATGATATTTTAGCAACTGAGGTTTCGAGAGATATTGATTGGAATCCAGAAGATTTATTCCATAGCTCTTATGTTGTACCAAATGGGAATAATATTTATCAATACATAAATCAGGAAATGGATTTGTGTATTAACAATTATACTATTTCTTATTTATTAGAAAATAGAATTGAATGGATTAATAAAATACAAGATATCCTCTATGAGGATAATCCACAACTTACTATCTTTTATTGTAATGCGTTGTATTCATTTGATACGGATTTTAATCAAGCTTCAAGGAATGGTCTATTATGGTCAACAAGTAATCAACCAATGGAAAATTGGTCATGTGGAACACAAACGGAATTCAAATATGCTACATCATATATATTTAATAAATTTCATTTGCTCACTTATGAATCAAAATATGAAGCGCAATGGTTGCATCAAATATATAATGGAATGCTCGAACGAAATCCGTTGTCTCCTTATAACAATCTATATGATTTTCGACTAGCTGATGAAATTTATACCAATGATGGTTTGACTTATTATGTAAGAATAAAAAATCAAGCTAAATGGGCTGATGGAACACCAATAACATCTTATGATGTGAATTATACTTACAGCTTATTACTCAATTCCGATGCTGTTGGAATAACAACCGCAAAATATTGGGAACAATTTCTTGATATTGAATCAATTGTAATTATTGATGAAAATGAATATTTTATTACTTTTAAAAAGCCATATGTATTTCAAGAGAGAAATTTAATTGATATAATACCCAAACATATTTGGGAAGAAGTTCCAGCAGAACAACAGGAAGAAAAAGCGTTATCTTGGGCCTTAAATGATACTTTAGATTCGCAAAAGATTTTTGGTGCAGGACCATATTATCTCGTAGATTATGATGAAAATAATTATATTATACATTTAAAGAGAAACGACTATTTTTCTGAGTGGAGCGGTATAATTCCAAATTTCGAGGAGATCTATTTCATTTTTTATATCGACCAAGAAAGTGCTCTAACTGACCTATCAGCTGGAATAGTAGATATGATAGATGCACAATTCAACCATCACTCAAAACCTAGTATACCTGGAATGAAAAATCAATTTGTAGATTCAAATGAATATCATGAATTTGCCATTAATAATTTACATCCAATCTTAGGAACAGGAGATTTGTGCCCAATAGCTGAAAAAGAATCAGCAAAACATGTACGGGAAGCTATTAGCCACATCATCCCAAGAGAAATTATTATTGAAGAATGTTTAGAAGGATTTGGTGTTCCAGGAGTGACTGCTTGCCCAAAAGGATCAATTGGTTACAATACTACTTACGAACCTAAAGAATATAGTATAGAAAAAGCATTAGAGCATATGTATTTAGCTGGATATCCAAGGTGTTCAACAAAAATTACTGGAAGTAGAAATTCATGGATACTATTTATTCCTATAGTTATAATTATACTAAAGGTAAAGAATCAATTTAAAATGAAAAAATATTTGTAAAAGTATCTCCAGAATTTCTATGCTTGCACAGAGGGTGGGAAGAAATTGTTCTGGAAAGCAACTGTTCAGGGATTGTCGAGGAGAGGATATTCAAGAAACTGACGTGAAAAAAAGATAAGCGGATTCAAATAAGAGAATTTTCTTGAACTAAATGATTGTGAGTCTGCGAAGAAAAGGAAAGGAACACTGAGAAACAAAAACTCAAAATCTTCTCAACCAAATCAAAACCGGACAGAGGCAAACAAGCCCCCGTCGCGTGAAAAGGGAGTTTAAAACTGTTATTTTCTATTTTGATATTAGTTAAATCCCATAATAACAAATAATACATCTGGATATACTTTGTAAACAATGAAAATGATTTCTTTATTCAAAATGTTAATATTTATTGTGTGGCGGAAAAGTTGTGATTATGTTCAAAGTCTTTTTTGTATTAAATGAGCGTGAGTGCTCTTCTTGAGTTCTCTGTGATAACTTTATAGATGATTTCCTGATCAATTCCTTCCTTTACACAGTACGGAATAAATGTATCAAAAAATGTAGCATATGGTCTCATATTTTGGTTCTTATTTTCTTCTCTGTTCTCTTTAATCTTAAAAGAACCTGAATCTTGACCAAATAGTAGCTGACTAATCAAACGCTCTTCTATTATTTTCCTTATAGCTGGAGGATATTTTTCAAAGGACTCTGCACCAGCTATTCCGTCAAATTCTATCCACATTCCTTTCTTTGCAACTTCAAGTATTAATGAAACATCCATTTTTGCATCTGCATGAACCCAGATAAAATTATCAAAGGGTAAGTTCTCTTCCTCAAGAATTTTAAAAACTCGTTTTACACATGGTTCATTCAAAACATGGCATTGGATTCGAAGACCAGTTTCTAAACTTGCTTTAATGGCTGCACGAAGTAGCTTATCTTGTAAAGGAAAAATTTCTCCTTCATCACCAAGAGCCATCTTAATGAAACCAGGTTTTGTTCCAGTATTATCTATTCCTTCTTTAAATTCCTTTATCCAAATGGAAGCAATCTCATCAATTGTTTTTTCCTTAATATCTTTTGGAACACCTTTTCCTCTAACATTAAAACCATCCCATGCACCCGTACATGTGATAATATTCAATCCAGATTTTTTAGCACATTGCTTTAAAACATCTAAATCTCGACCAAGTCCAAAAGGAGTTGCTTCTACAATAGTTGAACATCCCTTATTTTTCACATCAATCAAATATGGTAAAACAAAATCAACGACCTCATCAGTTGTATATGTTTTCTCAACCAAGTTTATACCATTCAAATCCACTAAAATATGCTCATGCATTAATGTTACACCTAAATCTTCTTCAGAAATAGGTCCTATTACAGTATTAATCATTACAGTCAATTCCCTCAAAATATCTATTTCTAAAGTGTTTCAGTAATATAAAATTATTCAGACCAATCTTGGATTAATAAATCAATAAAAAAACAGTCGCAAAACCAAAAGCACAGAATTAAACCGGACGAGGGCAAACCAACCCCTGTCGCGGGAAAAGGGGAGTTTAGATGTTTGTATGTTCGATAAAAACTACTATTTTGTTCTTTCACATCAAAATAGAACCCACGAATATGTATTCTTCTTTATCTTTAATTAAACAAAATTAGCAAAACAGTTACGACAAGATACTTATTACGAATTTATTGCCAAAATCGAATTGCATCTTTTTGCAATATTAATAAAAAGTGTTGAGAGAGGTTATATTTCCATTCATCTAGCAAGTCTATTAGCCTAGGTTGAATGAAATTAATAATTGCTGGTTCAATTGCTAAATAAATAACTTGAATTTTATGTTTTTTCCAGAGAAAGGTGAAATCCTTATCACGAGTAACAAAAACATAATTATTTTATTTCACCATATTCGATAGCTCACAGTTCTTAATACCAGACCAACCTTCTGTTTGAACAGTAGTACAAAATAAACCATGATCGTCAAAAATTTTTTTGAGTTGTAGTGGAACGTTTTCATCTAGTAGAAACTTCACTTTCTTTAGAACCATAAATAACAACCTCACCTGCAATCATTTCTTTAGCATATGTGATTATCTCTTGAATATCTTCTCGAGTAATGGTAGGAAAATTTGCTAATATTTCTTCAAAGCTTTTTCCTTCTTTTAACCAATCAAGAATATCTAACACTAACACTCGAGTACCTTTAATGGTAGGTTGTCCTCCGCAAATCTCAGGATCGCGGACAATACGTTCAAATTTGCTCATATGAATTCCACTCTAATATACTAATAAGCAACTTGCCTTAAATTAATACCTTTCTTTTGCATAACAAAATTATTACGAGAGAGCAAAGAATAGGTTTGAACCCCAAGAAACAAAACTCAAAACCATTTTAGTCAAATCAAAACCGGACGAGGGCAAACCAGCCCCCGTCGCGGGAAAAGGGAGTTTAAATAGGGGAGAGAGGTTTATGGGGTAGAGGCTTAGGGTATTAAAGAATTAGTAACCTAAACCTCTAACTTTTCTTTAGTTCTATACCTTAAAAAACTTTTGGAAATAACTTGCTTTTTCCGTTTTTTAGCGGAATTTTCTCTTTTCTCATATCAATTTTTCCCCATGTTTTTTTTCTATAATTTTTATCTGTTTTTTCTTTTTTTCTTGTATATTCATTTATTTTTCAATTTAATCCATTTTTTCTAATCAATGAAAAAAAGTTATGGAGAAAAGGAATCAATTCATTCCTATTTCTCTTTTGTATTACCTTTTTCTCTTTCTTTTTCTTACAATTACCATTATTGTTATTGTTACTGAAACTGCTATTTCTAAACTTAATATTCCACCTATTAGTGGATCTTCTTCTGTTGTTGTATTTGTTGGTGTTGTTACTCCAGGATAATCATTAGAATCAAGTGGATCAGTCCCTTCATCTATTTCTTCTCCATCTAAATAGCTATCTCCGTCAGTATCACTATCATTTGGATCAGTTCCATAATCAAATATTTCTTCATAGTCACTAAGTGAATCCCCATCTGAATCCTCATGATTTGGATTAGTTTTGTAATAATAAATTTCATCCCAATCCTTAATACCATCTGAATCTGAATCATCGTTTTCAGGATTAGTTCCGTAAAAGTCTTCCATCAAATCGTCCATGTAATCACTATCGCTATCCATTTGCCCTGTGTGGAACATTGAACCTCTGTGACACCTCCAAGGTGCTGCTCCTGATGCTGTTACTCCAGTTAATCCAATGCAGTAGATTCTATTATCCCATGATCCTATTACTATTTCAAATACCCCATCTCCATTTTGATCTGCTATACAAGCTGAGTTTTCTACATAGTAATATGTTGAATAGCTCCATTCAAATGCGCCTGTATGGCTTACACAATGCAATTTACGATCATATGATCCTATTAGCACCTCTAATGTTCCATCTCCATCTAAGTCAGCTATTGTTGGTGATGAATATATTCGTTGCCCCGTTGTATAGTTCCATTCTAGTCCACCAGTATGATTTATACAGTAGAGATTGTAATCTTCTGAACCCACTAGCACTTCCAAAGTGTTGTCATTGTCTAAATCAGCTACTGCTGGTGAAGACCAAGAAATTGGATCACCTACTGGATAGAACCATTCTTCTACTCCTAAGTGATCTATACAATATAATCTGCTCCCCCATATTCCTACTAGTATCTCGTATGTACCATCATTATCGATATCAGCAATAGTAGGAGATGATACTATTGCTCCTATTGAAACATCCCATTCCTTTGTTCCATTATGACTTATACAATATAGGTTAGAATCTTGCGAACCGACTATGACTTCTAATGTACCATCATTATCAAGATCAGCAATAGCAGGTGAGCTAGGTATTTCTCCTCCTGTTGTAAAGTTCCATTCTAATGCTCCTGTATGACTGAAGCACCAAAGATTTCTATCATCTGAACCTACTAATACTTCAAATGTTCCATCTGCATCAATATCAGCGATTGCTGGTGATGACCAAATCATATCAAATGTTGTATAATTCCATTCAACAGCACCTGTATGGTCAAAACAGAAGAATTTTCCATCTAAATTTCCAACCAATACTTCTAGATTTCCATCTAAATCTATATCACCAATTGCAGGAGATGAATATACCCAAGATCCTGTCGGGAAACTCCATTCTACTGTTCCTGTGTGACTCAAACTGAGAGCTCTAGAATCAGTTGAAGCTATTGCTACCTCAAGTGTACCATCTTTATCCAAATCAGCTGCTGCACCTGATGACCATACATCTGCTCCTGTTGTGTAATTCCATTTGGAGTATATACCCATTGCTTGCGGTAAAAAGAGCTCATTATTATTTTGTTCATTTTGTGATTTTACATTCATTGGTTTTGCAAAACTAACTGATACAATTAACAAGATTATTAGCAAAAAACTATTTCTTGGTTTTCTCATTTTACACCCACACCCATTAAAAGTATAAAATATAATAGTGTTGGTGCTTCATCTAGTTTTCGTTTTTCAACAGTAAAAAAAATCTTAATCTCTATCTTCTGAGTTTAAGTCTCTATTTATCTTCATAAATTTCTTCTTTTTCTGAATCAAAAGGTGGATTCACAATCATCAGAAATTTTAACTTTTCTTGTCCAGTATTTTGTATTTGTTGAGTTGTATTCTCTGGTATAATTATTAGAGCTCCTTTTTTGATTACTTCCTCTCTGCTTTCAACAATAATTTTTCCAATCCCCTGAATAATATAGTATAATTCCTGCATTTCGAGCTTATGTTTTTTGTTTTTCTCCCCAACTGCTAATTCTCCGTAAGCAATTGAATACTCATTGTTTTTCTCTATTTCAAAAACCAGTACTCCATCTTTACTTCTAGTTACATCAGTTTCTTTTTCCTCAAATACAGCGGGAATCTTCTTGATTTTCATTTTGTACCCTCAAGCATCAATTTTCTTTAGTAATTCATCTACCATTAAATTTCTGTTTTCTATTGTTAACATAATCAACTCAACATCTTCCCTATTTTTAATATTCTCTACAAACATTCCCCCACCCTTTTTTGTTATTGTTGCTATTACATTCCCTTTTTCTAAGCATTTCAACAATTGGTCTTTAAACTTCTTTGAAAATAATTCCATTTTCCCGATTTCATCTATAACCAGTAACTCTGAATCCTTTTCCATTTCTGGTATTATTATACTTTCAAAATCCTTCAAATCAACTCCATATTTCCCAACTCTCATATTACTTTTAGTATTCACATGTGCAAGTATTCCTTCTTCATTTGAACTTAATGCAACAACTTTGAATCCTGATCTCCTTTCATTTTGATTCTTGATTTCCTCTGTATAGAATCCAGCATATTTTTTCGTTGTCTTTTTGAGAAGTTCTTTTATTAGTGTTGTTTTTCCAATTCTTGGAAATCCTGTTACTAGTATATTTACCATTTTACTCGAGCAAATCCTTCTTTTGTTGTTTAACAATTATTCTTATTTTATTTTAACAATTTCTTCAACAAAAGTGCATATTTCTAAGTATTTTTACTCCTCAAAAACAAAATTATATTTGGAATTAAAGTTCCCATTAGATTATAACTAACTTAAAGGGATCGTCGATATAATAATGAATAAATCATGTTCAAATTGTGGTGAAGAACTTAAATCATCAGATGTATTTTGTCCATTTTGTTCAAATCCAGTAGTTTCTGCTAACACAACCTCAACAAAAACCAATTCTCAAAAATACATTCTCTGCCCCAATTGTTCTATTAAAAACAAGGTTACAAGTAAATACTGCATGGACTGTGGTAATAATTTAATTGGTCTTATTGCTACAGAATCTCAATCTGAAGTTTATGATACTGCAGCCTCTTCTGGCGTTACTTATGGCAGTTATAGTACAAAATCCTCAGATGGAACTCAAGCATGGTATAAACCACCTGAAAGAACTCGTTCAAGAGGTAATCCTGTTCAATGGGTAATATGGTCCGGATGGGGTCTTTGGATTCTATTTAGAGTTATCTTTGAAATTTTATTCTTTGCAGTTAGAATTGCAGCATTAAGCAAAAAGTAAATGAAGAGAAAAATGGTTTATTTCAACCCATTTCTACATCTTTTCTCATTTTTAGTAATTCATAATTGACAAGTATTCCTTCCTTTTTCAGGAATGCAACTAATAGTTCTTGATTATCAAAAGTAACTTTCAAGTTTTTAAATGCTTTATCAGTTATGTAGCTCTTCAAAATTGAAATAAAGTCCAATGCAAGTGAAGCATCTTTTAGCACGAAAGGCATACCTCCTGGATAATCAGGACTAAACCTACAGAAGCCTAATTGCTGACCCATATGTTCGTAAACAAGAACATGTTGATTTTCTCTACCAAAATATTGTTGTATTCTGTGAGGATTTAGTCTAAACCGTAATGATATTATTTGTATTTCACCCCAATCAACATGACGACACTTCCCTTTTGGTTTATCAACCATTTTTTCAAAAGGTACTATAAATTGCCAGCTTTTTTCTTCTATCTCAAAACCAAACTTTTTATAAAGATTAATTGCAGCCTCATTATCTTCCTTTACATACAAGAAATATTCTTTGCATCCAGCACTTTTTAAATGATGCATGCTTCTCTTGAGTAATGTTGATCCAATTCCCTTTCTTTGGTGTTCTGGATGTACTCCAACTCTTTGCACATGACCTTCATTTCCATAAACACCTATTTTATAGTAACCCAAAAAATCTTTGTCTTCTTTATCTACTGCTACAACTGATAATGTTTTTAATCCAGCTAGTCCACTGTTGAAGCTGCTTTTTCTTAAGGGTTCATCTGGAAAAATCAATTTGTCCATAACATTAAATCTTGTCCAATCCTCTGTAGATAGATCTCTTAAATAATAATCTAGCTCCAAATTTTTCCCTCTTTTTCTATATTTACCAATAATTCCTTGATTTCATTTCAAGAAAAAGGTTTCTACAGACACAAACTATGTGAATTATTGTTGCTTCATTAAAAACAATTTTAAGATATGAGTTCGTTCTTTTTTTTCATGTCATCTGAGGAGTATAAACTATCTAAACGAATTAAAGATCGTTTTTTGAAACATTTACTTGATTTTATTGGTCCATTTTATCATAAGAAGAGAATTCCTAGAAATTGGATCCCTATTGGTGGAGTTACCACTCATAAAGATAAAGGTAACAGCGTACTTTTTACTACTGATAATGGTTTCTTGGAAATCAAAATTATTAACAGTAGAATTTGGAGGATTCGAGCTTCAAAATATACTTTGCCTGAAGAACATACTTCTTGGGCAACTATCGAACCAGATTTAGGAATCAATTTGAAAATAAAGTTTGAATATGGCAGTTATACAATTAAGGAAAACAAAAACCTCTCAGATAAAGATGACATTTTAGTTAAAGTAAGAGAAGTAGACTCTACTATAGTTTTCGAAAAAGTTGATGGCACCATCATTAATTTTGAAACTAAACCAATCTCTTGGAGCACCAAAAACGATTGGAGCTCATGCCAGAAAGTTACCAGTGTTGAAGAAAAATATGTTGGTTTTGGTGAGAAAACTGGTGAATTGGTTAAAAATGGAAGAAAGATGGTTTTCTGGAACACGGATCCCTCTTGTTTTGGTTATAAAGAAGAACCTCTTTATCAAAGTGATCCCATTCAGATATCTGTTCGTGAAGATGGTTCTGCTTATGGGATATTCTATGATAATGAACATTATTCAGTTATCAAACCAAGCAAAAAGGGAGATAAAATTGATTATTATACTGAAAGTGGTCCGATTTGTTATTACATTATTACTGGACCTACTTTGAAAGATGTTTCCAAACAAATCTCAGCAATTAATGGTAAAATTCCCTTACCACCAAGATGGGTGCTTGGTCATCATCAATCTCGTTGGAGTTATTATTCTGAAGAAAAAGTTCGTTCAATTGCTAAAAAATTCAGAGAACGAAATATCCCATGTGATTGCATTCATTTAGATATTGATTACATGAAAGGATACCGAAGTTTTACTTGGGATCATTCTCGTTTCCCAGATCCTAAAGGACTGATTAATGATTTACAAAGGGATGGTTTTAAAGTTATTACAATGATTGACCCAGGTTTAAAAATAGACTCTAATTGGGATATTTATAATGAGTGTATTAATCAAAATCTTCATTGCAAACTTCCAGATGAGAGTCCATATATTGGAAGGGTATGGCCCGGTGACTGTATTTTTCCTGATTTTACAAATCCTCTAACACGAGAGTGGTGGGGAAACAAGTTCAAACTATTAACAGATGTTGATGTCGATGCTATTTGGCTTGATATGGCTGAACCATCTATATTTGATCTTCGTAGAACTTTTCCGGATGATGTTCTTCATGATATGAATGGAAGAGAAGGGAATCATCGTGATGCTCACAATATTTATGGTCAAGCTTTTGCTATGGCTACTCGAGATGGTTTAGAGAAGATAAGAGCAAATAAGCGAAATTTCATTTTTGTTCGTAGTAGTTATGCTGGTATCCAACGATATGCAGCTAGTTGGACTGGTGATAACTTTAGTCATTTTATAAGTCTCAAGCAATCTCTTTCTATGGTTTTGAACATGGGACTTGTTGGTCAAACAATGGTAACAGTTGATGTAGGTGGATTCGTATTTAATTGCTACCCAGAATTGCTTATTCGTTGGTATCAATTAGGGATTTTTTACCCATTTATAAGAAATCACTCAGCAGATCATACAATTCCTCAAGAACCTTTTGCTTTTGATAAGAAAACCGAGGATATAATAAGAAAATATATCGAATTGCGATACCAATTGCTTCCTTATTTCTATTATCACATGTGGGAAGCAGCTCAGTTTGGATTACCAATAATGAGACCACTCTTTATGGAATTTCCAAAAGATGTTGAAACCTATAACAAGAAATGGCATAATACTCAATTTATTGCTGGTGAGAAAATCCTAATTGCTCCAGTTTTAGAAGAAATCAAAAAGAATGAGACCTCTGTTAAGCGAGAAATCTATCTCCCTCAAAGTGATTGGGTTAATTTCTGGACAAAAGAACCCATTAAGGGGGGGCAAATAATTGAAGTTGATGTTAGTCTAGAAGATTTACCAATTTTTGTAAAAGCTGGCAGTGCAATACCTATTGGTCCTATAGTTCCTCATGTTGAGAAAACATCTGAACATCCTCAAATTGTTGAGATATATCCAGGTGAGGATATTCATGGAAAGGCATATTTCGATGATGGAGAATCTAAGGATTTCGAGCTTGGTGAATATAACCATCTAACTATTAGTGGAACAGATAACGGGAAAATAATTCAGCTTGACATTTCTTCGGATGGTTCTCGAGATGATCTTCCAACTACAAACAATACTATGATTATAAAATTCTTTAAGAAACAACCACCAAAATCTGTTAAAGTGAATGACAAAACCTACTCAAATGATAGCTTATCATCTAGTAGTTATTGGGAACATAAAGAAGAAGGTGTGCTGTCAATCATAATTAAGAAACCTGAATTTCCACTAGCAGTTGAAATAATCTGTTAAAGATGTTAAGAATTATTATCATCACTTAATCCTGGAAAGTAGTATTTGATCCCAGTTGAATAACTTGCATCTTTGATTGCACAACCAGCTTTAACGAATTTATCTAGTTCTTCTGTTGCTTTTTCCACAGGCCAATTAGTATTCATCATTAGCTCTTCAATTGTTAGAAATCCTTTAGCATTAGCTAAACGCAGTATTATAGATGCTTCACTTTCTGATGGTTTGAATTGAACCCAGTATAATCCCTCTTGATCTTGAGTCAAAATAAGCAAACCATTTTCGTCCAAAAGCTCAACAGCTTTTATTATATCTTTCAAAGTAGCTCGTACTCGTGGAAAATCATCTTTTAATTTTGAAAAAATAGCTCTAATAGCTATTGGTTTATCAGATGAATCATCACCAAAAGACATGGCGATTTTTAGGATAATATTACCCAGTTGATCATAATACTTGCTTTTGCCAACAAGTTTGGGTTTTTCTAGTTTGAGTATTCCTTTTAGTGCACCTGCTCTTTCAACGAATTCCAATTCATCATTAAATCTATTCAACAACTGAGAAGCAATGTCTTCTGATGATTGAATATTAGTTTTTATATGCTCTTTGCTCGAGAATAATTCATCAATTGTTTGTATGTTTTCAATAATCTTCTTTGCTTGATCTTTTAGTTTCTCAACTTCACTAAAAACAACCAAGGAATCAATTTCCTTGATATCTTCTTTAAGATCCCAACATCGACTGAAGATTATGAAATCAAAAAGTAAAGAGTTATTTGTAACAATCTTCTGAGTTTTTTCCGAAGTTCCTGGTCTAAACCTTAATTCTTGACTTCTAGCTCTATCAATTAGCGAATCTATTCTGGCTTTAATTTGAGGAATAATTCTTTTTGCTCCCTCTAAGAATTTACTAGATTCTTCGGTATTAATAATTAATTTTCTACTGTCAAATAATAAGAAAGTTAATGCTTGATTTAATTTACTTTCATAGATTTTCAATTTGTGTAAATCTTTAGGTGTATCTATTAAATCCTGTAATGCATATAACTTCTCATCATTCATGCTAATTACCCAAGAATTAAGTTAATTATATGGAATTGTTAATTTGTACATTAAAAATATATTGAAATAAGATATTTAGATTATCTCCCAATAACAGTTTTAAATAATGGTTATGAGTAATATTTGTCTGTTTATGGAGAAGAACACGTTGTCAATAATAAGAAGATTATTGAAAAACAAAGCAGCTAAAAGTAAGAAATCAATTATCTCAGGAACAGTTGGCACTGTAATTGCTATTGCAATTTTTGCGGTCTTTTTAAGTGATTGGGGAGCAGCCTTTGGAGTCATTCTTAGTTCTATCGTATTAACAGCGATAGCTGTTGGTGTTTATTTCTGGTTACGTGCAATCAATGAACTTCCTGATGTGCTCAGCTAATGATTTTGAAATGATAAATAGTATTAGTATAATCGCTTAGATATTTTTTAAAACAAATAATTAAATAAATAAAGAACTGTTATATGAGAACTTTAAAGGATTATGTTAAACAAAACAGTCAAAACTTCAACAAATTAGTTGAATTAATGAAAAACGATTGTAAGAATACCTTTATAATACAAAAAAAGAATAGTTAATTAGCGTGCTTAATGCCATTTGGCACGCCATTTTGAATATTGACTATCTCCTGTTTCGACGCGGGACTTTTCGATTGGAAAGTTCCCGCGTTTTTGATTTCGAAGGTTAAATTAATTTGAGTTTAGTGAAGAAAAAGAGATAATTTGTTAGAAAGTTATTTCTTACGTTTTCTAACAAGCAATATAATTATAATAAAACTCAGAAACGATGGAATAACAAAAATGACATTAAAACCAGTTTTTCCAGTAGGCTCAGGTTCAGATATTATAGAACTAATATTCTCTGATGGATTAATTGCTAGATCAGGACAATCATATGTTGCCATATATAGTAGTCCAGGATATACTATATTTTGACAATTACTAATAACTCCATTAGCATGTGGATTAAAACCATCCCAAAGATAAGTCCAATCATCTCCATGGAATGTTTCAAGAGTAACTGAAACGATTCCTCTAGCACTATATATCCAATCTCCCCATTCTCCTGCACATGGATACAAATACTCATGAGTAAAACCTGTGAGCAAGGCTAATTCATTGCCTAGATCATCATAAATCTCTTCATCTGGACAAGAGTATGAAGAATCATAAGACCAAGGAGTTATTATTAACTCAACGCCTGAATGCAATGATACTGCTGCTTGGAAATAATGCTGTCTTACAAAATTAGCTAATGCTAGAGTTTCAGGTTCAGAAAAAGGTTCTTCTCCTCGATATGTATCATGAGTAACATTATCACTATTACCAAATGGATAATCCCATTGGTATGCATAGTTTCTGTTTAAATCCACTCCTCCAGGTTTATCTTCTGCTATTGTTTCATCTGGATCGTCAAAATCAACACCAGTAATAATCTCATTTTCATCTTCAATTCCATCACCATCTTCATCAATAGGATGATAGTTTTTCCTCATTTCAGGCCATAGATGAAGAATATCTAATGAATCAATGTTCAATGAAGGTACAACATAAATGGTTCTTTCATTGAGCATTTCCTGAATCTCTTCATCACCATTAGTAAAATCATAAACTATTTTGTCAATAAAATAAAGAGCATTTTCTATTGTAATAGATTCTCTTGCATGATGATGTGCAACTAAGAAAAATTCTTTTTTGAATTTTTCAGATGTTTCGTTAGTGATTATCACTAATGATATATTATTTCCTTGATAACTAGTTCCAATGTCTGATATATCAACTAAACCCGGGAAATTTGTTTCTAATGAGTTAAGTTTGCTAACAAGTTCAGTTCTATTATGGTAAGGTCCTAAGCTATTACCCCAATTTGCTATATCATTTCCTGGTAAATCTCCAGGGCTGCCTTCGAATTCATCCCAAATCCAGATATAATCTGAATTCGCTAGAGTAATTTCATAACTTAGATTTCCTTCTTTTGAGCTTAAATACAAAAGGTAAACTAGTAAGTAATGAACAATAGAAAATAATGATCATGCTAAATGTAAAGAATGTTCTTTTAGTTAACATTTTCTTCTTATAATAAAGGAATTAGTGAGTACAAAAAACCTTAGTAAACTTTAGGATAAATCTTCATAAATGGCAAATTGATAATACTATCTGGAGTTTTTTGTTTGATAGATGTAGAAATTAAAGTTAGGTATGAGCACCATACTCGAGTAAAAAAGATACTTGAAAAAAAAGGAGCGATATTCGGGGGAGTTGATAATCAAATTGATATTTATTTCAAATCACCCACAGGTCGTTTGAAATTAAGGAAGGGGAATATCGAAAATGCTCTCGTTTTTTATTCTCGAGATAATATTAAAGGGATTAAACCAAGTGAGTATTATCTATACAAATCTCAAGAACCTGAAATGCTTGAAGAGATATTGAAAATGGCTTTGGGAGAACTTGTTACAGTTGAGAAAAAGCGAGAGATGTACTTTATTGATAATGTCAAATTCAATTTAGATGAAGTAAAAGATTTAGGAAAATTCATAGAAATCGAAGCGATTGGAACTGACTCGAATGAAATTGATAAACTAGATCATGTTGTTAGAGAATATGTTAAGCTTTTTGATATACAGGAAAAGGATATTCAAAGTCATTCTTACAGTGATTTAATGTTAGAGAAATTGAAAAAGAACTAGTTTCTAAAATTAAAAAAGAAAAAAGCCATCTTTCCTCCCCCATAGAAGGAAAGATAGCTCCTCATATTCCCCTTATACTAATCCTTTTTCTCGACGACGGATAGTTTGTCAGGAATTAGTTTTTGTTGACAAATTGGGCAAGTCCCCTTTACTTTTACCCATTCCAACAAATGCTCTTTATGAGCAATATTTTCACAATGATAACATTCTAAATATTCAGATCCAAATGAAATTGGTAGTTTGCATACTGAACACAGAATGGTATCGACTCCACAATTCGGACATGCTTCCTGGAAATTTGTCCTTTCTTCTCCACAAGAGAAACACTTAGTAGTTCTCTTCGATATTCTCTCCATTATAGCTTCTTGATCTACTGGCAGTGACATTTCTGAAGGAGTAACTCCCAAGCTAATTAGACTGGTAATTTCATTTACAATACAATTTTTGATTTCATCTGGTGCTTCTTGATAAGCTAGTTGTAAATAGTTAAGTGAGGATTGTAGTTCTTTTGTGTCACGAAAAGCTAAACCAAGCTCTTCGGCAATTATGTACAAGGGTATATCTAATTGTATGTTGTAAATCACCTTTTGCTGCTCTTTCATTCCGCTGAGATTATGAAACTCCTTCTGTAAAGCATTAGCTTTTTCTGATCCCTTCATAGTTCCTTTAATATCAATTATCCTCTCCAATGGTTTAATCAACCAATCCAAGATATCTATTAGTTCATGGACAGCAATAATCTCGAGAGACTCCTTTGCTTCTTGCCATAGTATCAATCCATCCTCAAATTTAGCTTCATTAATCGATTTTTGACCCATTTTAAGCTGATCCCTAGCCTTGAATTTATGGAATTGTTGTGTGTATCTAGGAACATGTTCAGATGCTAGTTTTAACCCTGATTTCCAATTTCCTTGGCTAATATACTTCTCCAAAAGTGAGCTTAATGCTCTTTTTCTGAGAGCTTTGAATTCCAAATCAGCAGTTCCTTTACCAGCAAAGTATCTATCGAGTTTTTGTTCAGTTCTTTTGTACATTTGTAAACCAAACACTATGTAGAGAACCAAGACTAATGCTATTGCAACCCAAAGAGTAACAAAAAGATCATTGGAGGTTAAATGGAATTTATTTGTTACTTTATACAGAGTACTAAATTGATACGTTCCTGCTCCAGTTACTAGTGTTATAGTCACTTCTTCTGTATACTTGCTCTTTGGTGTAAAACCAATAAATACAATGGATAATTCCTTGGTTGTTGTTGAATCAGAGCTAAAGTTGTAGAAATATGAAACACCTTGATCAATATAGGCTGAATAAATATTAACTTTTACTTGTAAATCTCTTGACAATCTGTTATTGAAAGTTAGTTCTATTATATGTGAAATTGAGTCAACTCTTCTTATTGTAATAGGTGAAGGTTGTAAAACAAGTTCGATTTCAGGTTTAAAATCGACATCAATGATTAATTCATATTTTCTAATAATTCGTGAGTTTTGCAGAACCGTAAATTCAATTTGCTCATTCTCTATAGTTGTGGTAATTTCATTTACGTTTAAAGTCACATTACCTGGCAATTCTGCAATAGTATAGTTTATGTCTAGGTTGCTATCAACCTTTGCTTGAATAGTTAAATCACTTCTTGAAACATTATTGCCTACTAAATCTGTTGGTTGAATATACAATTCATTTTCACTATTTTCTAGAAGTACTTCAGCATTCCCTCTAACATTAAAAGCTAAATGTTGAGCTAAATAGAATTCAATAGAAGGATTATTGAGATTGTTCTTACCAAGACTTGAGCTAATTTGTATGTCAAATAGCTTGAGAGTTGTACTTGAAGATATTTGTTTTAGGTCCGATGAATAGGTATCAGTTTGAGCCATGTCATCTCCTACTAAAATCGTATATTTGCTCACATCAACATTGAATAAATCATATGAAATGGCTATGATTTCATCTTGACCATCTAAGTCCAGATCCACAACCTGGCCATCCAATGACCAACTTGGTGTTTGATTCATAATCGATAACTGTATTGTTCCAAAATTCCCAGAACTGAAGCTTGTAGTTATACAGCTGGGTTCTGTACCTGAAATTGCATATATATAACTGCCAAATAGAACTATTCCATCATTTGCTAGACTTTTTGATTTGTATAATTTCATACCATAAACTCTGAAATCATCTACCCCATAGTTTATCGTTAATGAATCTATAAAAACAAAGTTTCTGGTAACCCCTTTGTTTATTGTAATTGCTTCCAAATATGACTCAACAGTTGGAACGTTAACACCAGTTATGATGAAATTTACATCATCTGTTTCTGCAATTGTTTCTACATCTATTACTATATGATCTGTTCCATCCCAATTGAAGCTGGTTGATATTTCATAATCATTTGCAATTGAATTATAGGTCAGCTCAATGACAGTATTTTGACTTAAATCAGTACTATTTTTACCAATAACATATAATTCGTAAATATTGTCTTGATCAATATCGAAGATATCGAATGCATATGTTTCATTTAGAACTGATGAGGAAATGTTGTAAGAATAAGCTAAAGTTAGGCTAGAACTGGTAACAGTAAAGAAATCTATGAATCTGTATATTGAATCAAATTCCTTTATTGCTATTAGCATTGGATTTGTATTTGTATTATTGAAGCTAGTTTTTATCACTTTACCGTTAATATAATTGGTTTCTTTGCTCTGCACATCCTTGTATACCACACTATCATAAGAAGTAGCTGAATAATAATCATCGGTGAATGTGAACAATTGTATGACTCCATGATTATGACCTGTCCCATTACGAATGCTGCCTAAACTAGCAATGGAACCGGTATATGTGGCGGTAGTATTTATTGTTACTAACTCATTCATAGTATAGGAATTATTGAAATCTTGTGAAGAAAATTCAGCATCATTTAGATTGAATTTTGTAAAATTCTCTAATAAGCAGTTGAAATTATTTATCTTTACAGGTTCAGATAAAACAATATCATTACGAGTCATCTTAACTACAACTGCTGAAGTTAATACTGAAATAATTATTGCTGATGAAATGAGTATGAATCCATAGAATTGCTGTTTCATTTTGTCAACCTCATCGCATAAAAGAAAAAGGAAGCTACTTAGCTTCCTCTTTCACCTTTCTCCTTTTTACTCCAATGAATGTTAATAGACCTAAACTCATTAGAATTATTGGTAAAATAGCTAACATAGGTACACCTTGCGCTTTTGTTACTCCCAATTCATAGTATGGATCATCTTCAAGAGGTGGGTCTTCACCAAAATATAAGCCAAAGTAACCATCACGAATGATTCTTTCTACCCAGACAAAGTATGTACCAGTTGCTAATTCCAAAGGTTTGCCAGGAATTACTTTGCCCATCTTTTCCCATTGATCATTATAAACATGTGCTACAACGATTAATTCAGAAGAATACATGATTATTGCTAGAAAACCAGTATCAGAACTAGTAACAGTTGTGTTAATTAGTATGTTTGTATATTCTGAATCCAGTGTCCATTGATTATATGGAAAATTAGCTGATAAAACAAAAGTAGCAGTATTCCAATTAAGTTCAATAGCATCTTCTGTGGTATCTCCAGACAAGATCACTTCAAGAATGGTGTTACTAGATAATTTTTGAACTGAGAAGATTGTTCCATTTTCATCAGAATAAACTTCTGAAAATGTGAAATCGCTCATGGGTGCAAAATCAACTGTAATACTCTCTTTAGTTTCCATCCAGAGATAACATGTCGAGTGAACATCCATATCAAAATAAACTTTCTTTGTAGAACCATCTGATAGAAATACAACAGAGGTAGTTGAGCCTAATGTCTTCGGTTCAATAATGATTGTAACATTGTATATCCACGTTTGTCCTATATTGTTCATGTTGTCTATAGCAATAATATAGAATGAAATTCTTTCCCCTTCTTCCAAATCTGTGAAAGTTTCAACATATGTGTCTCCTATTGGATCCGTAAGTGTTGTAAAGTGCCAAGTAGGTTCAGGACCTCCAGTAAGATCATCGAATGTCCAATAAAAACCTGCAGTTAAAATTCCTGAAATATCTTTAGGAGTTATTGAGATATCAATGAAAAACTCACCATCTAGTTCCTCATTTATTAGATAAGAAACAGTAATTGATGGTGGAGCAATATCAATCAAAACATAAAGAGATTCTTGAGTTGAGTAATCATAAGGTCCTCCAAGAGCTAACTCAGTCCAAGATACATTTGCATAAAGATATACAAAATATTCTCTCGTTAAAGATAAGGTCCAGCTTTCAATTAATTCAGGAATATCCATAGGATCTTCACTTTGTTGAAGTTCAACTAAATCAACACACTCTCCACCTGTATACTCAGCTATCCATGTAAATTGATTAACTACAATTCCAGATTCACCTGTATAGATAGAATTGATAATAACATCCTTCTCTTTTAGATTGGTTACAACATCAACAAGCTGTGAACCATTATAGTAATCTGTAGTTGACCCTACTCCTACAATATGTCCTGGATCACAATCTTCATCACCCACAATAATGAGTATCTTAGGAATATCCTCTCGCCAACCCCAGCTATTAGCCAAATATAATGCATCTCCCCAAGGTTCGACTCCACCAGTTGCTATCATATCTGAAATGAAATCATCTACAGCATTGAAATCATCTGTAAATTCTATGTAGTTACTAGGATGCTCTTGAGGATATTCTGAATACCTTGAGCAACCATATATCATTGCACCAATTCGAAGGGAAGCAATTTTTGAGGTTAAATTAGCTACTATATCAAGAAATTCTGCTTTTACAGAATCAATTTCATTACCCATGGAACCACTAACATCAAACACCAAACAGACATCTGCTGCTTGTGATTCATGACTTCCAAAATCAATCGAGCTGTTTAACACTACTTCAATATTTAGAGTTGACGAGGCTCCAGGATTTATTAATAAAACTTCTTGGTGTTGGGGGTAACTTGAGGAGAATTCCGCAAATTCACCTATGAAGCCAAAATCTACATAAACATCACTAACAGGATCAATCCCTTGATTGTCCAACGTTAGATTAGCTAACGCACCACCATCTTTACCAATAGCGGTTTGATTTATATCAAGAGTAATAACAAAATCTTCTTGGCTATTGATTACAGGATTTTCATCCATGGTGTCAGTTTTTATCTCGCCCTTTAAAAAACCAAAACTTATTCCACTTAAAAATAGAAAACAAACCAAAACAGTGATCATATTTGTTTTTCGCATTTCTTCATTCATCCACCCAAATTTTTTGATGAATACTATTCTATCTCATGCCTAGTATATACTATAGTCAAACTTAACTTAAACAATCTCTAACAATAGTTTCTAAACTGTTTTGATACTTTTTGAACGATAAAAGAAGAAAACTGAACTGTTCAGATTTTTGAGTTGAAATTTATTTCATTGCCTTCAAGTGTAATATATTTTCTTAGTAAATTACTAGTCAAACATGAATGAATTGGGAGAATATATAACAAATCACCAATTTCTAGTTTCTCTAGAATATCTTCTGTTGTACTAATTAGTCCATGCTCTTGACTAACAGAAGCTACAAATGTATTCTCGAGTGTTTTTCCCCAACCTTTACCTTCTTGTAGTGCTACTAACCCATAGTATTTTGTTCCATCTTCTTTCTCCAGATAATCTTTTGAGAGATGAATAGCACCACCATATATAACCACAGTTTTTCTTTCTAGATATTTAGCAACAATGGGACAGGCAACAGCGATAGCTATATCCTCTTCTTTGCAAGATCCAAGTGATAACTGCATTACATCATAAAAAACAAAGTTGCCAGGATGGATTTCATCAACACCGGTAAAATCATCAATAATACTGCAAGAAGGTGTATCGCCAACAGAAATCTTTACATGAGCAAAACCTTGCAGAAAGAGTCGTTCTTGTATGTTTATTAGTTTTAGAACAGTGTCTTCATAAATATCTTCAATATTGATTTTTGATTTGGATTTGTAGGTTTTTCCACTATAAGTTAGTAATCCTACAAAATTGAGATTTTCTGAGTTCTTAATATCCCTAATAACAGTTGAAAGCAAAGGTTCATTATCCCAGTGTATCCCTGTTCGATGATAATCTGTATCAGTTTTTATCCAAATATTTACTTTTGATTTAATATTTTCCTTAAGGAAAGTTACAGCTTCTTGTGAATCAACAAGTAGATTCAAAGTGATCTTTTCTGCAAGTTTGTTTATTTCATCAATTTGTCGAATGTTTAATACAAATGTAATTGTAATATCTTTCCAACCATGTTCAGCAAAATATTCTGCCATATCTACTGAAGAAACAGCTATTGCTGAAACTCCTAGCTCTTTGAACCATTCTCCAATATCCGCTGATTGGTGGGTTTTAAAATGAGGACGGAATAAAACTTGACTTTTTTTCGCCTTTTCAACCATCTTTTTGATATTATTCATCACTCGTTCTTTATTTAGAAGAATTGTTGGTTTTTTCACTTGCATTACAATCACTTCACTAGTTATCCTAAAAAAATAATCTTTAATAATTAAGAAAAAGTTTGTGTTTAAATTTATTAATCATTAAATTAGAAAAAAGATGAAAGAAAGGATTACTAAGTTCCTTTCTTACGTTTTAATCTTCTTTTTATCACAAAAGTACTATATGCTAATGTCAATGTTCCCAAAGAAATAACTGACCAAAATTCTATAGAGAAAACTCCAGTGGGGGTAGTTGAAGTTGTATTTTCAATTACTTCAATAGTAATTTCTTCTGAATTCGAGAAACCAGCATAATCATTAACTGTTATATTAATGACATAGGTTCCAAGCTGAGTTATTGTTACATTGTATTGTGTGATTGATCCACCTAATGTAGTTTCAAGCTTATCATTGGTTCTTATCTCTATATCCTCACAACCAGAACCAGCATCAGATGCTGTCCATGTTAATGGAATATTTCCAGAAGGTACACTACTATCATCCTCAGGACCTGTAATTGATATAGTAGGTTTAAGTGTGTCAATATTTACTTGATAATGAGCAGCTGTTTTTCCTATGTTTCCAGCACCATCTTGAGAAACTATATGAAGATAAGATGTTCCTTCAGACAGAGCAGATGTCAAATTCAACCAGATATTATTATGAAATGTGCCAGTAGATTTTGTTGGTATTGTATTTGGATTATTATCAATAATATAATAGAAGCCTGTGATTCCATTAACATCTACAGGAACAGACCAATTAAATTTAGGCAATGGATCTGTTGACCATAAATTGGTATTTGGATGAGTAATTGAAGAAATTGTATCAGGAGCAAAAACTGTACAATCATAATGAATAGTTAAAAATGGATCTCCTAAAATACACATTCCATAAAACCATTCAACATAGTAACCAATATATGAATAACCACTAGTAGATGAATTATAGCTGCTACTTGTTATGCCTTGAAACCATTCATAAATACCTTGTCCAATAGTCTTATTTTGAGCTATTTGATTGTAGAAATAATCACCTTCAAGCATTCCGCCTGTTTTTGTAGTTCCTATAACACCAATAGAATAACTGCTAGAGAATAGATATGTTGTAGCTAAACAATTTGTATATCGCCAATCAGCTCCATGACAACAAAATAGATTGTAGAAATTGAATGTTGGTTGTATAGTATCGATTTCTGTTGCTGTTGTATAACCTTCACCAATTCCGCTTGGACCGAAATAGTGTTGAGATGGTGATGCACCACTATGAGCACATAAATGTGCAAATTCATAATCTTGTGTTATTCGATTCTCCCAATCAGTATCATTAGTATAAGTTGCTGGTGTATGTACATCAGTTCTTGTAGTGTAAGGTGCATTTAACCAAGCAGGCCAATTATCATATGTTCCATCTGCCCATGATTGCCAATCATCATCAATATAAGTTAATGCTCTATGAGTTCGAGCAACACCACCTGTTCGATAAGTGTGTAATCGATTTAGTAATGTTAGGATTTCATTTGCATTTGTTCCTCCAAATGAATATGAAGATGCGTCTATTCTACCAAGATAAATTTCTGGATAAATATCACCTATTCCTGCTGTATGTATATCAAAAACACCATCAGGTTCACTATCAGTCCAACTTCCATCTAAATCTGTTAAATATAGATCACAAATAAATGTCTCAGCTAGATATGATACTGCAGGTACTGCAGGATGATAAAATTGAGCATAAGGTAAATTTCCAATCAAAACAGCTCCAGATATCTGATAAGTAGTATACCAATTTTGTAAAACAGTTTTAACTTGAGTAGCAGTTGATAATGAAGCTGTATGAATTAGAGTTTTATAACCTGTTCGATTCAAATCATATTCATACTGGTAAACTGCTGTTTGTATTGCAGTAATACCCCAAAGTGCATTTTCAACTATGATACCTACTGTTTCTCCATTTGAATAAGAATTAATGGATGGATCATTAGATATCTTTTCAATGAAATTTGCTTGAACATCGAATGATGTTGAGAAATTAGTTTGAACTCCAATTGAGCTTGTAGTTGTTGTGGCTAAAAGTAATATAATCATAATAATTGGATATCTAAGTTTCAAATTAATCACAATAGAAAATGATAGCTTTACATTTATTAAGTTATTATTTACCGCACATCCGAGAGTTTAGATAGAAGAAATTTATAACAGCAGAAACTTTATACTTTTTTTCAGCCAATGCAGTGATTTTTGTCTTAAATCCATCTAGAATTAACTTTTTTAAACCCATTTTTTTGACTAATAAATAGATGAATATCTGTGTGATTTGAAATGAAATATTTAGTGTTAGGTTCTGGGCTTATGGGACGAGCAGCTGCTTTCGATTTAGCTAACAATGAAGATACAGAAGAAGTTAGATTAGCTGATATTGATTTCGAATTAGCAAAATCAATTGCTAAATGGATTAATAGTTCCAAAGTAAAACCAATTCATGTTGATGTTAATGACAATTCTAAAGTTTTAGATGCAATGAAGGGAGTAGATTCTGTTGTTGCTTGTATTTCCTACAACTATAATTTTGCTCTAACTGATGCTGCAATTAAGTCCGGAGCAAATTTCTGTGATCTTGGTGGAAATAATACTGTTGTAGCAAAACAATTTACTTTAGATGAACAAGCAAAGAAGGCAGGTGTAACAGTAATCCCTGATTGTGGTTTAGCACCTGGGGTAGCTAGCATTATTATTGTTGATGGTATAAACAAAATGGATTCATTAGAGGAAATTCACATAAGAGTTGGCGGATTACCTCAAAATCCCAAACCACCTTTGAATTACTCGCTCATTTTTTCCGTTCAAGGATTAACAAATGAGTATATTGAGATTGCTGAAGTAATAAGAGATGGTAAACTTACTAAGGTTGAATCATTAACTGAAATTGAGGAGATTATTTTCCCTGAACCTTTTGGAAAACTAGAAGCTTTCCAAACCTCAGGTGGTACTTCCACATTACCAAAAACACTACTTGGTAAAGTTAAGGAGTTAGATTACAAAACTATTCGATACAAAGGTCATTGCGAGAAAATGAAAACGATACTTGACCTTGGTTTCAGAAATAAAGATGAAATTGATTATAAGGGATGCAAGATCTCTCCTCGTGAATTCCTCGAGGAAATGTTAATCAAATCTTTAACACATGATGATGTTCGAGATGTTTCTCTTGTCCGTATAGAAGTGATTGGTTTTAAAGATCAAAAAAAAATGAAGGCTTCCTATCAAATAATTGATTATTATGATGAGGAAAACGATCTTACATCTATGATGAGAATGACCTCATATCCAGCTGCGATTATAGCTCATATGATGGCTAAAGGTGAAGTAGCTAGAAAAGGTGTCATTACTCAAGAATTCAATGTTCCTTCAAAGCTCATGATAAATGAACTAATAAAACGAAATGTAGATATTGAAGAAAAATTCGAGAAAATGTAATTACATTTATTAGTTTAATAATAAATGAGAAATTTACATTTCAAAATTAATTACAAAAGACTCTTGATCAGAATTTTCTATTGCACAGGGTCGAATTTCTCTTATTTTTTTAATCGCTGTATTGCCATCCTTTATCCCATAAATGAATTTCTCAGCAATTGCTAACATTAAACCAGTCCTACCACAACCAGCTATACAATGAACTAAAACAGGTTTCTTTTCTTTTCGACTTCTCTCAATAATATTGAGAAATTCTTCAACTTGCTTCTTTTCGGGGGTATGATAATCTTCAATGAATATTCTGTGATGCTCAAAGTTTTCCTTTAGATAATCAATATCTTTTATTCTATCAATTTCCTCTGTCAATGAAATAATTACTTTAATTCCCTTTTCTTTTATTTCAATTAGATCAGCTAGCTCAAATGGAATCTCTGCACCATACAACTCTTTATCCTTTACTTTATAGATATCATAACCCAAATTTAATCACTGTAGTTTTATTTTAATGATATTAGAAAGAGTAACATTTGATATTAAATCTATTTATCATCTAGTCCCCAAAACTTTTTTTCAGCTCCTGCTGCTTCTTTTCTCTTTCTTACTGTTTCGGGATCAGCTAATTCCTCGTCCTCTTCTTCATTTTCTTTTGCTATTTTCCTTGCACGCAGGTAAAAGGAAACAACTGAGATTGCTAATATAAATGCTGCAAGAATACCAATTGTGGTTGTTATTGGATTTCCACTAGTGCTATATAGGTCTAATTCTAACTCGTAAAATCCTTGAGAGTAACCATAGGATGATATTACAAAATATACTGTAGAACTATTATTAATTTCAAAAGTCTTAGTTTCATCCAAAGCTATTTCCTTTTTCACACCATTAACTGTTGCATTAATTGAATCACCAGTAGTTACGGTTACACTAATGCTTCCATTGAAGTATAAATCTGATTCCAAATCTAGTAGCTCTTTACTATCATTGTTAATAACAAAATCTTTTTTAGTATAGTCACTACTAGTAGGATGTAAAACTAATAACAAACTCGATAGTACTAATGAGATAATTATAGAACTTTTTAGTAATGATTTGTTTTTTAACCTCATAGTCTATCTCTTCATTCTTTCTTTATTTCATCTAATTTTGTGATGGTTCCAAATTCCTCGGATGACTCATCTAATTCTTGAATTTCTTTAGACTCCTCATCTATCATATCGAAGACAATGAATTCTTCGCCGGAATCTGTTTTCACAACAGTATATGTGTCTTCTTTTGTAGCACCATTCTTTTTCTTCAATTGTTTTTCTAAAACTTCTTTGTTTATTATTTCAACTTCCAATTTGCTTTTCTTTATAATATTAAACAAATAACGACCTAATCGTTCGTTAGTCTCGAATTTTAATTCAATGAAATTTGGTTGAAATATCTCTTCTGTAATTCTTGTTTTATCGTGGATCGAGGATAATAATGACATTCCTTCATTAGTGTTTGGTATTTTCAAATGGAATTTATAAGTCTCAATAATAGTAAGTATTTCTTTTTTAAGAAGTTCAATATTAATCTGATTTTTTGCACTTATCTTTACAGGATTTTTTCTTAATGATGCTTTCACAATTTCTACTTTTTCGTCTATTTTTTGCGCAAGATCTATTTTATTTATAACAGGGATTAATGGAATTTTTTCTGCTTTTATAGCTGTAAGTGTATTAATTGAAGCAAGTACCTTACGCTTAATATTTTCTACTGAATCATTTCCATCGATAAGTAGCAAGATTAAATCTGCTTCAATTATTTCTTTTAGAGTGGCATAGAAAGCATCCATTAAAATATGAGGTAACCGTGAAATGAAGCCAACAGTATCTGTCACAAGGATTTTTCTTCCATGTGCATCAAAGCTTCTAGTTATAGTATCAAGTGTTGTAAACATTCTTCCACTTACTTCTACATCTGCTTCTGTAAAACCATTCATTAACGTACTTTTACCTGCATTTGTATATCCTGCAATTGCTACTAAATCAAAACCAGATTTAATTCTTCTTTTTCGTCTTAAATCCTTTGATTTTTTAATTGTTTCGAGCTTCTTCTCTAATTTTTTAACTAACAAGCTTCTTGTTCTTTTGGATCGATGGTCCTCTAATCTCGAACCACCTTCTTTTCTTAATGCGGCTAATCTGATTTGTGTTATTGCTTCTTGTGTTCCTGCTCTGTTTATGAAAATCTCAAGAATTAGTTCAAATCGGTCAATAATTGGTACATGCCACATTTTCACGAGATTACTTTCTTGTAATGAATCCAGTTTATTTTCAATAATGATAACATCAATATCAAGTTCTTTTACTCGACCTTTGATTTGTTTTGCTTTGCCTTTCCCAAAGTAATAAGCAGGACTCGGTCTAGCTAAATTCTGAATGATTCTATCTACAACTTTGTAACCTGCTACAAAAGCTATTTCAGAAAGCTCCGATAAGTGATCTCCTTCATGTCTATCAAAAACAACTTCAACCAGTAAAGCTCTTTTTCTTGTATCTTTTGATGACATGAGATCACAATCTTTTCTTTTGGATAATTAACCTCGACTCTAATGAAATAAAAGTTAGTCGATGAATCCCAATTGTTATTATTAGATACAAATATCTTATTTGTTTAATGGGCATTAATCTTATGATAACACTCTTAATTGTGAAGAGATAGTTTCATAACCAATAAAAATTTAATTGACATGATTTCAGTGAGATGATTTATTTTGTCAAAAGATATCCATGAAAAAAATCCTGAAGAAATTAAAAGTAGAATAAAGGAACTTGATAAATTACTACAAGACGATCCAAAAAACATTGAAACTCTTATGGAATTATCTTCTTGTTATAGACACATGGACTATTACGATGAAACATTGAAAATTCATAACTTATTAATTTCGCTTGACCCTCAAAATGTAGACTATCACTTTATGAAAGGAATAGTTTTAGTAGAAAGCTCTCGAGAAGATGAGGCTATTGAGATTTTCGATGCTATAATAGATAAAAATCCACAGCATCGTGATGCCTTATTTAACAAAGGGCTTGCATTGAAAAGATTAGGTAAAAACGATGAATCAAAAGCTGTTATGAAGAAAGCACATGCACAAAGATGATTAGATGTTAAAAATTTAGAAATTGGAGTTTATTAATAATAAAAAAGCAAAATATATTGGATTATAAGGGATGTCAAAATGGATGAACTTATTTCTAGTGATGTTGAATCGAAAATAACAGCAAAAATTGCTAATGCTCAAAATAAATTGAAAGAAATTGTCAAAGGAATTAAGAAAATAGATTTACAGTTCTTTGATTTATCCTCGGATATTAAACCTAGGAAAATTGCTGCACTTGATGGTGGTGGTTTTTCACAAGATTTTGTTGGATTAACAATTATACCTTCAAGAGCTGCAGGAGCTATTTTCGAACAAAATAAAGATCCCATTTGGATTGAAGAAGATGATGTTGAAATTCTTACCATGGAAGATGATCCCAAAAATTATGGTTCTTTATTCAGAGATCTTCTAGAAGTAAAAGTTGCTTTGCAATTACTTTATTACAAACCAGATATTTTGTTTTTAGATGGTTCAATAACAAATTTTGCTTACAAAGGTATCCCTCATTCTTTACAATTTTTCCTAGAAAATGTGAAAGATATAAATGAAGGGTCCTATATTGAAAAGTTCTTCAATCTTTATCGTGAATTTATTCAATCATCCTACAAATTGATAACTGAGTGTATTTTAAAGAATGTTATTTTAGTTGGTGTATCTAAAGACTCTCGAGCAGACATTCTTATGAAATACCTTTATAGGAATTCTAAAAAACGTCCTCCAATTAATGATGTTTCTCTGATCAATCTTTTATCGCGTGGTAAACAAGGATTCACAAAACCAATAGAATTTTCTCCTGAAATAAGCAGTGTTAGAAAAAACATCTGGAAAGCAGCAGAAGTATTCCAAGAAGATGAACTTCAATCCTTTTACCTTTCATATTTTGTATTAAAAGATGGTGCTCTGCCAATAAGAGTGGATTCACTTGTTCCCCAAAAAGATAAATTAAAAGAAATTCAAGAAGCAATGATTACATATCATGACGGAAATGGTTTTATTACTCCAGCTTATTTGACACATAAGCGTGCACATATGACATCTGATTATGGAAATAGAATAGTAAATATAATTGCTGAGAGAGTCTTAGATGATTCTCCTGAAATTTTCAAAGCATTTATGACCATGAGAAGGCGAGATATTATACAATAGGTTGTTTCAATTTTAAAAAAACTATGAAAAGTCCCTATCGAAATATATTTTATTCATTAGTGAAGATATAACTACTATGTCTAAAGATCGAAATGTGAAGACAAAAGTTGTTCTTTTTTGTGGACTTTCAAATGCAGGAAAAACAACTATTCTAAATATTTTTACAAAAGGGGATGTTTTCAAAACAGCTCCAACATTAGGTGTATCTCTTAGCACAATGTCCGTTAAAGATATGAATTTTCGTATTTTCGATTTGGGTGGACAAGAGAAATTTAGAGAAGAAATCACTCCTCTTTTACCTTTTGCTGATCTCATTGTTTTTGTTGTGGATTCAGCCAATCGAAAACAAATGTCAGAAGTTAGTAAGGAATTCAAGAGAATTCTAAGTAATTCTAATAAGAAATTAATACCCATTTGTGTTTTAAGGCACAAATCTGATTTGAAGCATGCGATTAAAGAAAATACTCTTATTAAGAAACTCGGATTAAAAACTGTTCTTAATAGAAATTGGAATATGTTAAGCACTAGTGCTGTCACTTTAAATGGTTTAAAAGATCTATATAGTTGGATTCTACAGGAAACTATTGGCGAAGAACCTGATTTTAAAGTAGATAAAAAGATTGAGGAAGAATTTTCGTTCTACTATCCATGTCCAATGTTAAAAGATATGGATAATGGTTCAACCTTTTGCATGAATAAAGATGAGTTCATCGAAACTGAACTACAAAGTTATGGGTTTGAGGACGAAGTTAGTAAAATGGTTGTAAAGGTTTTACCTGATTTGCGCAAGGAAAGTGAAGCTAATTCAGGGAAGTTGATATGTCCTGATTTCTGTATTTTAAAGAACGGAGAAAAAATCATACGTTGTCCAGTTACTAATTATAGACTTCAGACTCGTGGAATCAAGGTTACTCAAAAAAGATATGAGGATGCTCATTTTCTATCACAAATTTATGGACAGAAAATTGGATCAGAAATCTGTCGTGAGTGTATTTACAAATTAATAATTTCCCCAGATACAATTCTTAGTGATGAAGATATTAAAAGTCTAAAAAAGATACCAATATGATCTTCAATTAAAAATACTTCAGTAAATAAATTTAAGAAATTTAAAACAAAGAATTATACACCAAAAATGATTTTGAACCTTTCATGTGTTGTAAGATGGCTACTCAACAGAATTTGACTTTTATGTTGATTGATATCGACTATATCGTTAAGCAATCAGATACTTCGCCAACAATTAGGCTATATGGTAAAACAAAAAATCATAGAATTCTCCTTAAAATCAAAGATTTTCTTCCTTATTTCTATGTTACAGCAAAGAAAGGATTAGAGTCGTTCATTTCAAATAATGCAGTAATTAACAAATGGAAACGAAAAAGCGAAGAGACTGTTAAGAAAAGATACTTTGGTGGAGAAGAAATAAAGCTTATCAAAATATATGGTTCGCATCCGGAACAAACACCTACTATAAGACAGCAATTTGTTAATGCAGGTTTTGAAATCCATGAAGCAGATATTCCTTTTATCAAAAGATTTTTACTAGATACTTCATTGCGAGGATTAAATATCATTTCCGCAATTGTATCAAATTTCAATGAAGAGAATGATATAATCACAGCTGAAGCAAGTTATAAGAATTTGAAACCTGCAAAGAAAACCTTAGTAAGTTCAGCTGATTTCTTCTACAAACTGAAAATTATGGCACTTGACATTGAAGTAGATCATCAAAACGAAACTATGCAACAATTGATTGGTGATAAAAATAAGAGAATCACTGCGATTTCATCAGTTTGGGGTACTGACCAATTTAATGGAAAAAATAAAGTTTTCATTTTACGAGAGAATAGTGATCAAGATGAAAAAAGATTGATTTATGATTTTTTGAAAGCTCTTGAGAATATTCAACCAGATGTTTTAATTACCTTTAATGGTGATAATTTTGATTTACCTTACCTTTTAGCTCGAATGGAAAAACTGGGAATTGATACATCGCTACTTTCAATTTTCCAAGTAGATTCAGTTTTCTACTCAAATCGCTATAGGAGCTATAGAATTAAGGGGCGTATTTCTTATGACATCTCACCTAGAACTTGGGGGATACATCCAATATCCGGAAAGAAAGGATTAGGTGATATCGCTGAAACAATTCTTGGAAAAGAGAAGGTATATTTAGAACATACTACAGGTGAAATTTGGCGTTCTGGTTTTTTGAAAGGTAATAAAAAAGATCAAAAAAAACTCAAGAAATATTCCTTAATGGATAGTAAATTAACATACGAATTAACTTGGAAATTAGGAGTACCAGGTTGGTTGGAAGTTATAAGATTAACTGGATATCCTCCAGCTGAAGCTCCAGGCAGTACAGAGAGAATTCATGGGGAATTTGAACTAATGAGATTTGCTGGAGTTCAAAATGTTCTGATACCTATGGCTCCAAGTGATGAAGAAGTTGCTAGAAGAAGGGTGGAGAGAAGGAAAAATCCACATACTGGAGGAACAGTTCTGATTCCAAAGGGTACTTTACATTTAGGTGTGATCATTACAGATTTTCGTAGCATGTATCCATCTGTCTGTGTTGCGCATAATATTGGTGGGGAAAATTTGAAGAAATTTAAAGAGATTGAAAATGTTGATCCATTAGAACTTTTTCACCCCAAACCTCAATCCTGTCTTTCTTTGATGCAAGAAACATTGATTCAAAGGAGAGAAGAAACTAAAGCTACTATTAGAAAAATTGACAGTTTGTTAGATAAATCAGATGATAAGAAATCCAAAGATAAATTACTCTTTAGAAGAGAAGTTTTGGACAAAGAACAGTATTCCATGAAAATAGTAGCAAATTCAATGTATGGAGCTCACAACTATATTAGAAGTCGTTTTTATTCAATTACTTTAGGCAATGCAATAACTAACATTGCTAGAACATATATCTTAAGAATGGAAAAATTACTCGAGGATGTTTCTAAAAAAGTTACTCCTGTCGAGATTATCTATGGTGATACTGATAGTGCTTTCATTAAAATTTTAGATGAAACCCTGGTTTCTGCCATCTTTAATGAAAGTGATCCATCTAAGAAACAAAAATTAATGGAGCAATTAGTAACTATAACAAATAATATTCTAAAAAATCTCAATTCCAAATTCCCTGAAGCAATGGAATTAACTTTAGAGGATATTGCATACAAACTTATTTTTAAACCTGGAAGAGCAAAAGCATATAGCTATTTCAGTTTATTAACAAATAATCTCAAAATTACTGGTTTTGAAGCTGTTCGTTCTGATTGGTCAATTCTCTCAAGAGAAGCACAAACTAAAGTTCTCGAGTTAATCTTAAAGGAACCTCATGTTCAGGTAATTTCTCAAAGTGATACTGAAAAACATGATGATCCAGGAATTCAGAAAGCTAAAGAGTATTTATTTGAACTAGGAATTACAATTTTGCAGATGCCTTCAAAGGAGTTAATATCCAAAGCAGTTATTCTTTCACCTATTAAGAGAGCTCCTACAAAATATAAAACCAAAATGCCTGTTATTCAGGCTTTCCTTGATTATGCTAAGAAAGAAAATCTTGATCCTGAAACTTCATGGAAGGATATTGATAAATTCCAATGGGTTATAACTCCTGGCAAAGGTATTCTTAGCGATCGTGCTAGACATCCTAAATATGCCAAAGATATTGATCGAGACCATTATATAACTGAAATTTTGAGAGCTTCTGAAGGTTTCGGTTTGAAAATTTCTTTACAGGAAATAAAAAACAAGCTTTTAGTGGAACCAATTGATGAAATCTTTGAGAGAATAAAGAATGCTTCATCTGATACTGAAACTATAATCAATCAAGATGAAATTAGATACAATGAAACAAAGAAGGTCAAAAAACCTAGGTCTAAACAAACAAAGATAAGTAAATTTTTCGAAGAAAATTAATTCACAGTAATTTGTCTTCTTTTAAAATATGAAAATATTAGAAAAGAAGTTAGTTAAAGATAAGAGCTTTAAATAACTGTTTGTTCTTTTTCTCTTTTCTCTTTTCCTTTTTCTACTCTACCTATTACGAATTTAACTAAATAATAACCAATCACTATGGGCAATGCAAAAATAAATCCACATAAAATCGTTCCGAGAAATTGCCAACCGAAATTTGTGCTGCCTGCCAATTTGTTCACCAATCTAATTTATCAATATATCTGAAATATAATTAACTTATAAGACTTTTTACGATTTCAAATGATACTTTTTTTCTAGTTTTTGATATATTTAACTTAATCGCTACTTACATATTAATGCAATAATTCATTCAAGCTTTTTATAATGTAATCTGGATGAACACTTTTTATTTCTTCATAGTTGTGTTTACCAGTAGTTACTGCAACGATTTTGATGTTTCCTCGTTTTGCTGCTTCAATATCATGAGTGGAATCACCAATTATTAAACAATGAGATATGTCAAAATTCGCTTTCTTAGCTGCTTTCAGAAAAACCTCTGGATCAGGTTTGCCAATTATAATATCCTCACAAGTAATTACTGTAGTAAAGAACCTAAGAAGGTCTGTATCCTTCAACATCTTGGTAACATTAAATTTTGGTGTTGAAGACGCTAAACACAATTTGAGATTTTTAGATTTTAGGAATTCTAATAAATCAACAGTTCCATCCAAAATTGGTATATCTGTTAATAGAGTTGTTAAGATCTCTTCTTTTCTATTTACAAGATTTTCAAGTCGTTCTTTATCATCTTCTAATGTCGAAATTAATGTTAGTAGGGTGTCTTTTGGTGTTCGACCCATATTTTCTTCTATTCGTAATGTTGGGATATCAATTTTTATCTCTTTGAAAAGGATTTCAAAAGCTCGAATATGTTTATTTAAAGTATCAATAATTGTTCCATCCAAATCGAAAATAATACACTTGATATTCCATTGTTTTATTAATTGATCAATTAAAGTCATCATTCATCAACAAGATTACAAATAACTAGATTATAATTATTATTTCAATAAAGATTTATCTAATTGTCATTTTTAATAGTACAAAATAGAATTAAAGTTTAAAGAGCATGGATGAATAGAAGGTATAATATTAATTGGTGGTTATAAATTTGACTCGTGAAGATGAATCAAGGGACATCAGAAAGGATGAAGATATTATAGAGGATGAGGAAGAAGTAGTAGATAAGAAATCAGTAAATGATTCATGGAAAAACATTAAATTTATACCTAATAAAAAACATTTCATTATCCTATCAATATTATTTAGTATTTTAGAACTAGCTGGATTGTTGATATTTGCTTATAGTTTGATAACAGAAGATTTTCCTACAGGATTATATGATTTCGGACTTTTTATCTTAGCTCCTTCTTTTGGGTTAATTCTTTCATATTTTGTAGAAAATAAAAAAGAAGCTGTTGCTATAAGCTCAATAAATGGTGGTTCATCCATTTTTATTTCTTTAATTATTTACATAATTACAGAGGCAACTCTGGAATTTCCAGATTCATTGAATGTAACTTTCTATTTCTTTGGAATACCAGTGTTGATGCTACTAGTACAAATTATAGTAGCCTATACTATGGCTCGTGTTAGACGTTTGTATTATCGCTATGGTGATAGCACAGAATATCGTGATGGTGATGAAGCAATGATAAATGAGTTACGCGAAAGTCGAAGAAAACGAGGTATTGAACTAGAACCAAAAGAGGATCAAGAAGTTAGATCTGAAGATTATGAGTTATCAGATTCAGAATAATGATATGAGTTACTCAGCTTATTTTCATCGAAGAAAAGCCAAGAGTAAATATCTGCCGGGGAAAAGAATTCCCCGGCGATTTTACTTCTAATCAAGAGGGATTTAGGATCCGTTCTTCACAAATTATTTCATCGGCCAAAATACATTGCAAGGGTTCCTAAGATAATTATACTATTGTTCGAAAACTAATTAAAAACTCCGCAGTAACGGTTCATCGAACAGTTCAGTCAAATTCTGAACGATAAACTCAAAGAAAAGCATTTCTCACCAAGAAAGTGTTTGAAAAAATAGGGAAGTTAGGGGGGTTTTCCCCAAAAAAACCCCCAGTTTGATCCTTACTATTAGGCTTATTTTTTAGCTTTGATCACTGTTTTGATAGATCAAGAAGGCGAAACCTCATTGAATTATCATATTAATATATATACAAACTTAAGTTAAATACTCCGAAGGTACAGTTCGCGAACTGTTCAGCGCAATTCTGAACAATAACGAATCATTTTTTAATCAAAATAGCTTATTGAACACATAAACTATCATAAATTGGAGATTTCTATCAATAAAAAATTTGATGTGTTTATAAAATGTTGGGACAGCATGGAAAGAGAATCGCATTAACGAACATAATAATCATATTGGTTTTAATCTCACTTTGTGCATCAGATATCACAAATGTTTCATCCCAGACAAATTTAATTGAAGAAGATGATCATTATAAGATATTTGCTGGCAATTATTATAATCTAATAATTCCAAAAAATGCAGGACCAATGGTTCTATTTGACATACCTAATCTTGGTCAAATTAAAGTAATGTTAAGTTATATCTCGGAATATTTTAGTCCAACACCATATCTCAGTTCTTTAGATTACTTAGATGGAAAGGGTTACTCTCTTGGAAATTTAAATTGGGATTTAATTGGTCTTTCTGATGCAGAAAAAACATATGTAAATTTTACTAAAACCAATCTAGATAGAAATACTTCAATTGATTTATCCTATATAGTTTTTAATGATAATTTAACTTATAATGGATATGATATTCAAGGTTTAAAGAATACTTATTTTGAAATGAAATTAAATGATTGGATTTTTTCCGAAGATACTAAGGGTATAGCATTTAATATCAAATCATCATTTGAATCAACCTTTGAATATAATAGATATGGACCATTTCATGTTTCAAATAAAGATCAATATATAGCCAAACTTCTCAGAGAGTCAAGTGAATTTGAATTGTTAATTAATTCAGTTATAACTTTGGTAACTACTGAGGGTTATGAGGTACATACTGAAACAACATTTTTCGCAAATTACAATATTGCAGCTCAAGGAGCCAAACCTTTGGATATGTGGATTTCGGTACCTTATAGAGCAAATATAAAACAAATTAAATTCAATTTTCTATGCGGTTATAAAATAGAATCCACGGAATCAATCTCAATAGCTTCTTTTGTAATCTTTTCTTCTACTTTAGTAGTTTTGACTTTTGCTACAAGAGTAATATTTAGGAGATGGAAAAAATGATTATGGGGAAAAAACAAAAAAAATTCGAGAAATTCTATAATTTTACTGCACTTTATCTTTTGCTTTCGTTAATCTTAACCTTATCATTTTTCAATAGTAATATTACATTTAATGATAAAGATAATAAGTTAATTACAAAACAATCGTACAATCAAACTGATTTCATTACAAAAAAATACAATGAAAATCTAACCAGAGTTTTCTTTGAAATATTTATCGAAGTAATTCCTGAAGACAAGGATATTTTAATTACTGCACAATTTACTTATCAAAATAGTGGGCTAATGCCTATAAAATCAATAATGTATATTATTGATATAACAACCATACTTATTGATAGTAGAATCTCTTCTATAGATGCTTATGATTCATTAGGTAATCTGTATTATCAATGGGACATTGTAGATAATGCTCATCTAATTAATGTAACATTAAGAAAACCAATGGAAGCTCAACAATTTTATTCATTTTCGATTTCCTATTTATTGGATAACGCAGTTTTTATCAACAAAGATATAGCTGACACATTTATTCTACAATGGATAATTACACATGATGAATATACTGAAGAATTTGCTTTAATTGTACTCTTACCTAATCAATATACACTTGAAAATGAATCTGCCTTGGAACCAGAAGCTGATTATATTGCAAAAGATAACAAAAGATTTGAGTGGGACTATTCGCATGTACTTCAGGATGAATCTCAAACTTGGATAATTAGATTTCAGCTGGAGGAACTACCAACAACACCCCCTCCACCATCATATAAACCATATTGGTTGGGAATTTTTGGCGCTTTGCTTTTTGGAATTATTGTAGGAGGATTTGCGACATTCTTCATTATAAAAGCTAGAACAGATATAGAAAAAAAGGAGATAGTCGAAACTTTACTAGCACAACCTGAAAAAGAAATAATTAGAATAATCAAAGAAGAAAATGGCGTAACTACCCAAAGTAAGATTTGTTCATCTACTGAATTTTCAAAAGCCAAAGTTTCATATTATTTAGCAGAATTAGAGAAAAAAGGAATCATTGCAAAAGAACGATGGGGAAGAATGAATAGGATACGAATCGTTGATAATACAGTGGAAAAGGTGGATTTAGAAAAAGTAGCAGAAGAAGAAGAACAATGATTCTTTTCAGAAAACTGAATAAAATGAATTTGTGAAAATCATTATATTTGTTGTAAGGAAAGAATTAGTTGTGTTATGGATGTACTTTAATAAAGAAAAAATTCTAATCATAGTTCTATTAGTGATTATTTCGAGTTCAACCTTTTATAATTTAAAGTACACAGAAAATTCCAATTTGCTTTTTAAAGAAAGTTTATCAAGAGATGAAAACAAAACCTTCGATGAAATCACAAAATTGGATTTGAACATTAATACTTTTATAGATGCTGATAAAGTTTGGGGACAACCAACACAAATAACATTTGCAGAGATAAATGTTGATCAATACTCTGTTATGCAAGGATATGATGGGAACTTTCATTGTGCATGGGTAAGAAGGCTCGATAGAATTGGTTTTGCATTAAGTTATGCTAGTACATCAAATAACGATACAATGAATTGGTCTACACCAATTCAAATCTTACAAATGGACGCTAAAATAAGAACTCCAAAAATAATTATTGACAAGACTAATACAGTACATATAGCTTTTATCACAAAGAGAGAGAAATTTGAAAGAGTAAATTATGTTTACAAAACAGCAATTGGATCAAATTGGAGCAATAATGAAATATTGGATAAAAGCGAGCAAACGGAATTTTCAGATTTGAACTTTGTTTTAACCAATAACTATACATTACATTTAGCTTGGATATCAAATGCTTTAGTTAGAAATGAAAGTACAAAGGAAAGTGAAATTCATTTTAAAACACGTAATAACTTAACGAAAAGCTGGGGCAATGTTAAAAGGATTTATAGTTCGATTAATCCATTACAGATGAGCATTAATTCTCTTAGTAATCAGAGCATAGTTGTTACTATGACAAAATGGTCAGCAGATTTTGTTGAAAATGAAATATACATTGCTCAATCAAATGATGAAGGACAAAATTGGGGTCCATCTTCTCTGATAACTTCAACAGGTACTTTAATCTCTGATATTCAAGTAATACCTAGTTTGATTTCAGGTGGGGTACATGTCATAGGTATATTAGATGATATCGCAAAGCAAATTCATCATCTGGAGTTATATGCAAATTGGAGTATAAGGACCAACTTATCCTTAATCAATAATCCAATACATGATAGTGATATAGCAGGATTGGCTGAAGATACTGTTACTGAAGATGTATACATTTTATATGAGGATACATATTTAGAAAATCCTAACATTCTTTATAGAAAAAGATCTGGAATAGACTTGAGTTGGGATTTAGAAATTGATATAACAAATGATGATTCATCTTACGATCCAATCTTTATTTATAATACCTATAACAATGAATCGAGTTTTGGAGAATTATTTTACCTAAATGTAGAAGCATTACAAACACAAACTTTTTCGAATTCATTTACTTGGTCAGAACCAGCAACTGTAGTTAAAACTTTCAAAACTAATAATCAAAATAGTTTTGCTGTGGAATCTGATGGTACAATACACTTTATTTGGGAGCACAAGGGTGAGATTGATAACGATATTTTCTATATGAAGAAAAATCCAATTGGAGAATGGATATTTCAAGGAAGCATTATGAATGTAGGGAAAAAAACTGCTTCTAGCCCTCAATTAACGATAGATTCGAACGATAATTTGCATTGCACTTTTATTGCAAATACAAATGCAACAAGCTATACTAGCATCTTATATGTAACTAAAAATCATAATCAGAACAACTGGAGTGTTCCAGTGATAATCAAAAATCCTGTGGGAAATGTTCTAAGAAATAATTATAAGATGATAATTGATGAATTTTATATAATACATATTATCTGGACAGAACAGACAGGATCATTTCAAAACAATTTAGTGTACAGTTTTAAAGCATTAATAGATGATATTTTCACATCAGAAACTATTCTTGCAAACATTGAATATACAGCATGTTATGAACCTGATATGATAATTGATTCCAATAGAGATTTACATATTGTTTATAGAGAGTATTATAGGCCAAATTTATTTTCAGTGTTAAAATATATCTCCAAACCATATGGTCAAAGTTGGTCATCTATTGAATCACTAGTTTCCACAGTTGAGGAGTTATTGCTTAGACCACTTTTGACAGTTGATTCAGAAAATACGATAAGATTAGTTTATTTGAGAAAATACATACTAAGCAGTTTTCTAGTTTCAGATGCTGAAGTATGGATTAAACCGCAATCAGAAAGCTGGTCATATGATGGAACAATCATTACAGCTGAAATGATTAACTATCATGATTTTCTAATTACAAACGATAATAAACTAATTTACTTACACCATGTTACTGACCTACCTATTGATTTATTTCCAGACGAGATAGTTGATCAAGTACTTATAATTTCTTCAGATGGAGGAAATAGGTGGAGTAATAGAGAAGTATTATTTAAAAATCCACACTATACCTATGAGCCCTCTGGATTATTTCATGAAGCAACTGATAATATCTATATAGCAATTTACGATAGTATTTATGGTAAACCTCAAATCAATTTCCAGTTTTTACAAAACGATACAGATAATGATCTTTTAGGAGATATAGATGAATTAGTTTATAGAACAGATGTAAATGAACCTGACAGTGATCAAGATTTAATAGATGATGGTTATGAGGTTACAGTAACATGTTCTAACCCAGCTTTAAACGACACAGATTGGGATAAGCTAGAAGATGGAGATGAAATACTAAATTATAAATCAAATCCATTAACATATGATAGTGATAAAGACCTTATATCAGATTTTGATGAGATAATGATTTGGGATACAGATCCTAATTCAATTGATTCCGATTCTGATGGTATTTCTGATTTTGATGAATTATTTATTTTCAATACGAATCCCAACAGAGAAGATACTGAACATGATGGTATGCCTGATTTATGGGAAATTCTCAATGGATTAGATCCAAATCTTGATGATGGATTTGAGGATTTAGATTCAGACAATCTATTTAATGTTGAAGAGTATTGGTATGAAACTGACCCACATAATCCCGATTCTGATTTTGATGACTTATTAGATGGAGAAGAAGTTAAGATTTGGAAGACAGATCCAACAAAGTATGACACGGATGATGATACAATAGGTGATAGTGATGAAGTGCTAATTTATCACACAAACCCTCTCAAGGATGATACAGATGAAGATGGCTTTACTGATCGGGAGGAGATTAATAGTGGCACTGATCCCAACAATCCCAGAGATAATGTAAGAACTAGATTGATTAGAAGAATTCTTTTGTCAATATCTATACCTATTCTCTCTTTAGTAGCTATGTTCTCTGTTCTTGAAGTTAGGTATCAAATAAGATCTAAAAAATTAAAAGCAAACGAAAAGGATGAGTTGAGAATAGAAGAAGAGAGATATAGATTAATTTTAGATGAAGAAGTAGGTGAATGACAATTTTTTTTGTTTTATTTTATGATTGGTTTTTACCTCAAACAAAAACAATAATTAGTATTGCATTAAAAATCATATAGAAACTAGTTAGATGCTTCGTTTCACAATGGAAATTACTTTCACTTCCATTTTCAATTGCACAAAACTAAAGTACACTCTAATGAGTATCTAATATTAAACTGATGATTTAAGAGAAATAACAGAAGTACAAAACTATGAGGAAATCCAGTTGATACATAAAATAATTGTAATTGATAAAAGAACTACTGTTGGTCAGGTGTTATTTGACAATGGAGTAGTTGCTCTTGAAACAGATCTACTAACTGGATTTATATCAGCTCTTAGTGCCTTTGCTAGCTGTCTAGGAGAGAAATCAATTGAGTTTAAAGGAGCAGATTTAGGCGACCATCGTTTCTCATTGATATCTAGAGATCATTTAGCTTATGCGATTTTCCAAGATCTTTTTGACAATGAACCTTTTGCAAGGATGGCATTAAAAGAAATCATTGACATTTATCATGATGAATTGGTAATTCTCAATTTATCACTTGATACAATTAGAAAATCAATTACAACTGAAATAACAGCATTAATTGAAACAGAATATTTTCCTGTTGGTATTTTAAAAAATATTAATAATGAAATTGAGGATATAATTGAAAGTTCAGAATACAATTTTGATTTAATGTTTTTATCTAGTATTACTAATGGTATTATCCAAATTTGGCGTCGAACTATTAATCCAATAATTATGAGACAATTTCTGGATATAATTTCTAAAATTCCCTTAGAAATGAGTTGGCTTGCAGAAGGGAAGACTTCGAATTATGGATTTGTAGATCTAAATGATGATGAATCTGAATTAGAAGCTTGGATGATTAAACGAGTTAGCATTACAAATTACTTTATTGCTGGGAGAGCAATTGCTAGAGGAAATCAAACACAAAAAGGATTTTCAAATGAAATATCTACAGTCTTTGATAAAATCTCAACACTTATTGAAAAAGCATTAGAACAAGAGTGGATGCAAATAGCTAAAATGGATAATGGATTATAAACAATAATCAAACTTATTCAGAAAATTTTAAGAAAACTAAATCCCATTTTTTATTAATTCCTATTATTGATTAAGTAACTGATTAATCGAATTGATTTAACAAATGAGGAGTAACCCATGTCCAAGTCTGAGAACATTAAGAAACTCTTAGAAAGTGGTTTAGATGCATTAAAAAAGAACAAAAATGACAAAGCTCTTGCTTTTTTTGATCGGGTTATTGAAGTTGAACCTGATAATACTATGGCTTGGAATAATAAAGGAGTAGCTCTAAGGAAAATAGGCAAGCTAAATGATGCTCTTAATTGTTATAATAAAGCATTAAGTATAGATTCTGATTTATCTAGAGCATTGTTAAATAAAGCAAGAGTATTAAAAATCTTGAAGAAATTTGATTTGGCATTATTTACTTATGAAGATATTCTGGAATTAAATCCTGAACACGAAGAAGCAAAAGAAGAAAGCGAAAGAGTAAGAGCTTTATTATCTAGAAGAGTAAAAATCAGTTTAGATGATCAAAAGAAAAGTCAAAAAGAGAAAGAAGAATTAAATCTTCTAAAAGAAAGAAAACAGGAACTTATTGAATTTCTAGAGGAATCACGCAGAAGTATTAGTGATTCTGTTGATAAAGTAATTGAAATTTTCACTTCAGGAATAAAAGATGAAGCTATTGAACATAGAGATAGAATTCTAAATGCATTGGTTTCCTTCAATGAGCAATTACAAACTAGGATTAATAATATCAGTGATGAATTCACATTGCTTGATTTTGAAGAGGAAAATCGAAATTTAATTGATACTTGGTATGTTTTCAAAGATAAGAAAATAGGAGAACTGAAGAATCTCAACTAATTAAATTTCCATTTTCTGATGTTACCACTTCTTTTAAAGCTAGAATCCTATGAATGTTTATTACTATTATAAGAAATTTCAAGAAAAAAACCATTGCTTTCCGTATTATGCTTGTATAGCTGAGGGTAATACTGGAGTAGTAATCTCGAATTACTTCTTTTTAAATATCGTAATCGCTGAGGAATATCTACGAATATATCATTTGGCGCAAAAACTGGGTTATGTTGTGTCGGATGATGAGACAGTTTGACTATATCTGCCGAGGTGAACAAGGTTTGATGAGATTATTAACGGTACATGTCCCGGATGGATTTTTAGAAGGATTAGATGAACTAGTGCGACAAAAAAAGTATGCAAATAGAAGTGAAATTATAAGAATTGCAATTCGTGATTTATTGCGAGATGAATTATGGGATCAAAGATAATTCTTTCCCATGATTTTTTTTATTTTCTCTTGGTATTGCTTCTTTTAATGTATGCACTACGTCAATTTTCTTTTTTTTTATTTTCTATTAAAGAATTTCCTTATTGATTTCTCTTTATCCAATTCAATTAATGGAATAGATAATAGTTTTGAAAAATGTCGTAAGTCAGCCATATAATTACCTAAAGTTAATGAAAGATGATTGGTCCCGATTGCTTTTATGAATAGATTTCCAGGAACTTTCAATTCTATAGCTGTATGAGGCCAAGTTGAACCCCAAGAATCTTCTGTTTTTCGTATTTGTGATACAATTTTTCCTGTTCCTGCTTGTAAGAAATACTCTTTATCAATTCTAATCAATCGGGCAAAAGTAGCTTCACTTTTGGTTTCAGGGGTATTAAAACCAAATGCTCCACCAGATTCACCTTGGCATTGAGGTTTAATAGCTGCTTTTGACAATGATATTTTTGGATCATTGGAATTAGCTGCATAGAACGCACTAGCAGCTCCACAATTTGCAATAACAAAATATTTCTCATCTAATATTTTCAAATCACCAAATAAAGGAGGTATTTTACTATTCAATCCAAATAGCAATGATGAAGTTAGTAATCCCTTTATATCACCTTCACAAACAGTTGGAATTATTGGTTTCTTACCTTCGCTATCAACTGGATATGGTAAAAATGCTGGAATTAAGCATGGTGTTGTCCCGTATTCAACACTTAACTCTGGTTGACATTTTATTGATACTCCAATGATATTATTTCCTGTCTTAATATTCTCATTCACAATATCTTTTGCAGCAAGATACATAGCTATTTGTTTATCGACAGATTCCTTAGTAGTCATTTTATTATCATAGATAATTTGACAATTATTTTCCTTTAACCAGTTTACAAATGAGGTAACTCTTTCATGATTTTCAGCAAGAATTTTTTCTGCAATCCTAACAATTGAATATTGATCTTGTGTCATTATGTCGCAGATTATAAATTTCTTCAGTGCTGAGATGTCATCATTTAAATGCTCCATATTAAGAGCAGGACTACCACCCCAAAGAATTAATTTCCCATTTTTCAAGTAATTTAGGGCTATTGTAGATCTTACCCAAGGAACAATTTCATCAATATTTTCATTTTGCTCGAGTATAAATCTCTGATGATTCTTAATTTGGTAATTTAGTGCTGATTCCCAAAACGATGCTCCAGTAGATGAAATTGCTGTTATACCAGGCCAAGATGGATTATTTACTGTAACCAAAGCAATTGGAACATTCACTTTTTTAGCTAATTCTATAGGTATATTAGGTTCATTCCAGGTCCAACAACCAAAAATTAAAGCACTAACACCATCATCAAGAAATCGTTTAATAACAAATTGTAGATCAGATAGATTGTTTAATCCCCATATATCTCCTTTCTTAGCATTCAAACGTAAATCTTGTAAAGGATCAACAACAATAAATCCTTCTTTTTCTAATTTTGATTTTAGACCATTATGGCAATGTTTGATGTAATTCTCTCTCTTTTCAATTAGTTTTACTTCACTTCTTGGATCAGTAAATGAAACCAAACCTATTTTTTGCAGAGGTATATTTTCTGAAGCTACTTTTGGTTCGTTTTTAACCATTAATAATCCCACCATACATTTACTATACAAATGATTAATAGTTTATTTCTAGGTATTTGTTTTAATTATATGAAATTTAGTTAATTAGTTTTTACCACAAATCATTTTAATCAAAATAATTCTAACTAGCTAAACGAATTAATCCTTTGAATCAGGAGTTAAATTTATGTCATTCCCGAGGCAGCGATTCGTATTAGACACAACTGCTTTTACTGATAGTAAACTAATAGAACATCTTGGTAGTAATATAAGAGATGCAGTCAATAGACTTACTGAATTAATCAGCATTGGTAGATTAAGATTAAACATTTCCTGCTACATGCCACCAAGTACATTTAGCGAATTGAAGAAATTCCTGTTAGAAAGTAAATGTACTATTAGAGATGTTGATCAAGTAGAAGCTTGGGTTGTTCGTAAGTCTCCGGATAGATATTCAGTTTTATTATCATCACAAGTAATCTATGAGTACGTATCTGATGTAAGAGATAGATTAGATCAAGGAATGACAATTGTTCGACGAGCAATAAAAGAAGCCCTAAAAAGAAGCGAAAAAAACTATTTTGATGAAAATAGTCTATCAGTAAAGGATATTGAAACTGAAATATCAAGAACTTTTGAAGACAAATATCGTCAAAAAATGCGAAGAGGAGTATTGGATTCATTGCCTGATATTGATACTCTTATTTTAGCAAAAGAGCTAGGTGCTGGAGTAGTATCAGCAGATAAAGGAATTAAAGCATGGACAGAGAGAATGGGAATACGGTATGTCGAAGCTAATTTCTTTCCACAAATCATACTTACTTATTTAGAAAGACTAGAAGATTTCCCTGCATCTTTTAAGAAGGTCACTAATACAAAAAATAAGAAGTAGGAATTACAATGAAAACAGAAGCAAATGAAGAGGAAGTTCGTTTATTATTCAGATCTAAAAGTGATTATCTATTTGCAGGGGTTTTAGGAGGATTAGGTTATTATTGGAATATCGATTCCACAATTATTCGAATTTTGTTTCTCTTTTTGACAATACTCACAATTGGTTTAACAGTAATTATCTATTTTATTTTAATTAAAGCAATTCCTCTCGAGCCTGAAGTTTAGCTTGTAGTTGTTTTCTAATATAGTAAAAAAGAATTTATAGAAAATCTAACCATACAATGTTATTAATAATGAGCTTGAGAGTTGTTTACTGTGAAAAAAATATGGGCACCTTGGCGTATTGAATATATTAAGCAACCAAATAAAGATGA
>JAHLVW010000100.1 GCA_019058275.1 Candidatus Heimdallarchaeota archaeon
AATGTTAAATTCGTACCAATATGTTCTCCTGAATGTCTTGCTGAATGGGCTAGTACTTCAGAACCTCCTGCACCACCTGGTGATCTTAATGATTGGGTTGCTGGTCGAAAGACTTCTACAATGGAGGTTTCTTCTTGAATTTCTATTGTCCAGAATGCGGAAACTCATTTGATCTTGGAGATAAAAAGCCTATTGTTTTGAGTTTATGCAGCAGTTGCGTTTCCAAAAAAGCAGCAGCAAACATGGTTGTTAAAGCAGTCTCCTGGAGGATTAACAACTAATGACTTTTGCATGTATTATTTGGATTGATCAGGCAGAATTTCATGTCGTTTGCAATTCTTGTTTTTATACCAATCAAGAATATCAATGGTCTGGCTCTACAAAAGTTGGTAATTGGTCTAAGCAAAGAACAGGTGCTTACCAACTTGCTTCTAAAGCTAATTTGTGTGAGATTTGTGGAACATTCTTGCAAGGATTTACTGATCAAACTATTGTTATCAATCTTAAGAAAATCCCTGTTGGCTTGAAGAAACTAATAGAAAAAGTAGATCGCACTACTCCTTTTGGCAATCCTTTCAAGATGGCTCGAGAAAATGAGCGTATTAGTGTTATTTACAAGTATTTTTACTATTTCTATGAAAAGCTTCAAACTGATGAAATATTTCTCGAGAATGTTTTGAAACTAAAAGGCAAAGCATTAGCTTGTCATTGTCATCCTAAACCTTGCCATGGTCATGTTATTGCTCATTTTTTGAATGCTACTCATGGTTTTTCTCAAGATGAAATCAAAGCGTTCATTGATCGTACTTTAACAAATCGAGTTCATTCTCAAGAATACGTTGTTAATCATATTTGTGGAGGTTTTCGATAGATGGTTGAAAAAACTAATTTTGAACAAGATATTGAAGAGCAAATTGAAGAAGTTGCTAAAGTTCTAGCAGCTCACAGTCCTGGGATTATTCAGGAATTGGAAGAGGATCTCAAGAAAATCACTGAAAATGCTGAGCATCAGCTTACTAAAGTGAAAGATTATCTCATGCATCCAACTGTGAAAGCAATTATTACTAAAAATGAGGGAGAGTAATTATTTTGTGTTACGCTAATAGTTTACAGGAGAAGAGACCTTTTAAGAAAAATCTCAGCAATTTAACTCTTCTTCTAGTTGTTTCTCCTGTGCCTATTGGAAGCAGGGAAGGTATCCTTCTGAAGTCTTTTTCTAATTGGTTTCTGACATTAGGTAAGTATGCTAGAATCCTTCCTTGCTTTTCATTTTTTATAAAACTGGAGATGATTGTTTGAGTAAATCCAAAGAACAAATCCTCAAAGAAATTGATCAAATCATTGATTCTCATACCAGGGCTCACCCTTTCCATGAGATTACTGATTTTGATTTCGTGTTGAAACTAAAAATGAAAAATGGAGTAGAAAAGAAAAATGCAAATAGAAATTGATGATAAGAAAAAATTGTTAGATAAAGAATGGCTTGATGAAAAAGAAAAATTAGCTAAGGATTTCAATGAAGCAATTGCTCCTAAAGAAGGAGATGCTCTACAAACGTATTCTTATGTTATTTATCGTTTGGACAAAAGAATCATCCAAGGAAGTTTTTCTGCGGTAAAAAATAAAGGACGTTTAGGATTAATCGCAATCTTAGCTGGAAAAGGAATTCTAAAATCAGCTATTGATGACTGTGAGAATTGCTGCCATTTTTTAGTTTATGAAAAAGACCTGGGAGGAGATTCCTAAGTGTCCCACATTGGGACACATAACCGAAAGTATTCTGTGTCCACTGGACACACATAACCGAAAGTATTCATGGTGATAAAAAATGAGTAAATACGTACCAATTGATAATTTTACAAAACATTTCATGCAGCCAGATTCTCGATGGCTTAAAAAAAGAATGGATAATGAGACCATCCAATTTTTGGATGATCTAAAAGAGAATATTTTATTTTTTGGAATAAAATCTGAATATTTACCTCTTTGTCGTGAAAAAGACAAGAAAGTTCAGATCATTGCTGGTCATTTAAGGATTCGTGCCTTAATTGAATTAGCAACTGAAGAAAAACTAGCTCTGCCTGAACGTAATGGAAAGCTATGCTTACAGGAAGGTAAATATTTTAAAATAATTCAAGTTGGTGATGAGAAATCTCGTCAATTATGGCTAATTGATAATATACACAGAAAGGAGCTATCTCCAGCAGAGCAATTTAGTGCAGTTGAATATTTTCTTGAGCTTGCAGGTGGAACTGTTAGTATTGCTGCAAGTATGATGAAAAAATCCAAAAATTGGATTAGTCGAAGAAAGATGATTCTAGAATCTGATCTTCGTAAAGCTGTTGAAAAAGGACAATTATCTATACGAGCTGCTTATAATCAACTCAAAACTACTCGAGAGGTATCAGATGAAGTATTTAGTACATTAATTTTTAATTTAGATCTTCCACAATTTGAAGCTATTTATGGTGAAAAAATTCGAGTTGCTGGAGAAAAAGGAGACAATCTCTATATTATTGAATCAAATGATGAATCTATCATTAAAGAGATTAATCTTACTAAAAGTGCTCTTACTCCTACTGCTCGAGAAGCTATGAAAGCAGCTAAAGAAGAAATCAAAGAGCAATTTGCTTCTGATGATCTTCCTACTAGTAGCTTGGATTCTTTAGTTACTGATCTCGAAGCTCGTCCTCCAACGAAGAAAGAAGTCTTTCCACCAACAACAAAAGAATCTCTTGAGCAGGAACGAAAAGAACCTGTTAAAGGTGAGATTACTCGAGAGCTTTTCGGACCAGAAGAAGAACCTGAAAAAGAAATCAAGTGTAGATTCTTTGGTTGGAAGATGGATGCTTCTGATAAATTATGTGCTAATTGTGATCTTGAGCTTTCTGAACAATGCACTGCTAAAACTAAAGAGAATCTTAAGAATGGCAATGTTCCTCTAAACTATACTAAAAGCATCGAAGATATTGGTGTGACTATTGCTAAGCTTATTCATACTATGCCTCACTGGCAAGAAGCTCTTGTTATGTTTGCCAAGCAATCCTGGGCAGGTGGAAAATATGATATTAAACAGGTCAAACTCAATGAACATAATTTGAAAGAACTTCGACATTTCTGGAAACAATTCCAAAAAGTTGCTGCAAAATACTCTGATGATCTTGTAGTTATGGACCGTATTGATCAATACTATCAGAAATGGGCTCATTGGCGACGAGATGCTCTTAAGAAATTATATGGAGCTTTATTGCGTGTTCGATTGCCAAGAGGGCTAAAAGGTAAAACACTTAAAAAAATCACATTTGAAGATCTTGAATTCTTACAACCTTGTCCTAAATGTTTCATTAATGGTTCAGATAGAAACATCTGGAGATGGATGCCTTACCAAGCAAAAGAATGCTCACGTCATAATAACGAGAAAAAAAAATCTAAAGTAACAAATCGCACAGGTATTGTTAAGAAACAAGAAGCAGCTAAAGTTCATACTAAACCAAGTTCTCGAGAATGTGAAGTTTACATATATCGAACTATCAATTTATCTCCTGAAAAAGTTCAAGAAGTTTTTGAAGATAAGTGGCCAGTTACTGCTCGAGTAGAATTACAAAAAGAACCCAATTATTACAGGATTTATTTTTCTGGAAAAAACATCAAACTAATCGAAGCCATTGATCAATGGATTAAACAAACAAATGCTGACTTGCGTTCAGTTGTTAAAGATCCTAATTATGTTGGTTCTTCTCCTGATGTTCTCTTAGGGACAAAACCAGCTAAAGAAGAGATAGGAGCTGAAGAATGACTACCAGAATTAAGTATCCTCATGTTCATGATCTTTCCAGCCCAGCAAAGAAAAAGGGTTCGAGATCATCTACACCTATTCTCACAGGTTTTCGTTCAGAAGCAAAGCTACAGTTCCCTGTTGTTGCTTGTCCTAAATGCTATTTAGAAGGTTACTCTCGAAATCTCTATCCTGTTAGATTTCTAAATAAAGGTCGTAAATGTTACTTTTCTGAATTTTCTCGAGAAGAGTTCTACTGCAAGGTTTGCAATGAAAAAGTGACTATGACAACTGATTATTCAGGTTATTGTACCATTTCATGGCCATATATTTCCTCAATTACAGGTGCTAAACAAGTTTGACTAATTCCATTGTTCCATCTCGAGAAGTTCAAGAGAAGTATGGGTTTACCATTGATTCTGATCTTTGTGAAGTCTTAACATCTTCAGAACCATCTGAACGAATAGCTACAAAATACATAGATAACTTTGCTTGTCCTTGGTGTGGGAAGAAAAATCTTAGTTTAATTAATGAGTTCTTCTTTCGCTGCACTTGTGGTTTTTTTGCTGCAACTGGAAACGTTCAAGCTGAAAGCATTCCTGTTTTATCAAAAATTGAATAAAAAAAGGTGTTAATTTTGTCAAAAGTAAAAACAAAAAAACAATCAAAAGTAAAAGAGCTTGTTGTTGATTCCAATTTCAAGTTTATTATTTCAGCTAGTGTTTGGAAGTATATTATCAAGCAGTTAGATCTACTTGATGAAGCTAATTTTATCGCCTCAGAAAAAGGCATTGAATTACGAGCTATGGATCCTAGTCGTGTTGCTATGGTTGATCTTGCTATTCCAGCAGCATTCTTTGACGAATATCATCTCAAAGAAAACACTCGCTTAGGTATCAATCTTGAAGAAATGAGATCAATAATGAATAGATCCTCAAGTTCTGAGATTTTAGAGTTAGAATTAGTTGATCCTTCAAAGATAAGACTGTCTTTCATTGATGACTCTACAAGACATTTCACATTAGAACTTTCAGATCTTGGTGAAAGTGAATATCCTGCTCCAACTATCGATTCCAGTGCTAAAATAAAGCTTGTTGCTTCAGTTATGCAAAAGGCAATCAAAGATGCTAGAATAATTGGTGATCATCTTAATTTATATGCAGCTAAAAATAAATTAGTTCTTTCATCAGTTAGTGAAACTAAATCCATGAAAACAGTTCTTGATGAAGATTGTAATTCGATTGCTGAATTCTCATTCAAAAGTGATGCAAAAGCAACTTACTCTCTCTCATACCTTGAAGCTATGATCAACAAACTGAAGTCAGCTGAACTAATTGCCATTAATTTTTCCTCTTCAATGCCAATTACTGTTGAAATCCCTCTTGCCAGAGGTGCTCGTTTAAGATTCTTTTTGTCTCCTAGAATAGAAGCATGAGGTTTCTGAATGACAACAATTCACTGCATTTACTGTCATCGAGTTATCAAAATCAAAGATGGAAAAAATCGTTCAAGAAATGGTGTTTGTCATCGATGCGAAAAAAAACATCTTCTTGCTCGAGAAGTAGAACGTCAGGCAGTGGAGGGTTAAAAACAATGTTACGCTTGCTAAATCCTTTTCCTGGAGAATTTGGCATCCCCCTGGGAAGCATGTTTGATCCAGCATGCTTCCCTCTTAATTAAAAAATATTAGGAGTTGATATTTTGACTGTTATTACAAAAGAAAAAAATACTGAAGATAAAAGAATGCTAGGTGCTCAGTTTTCTATTTCTGAAATTGAGCATATAGAAAATTTTGCAGATAACCATAAAGATTTCAAGAAATCTGATATACTTCGAGATGGAGCTCAGTTATTTCTTGCAGTTCAAAAAGCAATGTGCGAGAAAAGACTGCTTGGTTCTGATGAACTAATTGATAAGATAGTTGCTGAAACATCTCTTGCAAAATCTGTTATTCATACAATGATAAAAGAAATCAAGGATGATCTTTCTAGAAATTCTTCAAGAATAATCTCTAATGATGAATCTATTATTACTTTGGCTTCAAGTCTTGGGATTGATATTAGTGAAACTAATTTTCTTACAAAACAACAAACTATAACTGCAACATCACAGAAACCAGCAATTCCCTTTTTGGCAATTTTATATCATCTGAAAAACTTATCCGAAACTATCACTACTTGCTCTGGTAGCAATTCTCAATGCTCATCTTGTCCTATGGATGATGAGTGCACTGAATTGAAATCTATTCTTCATTCAGTTGAATCCTTCTACAAGCTTCTTGAAGAGTACAAAGAAAAACCACTCAAAGAGCTTATTGCTGAAGGTTTTCAAGTTGAGAAATTTGTTCAAGGATACAAATTACTTGAGCCTAATCAAGGAGAGGTTAAATCTGGCTGAAGAAAAGCAAGAGAAAGTCTACAAGATAGAATGGAATCCTATCACTTTTTACTGGGATATTTTCGATGCTGGAGGAGTTAATCGTCTCCATGCTCATACTGATCCTGAAGCTGTTGCTCAATTTATCCTTGATAAACTAAAGGATGGGAAAGTTAGCAGCATTTTCCTTTATGAAAAGAAGGAGGAAACGAATTGATAATTAAGAAGCATTTTCCAATTAAAGCACAAGATGGTTTTCTAGATAAAGACCGAGTTATTGCTTTTACAAGAAATAGAAAGCTTGCTCTCAAGTGCTTAGACACATTTGGTAGTCTACAAAAAAGGCAAACTATTTCTTTTGAAGAAATCGATTTAGCAATACAAAAAGCTGCACAACTAGATTTGGATTTTTTTGTTTTAAAGAATAATAGTAGTTATTCAATCAATTATTTCCAAAAAATTCTGGAAATTATTGGTAGAAGAAAGATTAGGCGTATTACTTCATACACAAGAGAACCTTTAGCTATTGAACTACGAAGGAGAATTTTCTTTCTTGCTCCGATGATTCATGATGGTGTTATTCTGATATTGAAGATTTACTAAAAAAGGAGGAAGTAAAGAATTGTCTATTCTAGAAATTCCATTAATAACCAAATCCAGCATTTTAAATGAATGTAAATTCCCTTGGATTGATGAAGTCAAGGAGATAGTTGGTTTTGAACCAATTTTTATTGGCTGTAGTTTAACAAAAGGTTGTGGTAATAATTGCCTCTATTGTTGGGTTAAATACAAATATGAAAAGAAAAATTTCAGAAATTGGGGTCCTAAATCTGGAGCATTCCATAAAATAGAATTTTGTAAAAATGCTCTTGAATTGATTGTCAAAGAATTACCATTTCTTCCAAAAAATGCTGTCATTATTGCCAGTAATATGACTGATCCCTTTCAGGATATCTTTTTTGAATCACGGAAATTTTTCCAGATATTCAAAGAATGGCTGCAACTTTTACAAAATAATTGGGTATTATTTATCACCAAAAATGCAAAGATCATTCGTTATCTTAATTTCTTTAATCCAGATAAACACATCATTGGTC
>JAHLVW010000101.1 GCA_019058275.1 Candidatus Heimdallarchaeota archaeon
ATAGAAGACTTGTAGTCAATTATGTTCCTGAAAGCGAATTAGCAGTAGCTATAAGTCCAATCAGAGAGAATTATCCTTCAGTTTATATTAAAACACATCCACACAGTTATACTGTTAGTAATGAGAGAATTATTGAAGTTGAAATTCACATAACAATGGTTAATACAGAAGAAGAGAGTAAGATTTTAGATCAAGTTGTTGAGAGGATAATTGAAACAATCAAACAATTAAAGGGTGCAAAGGGAGAAAAACCAAAAATAAGAATAGTAAATGATGATAATTAATTTTTTAAGAGATGACTAAAAGATGTACACAGCGTTCATAGTTGGAACTGCAGGATCCGGTAAAAGCTTTCTAACATCGATTCTGGCTAATCGTTTGAAGATTTTTGAAATAGATGTCGCAACAATGAATTTGGATCCAGGAGTTCTAAGATTACCCTATGCTCCAGATATGGATGTAAGAGAATATATTGATATCAATGAAATAATGACCGAATATGAGCTTGGTCCAAATGGTGGACTTGTTGCTGCTGTTGATTTAATTACATCTCAGTCTGCAGAGATACTTGAAGAAATTAAAGTGCGTTCTCCAGATATTTTACTAATAGATACACCAGGGCAAATGGAATTGTTTGCCTTTAGACCTACAGGAGTTATTGCTGCAAATCAATTCGGAGGAGAAAAATGTGTTCTTGTAAATCTAATGGACGCTAACTTGTGCAGAAATCCTTACGGTCTGATTAATTCAATAGTTTTAGCCTTAAGTGTCCAAATGAGGTTCTTCTATCCACAATTAAACCTAATCTCAAAAAGTGACTTAATTGAAGAATCCCAATTGGAAGATCTTCAAAATTGGATTGAAGATAGCTTCGCTTTTGAGGATGCAATAAATGCTACAATAACAGGAGAAAAGAGAGAACTAGCATTAAGGTTGCATCAGACAATTGATGAATTGCAGGTATTTGCAGAAACATTTCCTGTTAGTGCAAAGACCAATTTCAATATTGATAATTTATATGGCAAGTTACAAGTCATTTGGCAAGGTGGAGAAGATTTTCAAGTCGAAGATCGAGTAATAAGATAATCAAGAAATTAATCAATTCATAATCTCAATCTCGAGATCTTTACCAAATTCTTTCAATAGTTTTGCTACTTTAGACACATGTCCATATCCAAGAATTATAACAACAGATGTATGATTTCGTAATACCTTCAGAATTTGCTTACTCATGTAGACATTTCGATCCTCTAATAAAATAGAATACAACATTGGAAAATTCTGATTGAAAACAGATAAAATGGAATCTAAAGCTTCAGGATCTTTGAAAATTTCTAATACTTCGTTCAAATTAATTTCTTCATTCTCTGACATATCTTCCAAAGATTTCATAGGGTCTTTATTATTATTAGATTCTTTCCCAAAAACATCCATGGGTTGAGCAACGATTTTTCTGTCTAGTACTAATTCATCAACAAGCTCTTGGAATTTTTCTGCTTCCTCAGATGAAACTTCTTCTTCTAAAACCTTACTGATTTCGTTTATAGATCGATCAATAAGATAGATCTCAGAACCCATTTCCTTAGCTATTTTATAAGCTATTAACATCTCTTTACCAGGATTATCAGTTTGTGCTATTCTAGCAAGTTCACTTTCAAAGAAGCCAATGTCTTCTAACACCGCAGTAAACTCTTCAGTATACGTTAAACTCGAGCCTTCATCATCATTAACAGAATCTTGATCATCAAACAGCTCAGTTTTATTGTTTAATTCTTCTTGAAGAAAACTGCCATTATTAATAAACTCATTTTCCAAAAGAGTTTGTAAACGATAATCATCTAATTCTAAGCACACTGCATCAGGTTTTACTTCTTTCAGAATTCTCGAGACTTTTTCTTGACTTTCACTATCAATATGAGTAATTCCTACTATAGCTACTTTCGTCAAGTTTTTCTCACCGAATATCTCCTTTTGCAATTCTATTATAGTACAGCTAAGATTTTTAATTGATTTGTCCATTTTATAATGGCTTTGTAAATATGGTTTTTGTTGATTTTTTCATCGTTTGTTTTAATACGTTCTACCATCGCCATAAATAACAACAAAGATATTTGTCTTGGAACGGAAGTTGAGAAATTAAAAACAAATTCGTCTTTGCCAAATTTGTTGATAATTATTGTTGTAATCCATTTTGAAATATGTGATAGTAAATCTAGGCTTAAGTCAGTAAATGAAATCTTAACACCTTTATCTTCAATAATCATTGGATTAAGATTCCCAAATATCAATTTCTCGAAATCCTCCAGAACATAGCTAAGTTCATCTGTTCCAATTCTAGAAAATTCCTTTTTTGCAGCAAAGATTTCACTGTATCCAAAAATAGCTGCAACAAAAGGTCTAGAGCTGCAATTAATGTGTTTCTTGAGAGTTTCAAAATTTTCAGGTAATTGATTTTCCCATTCTGCATATGCTGTCCCGCTTAAATGATCATGAGCAGTCTGATCGAAAACAATCTTTGGTATTCGTCGCCATATTTTCTCATTATCAACTTGATATAATTCTTTCATAATTTTGATATCTATAGGTTCTAACTTGAACATGAGAAATCTAACAATATCATAACTAACATCAATATCAGAAGAACTAATTTTATATTGGGATTGTCGACCAATAGAAATTAAACGAGAGAAAAGCAGAATAGCTGCTTTTAATTCAATTTCTAATCTCTTAATATGTTTCTGATGTAATTTTTGTTCTTCTAAAAAGGAAATTAATCGACTAACTTTTCCATCCAAATTATTCTTTGATTTCATGTCTCCTTTTATTCTAAGTAAATCAGCCAATCTACCTACTTTTTTCTCAGTTTGCGGTAAACCTAAGCTAATTGAATTTTTAGTAATGAAATCAGCAACAAAATCACTAGTGAGGACATATCGTAACAAAGCAAAAGCTTCCTCAACATCTGATTCCAAGATAATCTCATTGCTATTGTTTTTAGCAATAGAAGATGAGAAGAACATAAGGACTTGTGGTAAACCTAATTGTTTAATATCATCCGCAGAATTATCTTTAGTAAAGAAAGTTAGTTGCTTTTCTAATGCTTTTCTTGCATTCTGATCATATTTCTTAGAAGCAACTTCTGCAATGTCATCAAATGTACTGCTAATCATTTTACCACTTCTTGATTTGAAATTTGGATTCTAACAGCTTTTTTTATTTTAGTACTCTTTCAGTCTTTTTTATACCTATTATTGTTTAATAAATTATTTAATTTGTTAATATCTACGAAATACTAACAATAAACAAGCACTATCTAAAAGGTTAAAAAGTCCAAGCAATCGGTGTTTATTTAGAAAAGAAATTAACTAACAATACAGGAAGAAGAACAATGGTTTATCATTCAAAGAATGGCAACAATGTAGATAAAAAAGTCTTAGAAATTATTTTGGATCATGTACGATTAGTTTTAAGCGGATCTGAGACATTATCAAAAATCGTAGATTGTTGGAAATCACCTGGAAGAGAAGTCTTCAACAAAGAAATAAAAGAACTCGATGCATTGGAGGCAAAAGCAAATACTTTGAAAAACTGTGCTATGAAAGAAATTTCTGATGCTGGACCTGCTTTATTATTTAGACAAGATCTTATGAGAATTGTTAGATGCATAGATCAAATAATCGATTTGGGACAAGGTGCAGCTTATTTTCTAGAACAATTGGATAAGGATTGGATGCCTCCAAAAACCTTAGTAAAGAATTTACAAGGATTAGTCGAAAAAACACTAATTGTTTCTAGATCACTAGTCGATTTAGTTAGAGCGCTATATCAAAAATTGGATAAAGTAATAGAAATCTCAGAATCAATTGAAATTATGGAAAATAAAGCTGATGTTAACTATCGAGCATTAATTATTGAAATTGCCAAGCTCGATGCACCAAAAGGTATTTCAGTTTTAGTCAGAGAATCAATTGATCGAATTGAAGATATGGTTGATTCTACAAGAGATGTTGCTTCACACATACGTGTTTATGCAATGTCACGATGAGAAGTAATTTCCTTTACTTTTCACACCCATTTTTTATTATTATTGAGGAATTATTTTTAACTTGTTTACATTAATCACACTAGCAGTGTAGTTTAAACATTCCTAATTACCAAATAAAGTGATACAAATGAATCCCAGTAAAAAAGTGTTAATCATTGCTGAATTAGTAAAAGATAGAGTAATAATCTGGGATTTTGAACAAGGATCAAAGTTATATAATTCAGGATTTTTTGGAAAACCTATAGGTATTAGAAAACCTAAAGGAGAAAGTTTTGAACGTCCTCTTGAATTGTCACTAATAGAAGCCTGTTATTTGTTAGAGAATGGTAGAATCAAAATACTACAGAAGAAAACAAAAAATGAAATCTCTATTAGAAATTTAATTAAAAAGGGACAAAAAGTCATTCCTTTGTTTGACGAGAAAATACTAATTTACAAAGACATTAGAAATCGTGGACTTGTACCTAGACCTGGTTTGAAATTCGGAGCTGATTTCGCAGTTTATCAACAAGGACCAGGATTAGATCATTCACCATACGTGATTACAGCATTACCTAGAGGAAGTGAATTATCAGCAATTGAGTTAGTACGAGCAGGAAGATTAGCAACTTCAGTGAGAAAAAAATTCGTTATTGCTACAATTCTATCTTCAAACAAAGTAAAATATTATGGGTTTGTTTGGAATAAACCCTGAGAAAATTTTGCAATCGAGACGAAAACGTATGTCACTAGAGAAATCTGCTTCCTCATCTGTTATTTATCCAGAAATAAAAGAACGATTAGCAAAGCAAGGATATCAATTGTATGGGAAACAAGTAGCTGTAAAGAAATGCTTGTGGACACACAACTATTTGAAAGAGGATAGATTTTGCTATAAATCAGCTTATGGAATACAAAGCCATAGATGCATACAAGCCACTCCTACATTACTTTGCAATCACCAATGTCTTTTTTGTTGGAGATTACAAGAAAAGGATATAGGAAAAAAACCAATTTGGAAAGTTAAGGATTCAGATTTTGACACACCAGAAGAAGTATACCAAGGGTTAATTTGGGGATGGAAAAGGTGTATTTCTGGTTATAAACCAATTGTTACACAAGAGAAATTTAGTGAAGCATCAAAACCTAAACATGTAGCTTTGAGTTTAGCTGGTGAACCAACGCTTTATCCATTTATAGTTGAATTATTATCATTATTGCATGAAAAGGGATTAACAACTTTTCTCGTATCAAATGGATCGAATCCTAATGCATTTGAAAAGATGTTTAAGTCAGGCGTCTTCCCAACTCAATTGTATATTACAATTCCAGCACCTAATAAAGATAATTACATCAAAACCTGTAAACCATTAATAAAAAATGGTTGGGATGAGATCAATAGAAGTTTAGAGCTAATGGCGAAAATGACTGGACGAACTGTTACTCGACTAACTATGGCTAAGAAAATAAACATGATTAAACCAAAGGAGTATGTTCCATTAATTAAGAAAGCAAATCCTTCGTTTATAGAAGTCAAGGGATTTGTTCCAGTTGGATTCTCTCAATACCGAGTAACTCGTGCTAATATGCCATACATTGAGGATATACAATCATATACAGATCAAATTAAAGAAGAATTGCCTGAGTATAAACAGGTATTTGAAATGGAAGAAAGCAAGGTTGTTATTTTATCTAACAATAAACATCCATTAAAAATTGACAATCTTTAAATCTATATTACTCCTTTATTCTTTGTAAATTTACCCTCTTCTAGTAATCAAAATTTAATAAATTAAGAAGGAAATAAAATATTTGTAATAAAAGAAAAGAATCATTGTCCATTGAAAGAACAATGAATTGTGCTGAGTTCTATTTGAGGTTCTTTTTAAGAATTTTTGAAACATTCTCAGTACCAATTGTATGAATGTAAGGACCCAATTTTGGACCACGATCTGTGTTTAATAATATTTGATACAGAAGTTTGAAGAAATCTCTTGGTTTTATATTATTATTTCTCGCTGTTTCAAAAATAGCACTTTGTATTGCATCAATTTCATCTAAACCTTTTAGTGATGTTATAAGATCTTTAATTGCAACTTTCTGTTCATCTGAAAGTTCTAGAGTAATATCTTCAACACTTTTGAAATCATTAACCCAGTTTGTAGCATAGTCGCATCTGGTTTTAATATCACTAAGCTTTGCACCATCTCGCAAGTACCCATATTCAATTAGTCTTGTTTCCAAGAATTCCTCTCGAGATTTTTCTGGAGCAACTGCTATGAGATTTACAAGTAGATTGTAAGGTACATGTAATGATCGATTTTCTGGTGGTTTCAGATACCAGCAGTATTCATACAATCCAACCATTTTTCGTTTTCGAGCTGGATTGCTTTCTTTAATACGATTGAAGTATACATCCTCAAGATAATCAATTTCTTTCATATATACTGGAATATCATCTATTGATAATGATCTACTACCGGTCATTCGTTTGTAGGTAAGAAGAGCAAGTGATTGTATTGAACCATATTTAAGCCAAGTTTGTGGTGTGAAAACATTTCCCGCAGATTTAGATATTTTTGACCCACCTTTATCTAAGTACATCTCATATCGAGCGTGTGCTGGTGGTTCGTAATCGTAAATTTCCTTACAAACTTTATCATTGCAAGTGACAGATTCAAATATATCTTTACCAAAGGCTTCAAAATCTATTTGCTGTAAATCCCATCTTGCAGCAAATTCGACTTTCCAAGTTAATTTTCCTTCTCCTTTTGAGATATCAGACCAGCCACGATGGTTACAGCCCTCAAGCTTTCTACCTCTAATTTCGTCACCTTCACAGATATATTCAACTAATCCTTTCTTAGCATCAAAACTGATAGCTTGAGTAGTGTATATTTTTCCACATTTCTCACAAATTGCATGATAAGGTAAAACATCAATATACTTCTTTTGACCTGTAGTTTCTTTAATTATCTCACCAGCAAGTTTAGCTTTGGATAATAATTTCTTTACTTGTGGAGCCATTTTTCCAGTTGTATATAGCTTGTAAGCTGATTGGGGTGTAAATTCTATACCTGCAATTTCTAGTGATTCTATAAGAAGAGAAGACATATGTTCTCCATAGCTTTTATGACATCCCCAAGGATCAGGAATAGTACTTACAGGTTTTCCTAAATGTTCTTTCAATTCAGGAGGAGTACCAGCAGGTACCTTTCTTAGACCATCCATATCATCTGCGAAAGCAATATATTCTGATTCTCTGCCCAAATCCTCAATAGCTAATTTAAACCCATAAGCTCTTGAAGCGTCTGCAAATGAACCAATATGTGGAAAGCCAGATGTACCTAGACCACTTTCAGTTCTAATGACAACTGGGTGATTACCTTTGAGATTATCTTTTCGTTCTAAAACACTGAGAGCTATTTTATCGATCCATGTTCCACGACCAATAACCTCATCAATATCTTCACCTAGGTCAAATTCTTGAGTCAATTCTATTACCCCTAGTTCAAATTAATGCTTCTTGCATTAAAAAGCAAAAACTTGTCATATATATTAATTGCCCTAAACTATGATAATTAAAAAAAGAGAATAGCTAATGCTATTCTTTAAACTAATTTCTTGTCGGATCCATTGCGTCTAACAGTGCATCTCCAAGTAAATTAAATCCTAAGATGGTAATGAAAATCATTGTTGATGGCCATGTTGGCATCCACCAATAGGTAAGTAGATTATCTCTATGGTAAGCTAAGTCATCACCCCAGGTTACTGCTGTAGCATCACCCAATCCAAAAAAGGCTAGTGCTGCAATAGTTATCAAAGTATTTGCTATACCTAATGTAGTTACTACTATTACAGGTGAAAGGGTATTTGGAATGATATGTCTAAAGATGATTCTCGAATCCTTAGCTCCTAATGCTCGTTCTGCTTCAATAAATTCAGTGTTTTTTAGTGACAGAATTTTACTCCGGACAAGTAAACTTGTTCCGCCCAAGCCAATAAGTGCGAATATCATTATTACAATCATATAGATTCCACCTGGAACTTGACCTGCTATATCTCTAAAGATGGCAACTACAAAGATAAACAGAATAAATGGGGGCATTGCAGAAATAACTTCGTTTAAACGTTGTATTATATCATCGATTGCTCCACCATAATAACCAGATACAGCGCCGATTATCATTCCTAAAATGCTTGTTGATATCTGACCAACGAATCCTAATGTCAATGATAATGATGAACCAAAGAAAGTTCTAGAAAGAATATCATATCCTCTTGTATCAGTTCCAAAAGGATACTGTGCACTTGGTTTCAGAATTTGATCCCCAGGTATAATATATCTTGGGTGAGCAATTAATCGAAGATACCTTTGAGTTCCAGGTATCCATAATTCAATATAGTAGTTATTTTGGTCCCATGGATCTGCTGTTGGATTATTCAACCCAAACAATGCATCATATTGCTGGATAAGAAAAGCAACGACTGCTATAGTTATAAGAAATGATACTAAATAGAATCCTATCATTCCCGTTTGACTTTTTTTCATTCGTCTCATAACGAGACCCCAAAGATTAGAACCCTCTACTAATTTTATTTCTTCAAGGATTCTTACTTCTCTATCAATGCTTGTTTCAGTTACTGTAGCCAATTCATAGTCATCTCCTTTAGTATCTTATTCTCGGATCGACTAGAGCATAGCTCAAATCTACCAACAATCGAAAGACTAAGAATAATCCTCCAAATATGAAGTTCGTAGCCATCATCATAGGCTGGTCTCTTTGAAGAGCACTTGTTAAAAACACTGAACCAAGTCCTGGCCAGCCAAAAACTCCTTCTGTCATAACAGCTCCACCTATCAATCCTGGTAGAGCTAGTCCCACAACGGTCACAATTGGTAATAAGGCATTTCTAAAAGCATGTTTGTAAATTACTTTCCTTTCAGAAAGACCTTTTGCTCTTGCAGTAGTAATATAATCTTGTCTTAATATATCTAATAATTGGGACCTCGTTAACCTTGCCAAAAACACTAATCCTGTCATAACTAATGTTATTGTTGGGAGTATTAAGAAAACATAAAATGTACCATTAAGTATAAACGGTTCCCGGAATGCCTCGCCTTGCGTTGCTCCTGTAAAGTTGAACATATAAAATGACGCCAACATTACCAGCTTAGCCAGCCAAAACGTCGGCATTGAATACCCTATTAATGAAGCAATAGTTACTCCTTTATCCCAAATTGAGTATTGTCTTGTCGCTTGAATAACTCCAATTACTGTTGCTAGTATTGTACTAATAATAAATGCTGGTGTTGTTAAAAAGAGTGTATACCATAATCTCGAAGTAATAATGTCAGAAATGGGTTTCCCAATATTTCCACTTTGAGTCCAATACCACGATCTTCCTAAGTCACCTTGGATAATCCCGTTACGTTCACCATGGTTATTTTTCATAAAACCTAACCATCGAAGATAGCGAACAAATACATTGATTTGATTTCCTTCTTCATCAAGTAAACCGATATCATAACCAATTTCATTATACAATGCTTCGTAATCAGCTATATCTCCTACCCAAAAACCCAATCTGATTTGTATTGGATCACCAGGAGAAGCTGCTATCATTGCAAAACTAATAATCGATATTCCAATTAACGTTGGAAAGATGTACAGAAAACGCTTCATCGCGTAATTCCTTATGGACATTTTTATCACCTTACCGATTTTCTGCTTCATGAGAAGCTCTTTTTTTATTAATCATATCAAACAATATATCGTATTTATTTTATATTGTCTTAACTATATATTGCTTTGGCGATATATAATATTTTGGAAAGATACAAAAATAGAAGAAATAGAAGGTGAATGTAACAAAAATTGGCTTCATACTAAGATAATATATTCGGATTATGTAGATACTACGTGTTTTAATATCGTACTTCTTCTAAAGTAAATCACTAATTGAAAGTTAGTGAGGGCAAGGTGAAATACAAGTGAGTCTAAAACAAATATGGATTCTACAAGAATCAGGAACATGCGTTTTTCATAGAAAATACGATAAAAGCAGCAATGATGAGAACTTAATTAGTGGATTCTTAAGTGCTGTAAACTCATTTGTTGGATCATTTGGAGCAGAAATTAAGTGGATAGAAACAAACAAGTACAGATTCGTTTTCAACATGAGTGATCAATTGATCTTCGTTGCATGCACAGGAATAAATGACCATGCTCCATTTACTTACAAACGACTTTGTCGAATTTCAGATCACTTCAACATGATGTTTGGTAAGGATTTATTTGAATCTGGAGATCCAATACCAATTGACATTTTCAAAAAGATTGCTCCTACAGTTAATCGTATTTTTGGCATTGCTGATGATTACAATCAAGCAATTGTTACTAAACCAGCTCCATTAGCTAAAGAGGAACTGCGATTTGATACAAAGGAAGCCAGATTAATGTCTTTCATTCGGTATAAGAGACGAGTTTCAATTAGTGATATTGTTCACTTTCTAAGAATTCCTGACGAAGAAGCAGAGAATGCTCTAAATAAATTAGAGAATAGACGATTTATTCAGCGAACAGAACACCATGATGGTTCTGAAAAATTCGGAATACACCCTATTGTCAGAAGTATGTTTTCTTAAAAAAATAGAAATGTTACATAGGAATTTTTTCGATTCCCATGACATTTAATATCACATATCAACGTCTAACTATCACTACATCTAAGTGTACAAATTATGTACCCATTTCATTGTTGACTCTACCATTTTGTAATCAAAGAGCTATTTAAAACGTTCAAATAAATAACCAGATAATTAAAATTAACAGACCTACAAGAGGAATGTATCCCAGAATCATTCCGATGATAGCCATAGGACCTTTCGAACGACTATATGCTATATGACCTGTGATGACTGCTACTATGCTAGGAATTACAGGTATACATACCCAACCAAGTATCCCCATAATTAAGGAAAGAGTAGCAAGGGAATCATCTTTTCTAGGTGCTGGAACATAAACAGTTGCAGGTTGTTGATAAACATCTGTTCCATATTGATATTGACTTTGAGGTTGTGATGGGGCAGGTTGATAAGGTTGAGGAGCATGTGCAGGGGTAGTTTCTTCAGTGCCTGTAAGAGATGCACCACAGTTTTGACAGAAAACTGATTCTTTCTCTACAGCTGAACCACAAAATGGACAATGTTTAATTTCATTACTCAATACTTACTCCACCAAATTATTTTGCATTCTAATATGCATTTAATTATAGTATAAGTTAGATATTAAGATTCTTAGTTTATTACTGTTAAATGTAGCAATAACTTATGGAAAAAGAAAAAAGATAATTAGCAAAGCTTGAAACTTGTTTGCTAATTCGTATGGATACAAGTACTATATGTACCCAGAACCTATTATAAGAAACCATATTAGATAACCTAAACCAAATAAGAGACCAACAATTTGTATTCCCAGTTGTATCCAATTAAGTATTTTAGCGATTGTAATAAGCTGTTGATCTTCATTGTTCTCCTCTGCCTTCCTAACAAAAGTTAACCCAACTATTGGAAGCAGAAAGCAGCTAAATACAAAGCCTATAGCTCCCAAGATTATTGCTATTGTTGCATTATCTTTTGGAGTTTCAACAGTAGTACCAACATAGCTTTGACTTGGAGCAGACCCATATGCATAATCTTGTTGTGCAACAGGACTTTGAGAGGTTGCTTCAGGTAAAGGCGTTTCTCTAATGATTTTTACACCAGTGTCTTCTGATGATTTTGAGGTATCCAATGAGGCTCTCCACATGAAGAACAGAATTTTTGTCCTTTTTCTTGTGGTGAACCACAATAAGGGCAGAAGACTGAATTATTGCTACTCAACTTTCTTATCTCACCTTAATTTCTGAATTTATTTTATTCAATCAACTATAAAAACAGTAAGGAATTAATTGGCAACAAGTAGAAGAAGAATTCTGACATTGAAAATAGCAATTATGTCAATAAAATGATGTTTAATTCGGTATATATTTCTCCAAGTTGGAATAAAGCATCAAATTCATGTTTAGTAATTAATCTATAAGCATTTGATAGGATTCGTTCAAGTTCATCTTCATCAAAACTCATATTGGATCTAATGAACGGTATCCAGATTGAGTTTAGTTTATCGTTGACAATTGTTTTATAATTCGGTCTCTTACCACTGAAGCTGCTTATTAACTTCAATGTTTGTAATTCAGTAAATAACTCATAAGCAACTGCTCGAACTCCTCTTTTATCTTGCCTTACCCATGACCCAATTGGTTTTGAATAATTCAACAATTTAACAACTTCATGTAAAAATAAAGAGTCATCTTCCAATGTCAATTTCGATGATTCAATATATGCAATATCAGAGAATTTCAGTTTATGTGACAAACGACCATCTAATGGATATACCAAACAAATTATTGGTTCTTTCCTTTTCCAAGAGATGCCTGGCAATTTCTCAGATTCTTCTTTCAGTTTATCCCACATTTTGGAATATTTCTTCTTGATATCATTCCTAGTATTCTCAAGGTCTTTTCTTCTCTCTTTTGTTAAAACATTATTTTTGTAATAATTATAAATCTCTTGAACTATATCTTCTAATTTTACTAACTCCTCAAGCCATTTTTCTGCAAATTTACCTTTCGAAGGATTTCTTTTAATAAACAAAGCTAATTTCTTTGGTGATTCAATTTCATATTTTACTGCAAAATTCCTTGCCCAGGGTAAAAATTGCTTGAATCGTGAGAATTTAATTTCACGAATTAATTTGTATAATCTTCTAGCATCCTTATCTTGTTCAACCCATCCGATTTTTTTTCTTAGTGGTCCATGAAATTCAAAATAATATAATGCATCTACTAAGTCAGAATGGTAAAATTTTATCAGATTATTCAATCATATCACCAACAAATCATTCTGATATTCTCAATGCTATTTTTACCTTTTGTTCATTAATTGATATGATTACGATTATTTGTTGCCAAAATGGACAAAGATATCGGAAGAAAATTAAAGATAATAAAATTTACTGGATGATGATTACCATGGGTGTGTTAAAAAGAACAAATGCTTTCTTGATACAAGTTGACAGTACAAGAAAGAACTATGTTGCAAGAAATTTCATTAACATCCCAGGCAATCCCATCTTTGCAGAAGATGTTTTACTCCACAATCGATTTAATTTGGATGATGAATCGATAAAACATAACCCTGATTTTAAGCTTATCAAAAACAAAGATTACATTATCGTTTATTGTAATTCTTTAGTTCCTCATTCTCCAAATCAAATCAAATTTATTTTTGAAGTTTTAAGCAAATTGGGTAATCAAATAGTCCTTAAACTTTTTACAAAATTAAATCGTGGTTATCCACTAGATCATATAAGATCATTAGTGGAAGAAGGAAAGCTTTCTAGTAAAATGATGAAATGTGGTACCAAAGGATTCAAAACTGGAAAAATCGATTTTTCTGATCTTGAACTATTGATTAATTTTGACCCAATTGTAAGAACATATCATTCCACAAGTTGGAAAACATAATTAAACTACACCAAAGAATTCTTCAGCACTAATACCTAAAAAGATTATTTTAATTTCACTATCTGATTTATCTTTATGCTCTTTTCTATATGCAATTATTTTATGTAAACACTCTGGACATAGCTCTCTATCTTGCATGATTTTCATAGCACGAGCTAATTCCATTTCTTCTCGAGAGACTTCTTCTTCAAGTACTTTTATTGGTTTGTGAGTTGTTAAACAGCAGATACAATCATTATCATCTGAAAAAACAGTATTTGCACAATTTTCTGATCCTGTTTTCAATATTTCAGTATCAATTTGTATTCTTTCAATAATATCACCCAAATCAAGAACTTTTACTGGTATAGGTTCTCCTTCATCGGTATTTAAGCAAAAGGTTTCTCCACTACTTTCTATTAGTAACTTTGGGCAACCATGCCACAATTTTGTTTTCCCTCGACTTAGAGTGGTGGAAAATACCCAGGTAAAGCTAATTGCAAAGATTATCACAAACAATGCTGATGGTTGTATAGTATCTTTAAATATAAACTGAAAAAGGAAAATTGAAACAAATGCCCCACCAAAACCTACTCCAAAACCGATGGCAAAAATATTCATTCTTTTTCGCAAATCCGGAAATGAGTGAGTTCTTCTTGCTATTATACTTAGCTCAACTGTTAATAGGGCTATTATAAGGAACATAATCAAAGAGCTATAAACTGTGAAAGGTTTTCTTAAGAAATTATTAGTCCCATAAGGAGTTTCAACTAATGTGATAATATTTTGATCTATAAATAACCAAAGGGTTAAACTCAATGCAGGTAAAAACACAAAGAAATGAAGGTATCTAGGAATTCCCTTGTATTTTGCCCTCCAAAAGAAAATCGAAAAGCTAAGGGCAGGAATCGTCATAAGAAATAACGATAGATAAACAAATTTAGCTAATAAAATGGATGGTTTTAGATTATTTATATCATAAAAGTGTTCTTTAAGCATATCAAACATAACAGCTTGTACTCCGCTTAAAAAGGCAATAATTCCCATCAGAATATTGGCAATGTTGTGACGGTTCTTGGAAATAATCATAATGGTTGCGATAGAACCAAGAGGAATGGCTATAGCATCAATTATAATCTTTACATTTACCAAGTTTTATCAGGTCCAAGTTTCGGTTTAATTGTTATGATAAATGGAAATAATGCAGTTCCTTAAAACGTACATACATTTAGATAACACTTAAAAAATTATTGTATGATTAACCTACTCGAGTATTTACAAGGAATAATCTGTTTTAAAGCTCCTCTAAACCGATTATTCCTATCAAATCATTTACACTTTTTGAGTAATTTCTAATCAATCTACCGGGACCAAATTTTATTCCTCCATAAAATCTTGTGACAATAACCAGTAAATTCGTAAGGTTTTGCTTGCGTAAAAGATCTATAATTGGTTTACCTGCACAACCTTTTACTTATCCATCATCCGAGCTTTCTTCCCACAGTATTGAGGTTCTAACTCTATAAGCATAAGCATTATGTGTAGCATTCCTAAATTCTGTTTTAACTTTAGCTAAAAACTGTACAGCTTCTTCTTTATTGCTGACCTTATAGATAGTACAAATGAATATTGATTTCTTTACTATTAGCTTTTGACTGCGTCCTGATTCATTTACAGATTTCATTTAATAAAACAACTCAAATACTGCAATACCTATACAAATTAAATAAATATGAATTTGTAAATATTAAAACTAGATTATTAAACACAAGTTAAAAAATTTCTCGACGTGATGAGCATTTGTTAAAATCTTGCTTTAATTGTGCATCGGAAATTAGCAGCAAGGACCACATTTGTCCAAATTGCTATGCTGTTCAAAGAAAGATATTCACTCGAGATGATTTATTTGATATTCTAGAAAAGGAATTTCCAACAAAACCAACAGACAAAGAACGATTTGTATCAACTAAAATACGTATAAAACCTAAAGGTTACAGAAGATGGCTTACTTTTGGGATTTTTACCCTTGGTATTGCATATTATTACTATTTGCTAATGGTTTTCAAAAATTTATCCGATCACTGGTATTATCCTCATGGCAAGTATGAGAATTCAACTAAAATCGATATGCTTGTTGTAACCTTGATCTTAGTTTTCACTAATTTCTTAGGAATACCATTTATTCAATATGTTAAATACGAAAAACTCAGAAGACATCTACAAAATGACCCTCAAGCAAGTGAGTATAAGATACCTGTTGCTGGAAAAACTGTTTTTTGGATTTATTCACTCTTCAATGTTTTGTTTATGGGAACAGTCTCAATGCTATTTTTTGGCATTAGCTCAATAGTCGCTGGAAAGTATTTTGAATTTGAAACAATAATGATTACTATTGTTTTCTTTGTAATAGCAGGAACAATATTTGCCTTAGCTATGTTTCTAGCTATTCAATTATCTCTCTTTGAGAGAAATTGGCAAAAACAATTCAATCAACACATAAATTGGCATTATAAGAGTATAAGAAGAAGCAAGAAACAGAGAAGCAGAAGAAAATCATGATTAATCTCATTTAAGAAAATTAATATGCTGAGTTTATGTCATAACAGCATTTTGTAGAAGACGTTAGTATTGGAAGATTTACTTTTTATGATTTTTCCAATAATATGATGAAACAAATTGAACTAAAAAGTTTGCAGCATTTATTGCAGTTGTATCCGCTGTATCATAAAGTGGATTCAATTCTACAATGTCCATACCAATGATTTTCGTTTGTTGTGTTATTTCATGAATTACTTTTAGTATTTGATATGGTGACAAACCATCAGGAGTAGGAGCACTTACACCAGGAGCATAAATTTGATCTAAGCTGTCCATATCAATGGAAATATACGTTAAATCAGTTCCTTTAGTGATTTTTTCAATTGTATTTTTTATGACTTGATTTAAACCAATTTCACGGATATTATCTATTGTAAAAAATTCTCCACCTTCATCTTCGACATATTTTCGATAAATTTTAGCATTTGCGAAATTCCTTATACCAATCTCAACAAAATTTCGACCATCAACTAATCCATTTTCTAAAATTCTACGAAAAGGTGTACCACTAGTTATTCTCCCGTCAATAACCTCGCTAACATCTAAATGAGCATCAATGTTAACTAATCCAATCTTCTTTGGATTATAGGCTTCTTTTAATCCTTTAACTATGGGATAGCCTATAGAGTGATCCCCACCTAAGGTTATTGTAGTAAAACCTCGAGAAGCGATTTTGTTAATAACTTCGCTTATGATCTCATGAGATTCAACTACTGAGTCAGCTTCCAAGATAATATCACCAAAATCATAGATTTTTCGATCTCCAAACCAAAAATCCTTGGACCAATCATAAGCTTTGAAGTATCTAACAGAATCCCTAATTTTCTTTGGACCACCTTTTGCTCCTTTTCTTCCTATAACAGCGGAATCAAAAGGTATACCCACCAATCCAACTGCGGGACCAGATTCACCAGTCCAACATTCAAGAATATCTGACATTCTTGTTTCATTTGGATCATAGCCTTTTTTCTGATGAGGTTCCCAACTTCTTATACATTCTGAAATAGATACAAGTTTTTCTAACTGATTTCTTTCTGACATTGCATCATCCCTTAAGTTTACTATTTTGTGATTTGTATGTATTATTTACCGTTTAAAAACTATAGAACATAGCTATATTAGAATTAGAAAATACGAAAATAAAGGATAGTTTTCAGATCGAATGATCTGAAAAAATCAAAATTACAATAATTAGGATTTAGCTGCTTCAGCAGGTTTTTCTTCAGCTTTAGGTTTACTTTCAGCTTCAGGTTTTGCTTCTGCTGGTTTTGGTGCTGCTGGTGGAGCTTTAACAGGTAACGTAATTGTTGGTAAGTTAATTACCCTTGATTTCCAAACATCTACATTTTGAATTGGATGAATTTTTCGTGCTTTCTTGTAAATGGCAGTAGCTATTTTCCCAGCTACAAGGTCTTTAACAAATGGTTCGTATGGAGTTCTAGCTGCTCTTTTTGTTATAGATTCATCCATGATCTTTCTTATTGCTCGTTCATGACTTGTTTTACATCTAAATGGAGTAAGTGCAATAACACTTGCACGAATCTTTGCACCATCTTTTGTTATAACGTTGAAGATACCATCAATTCGAGTTCTTCTTCTTCTAATCATTGATCTTAAATAATCTCTTGTATATTCATGTCCATGAAATTCTGAATAAGCATTGTCACCTTTTACTTTACTAACTTTAAAGGTGATTTTTACATGCATTTTCTTATAATCACCAGTAAGTTCCATTAGGGTAGTATTTAATGTTCTACCAATTACATACTCAGGTTCTGCAGAAGGAGTTTCTGCTATCTCCTCTCCACCAAACATTTTTGGAGTGAGAATTTTATACCAAGTTTTCAAAGTGAACTTATCAACAACTCTTCTGCTTTCTCTTACTTTTCTTTTTTTTCCTCTACTTGATTTACTACTCATTTTTTAATCTCCGTAATGTTGTTAACAACAATTACATTCATATGCTTACTTTTGCAATATCTTTTCAGATATATCCGAGACAAAAGAGTCACTATTAAAATATTTTGCTTACAGTTGAGAATAAAGAAAGCTGCTAATCTAGCATTCATTCCTTTATACTTGTGATTGTTTTATAGGATAAGTCTATTTTCTCGAAATAATCTTCCAGTGTTGAAAACAAGTAATTTAACGAATTTTCTGATGTAATAGTTATTTGCAAATTACTACCATCAAGTTTGGATTGTGCTGTAACACCTTTTGGTGTCTCTTGATTCTCAGGTTCAGTAGATTTAGTTATTGCTTGTGCAACATCATCATTTTCAAAAACCAGTTGTACTGTTATTTCAGAATATATTTGATCCCTCTTTTCAGATAACAATGAATATTCCTCACTTAATTATTACGTTTTTGGTTTAGTTTTACTTTTTGTAGCTTTAGATGTTAATTTACTTTTAGCTGATGTACTTTTCGTTGTTTTAGGTTTAGGTTTCTTTGCAGGTTCCTTAGCATCTTTAGCATGTAATTGCTTTTCCAATGCAGCGTTTAGACTTTCAATTAGCAATTTCTCTGTTCCTTTAGGAATCCTTGCTCCTGCAGCTATATTGTGACCTCCACCTTCAGCTTCAGAACCAATTGATGAGACTGCTTCTCTTAATGCTAAACCAAGATCCAAGCCTTGTGATACTAAAGCTCCAGTACCTCTACTACTAATTTTAACCGTACCATCTTCAGAATTAGCCATACTAACTAAAGGTTTATTCTTTTCAATGAATTTCCTAGTTGAAATAGCTATTGAAGTAACAGTACCAATCATAGTGTCATCAATAAGATCTCTACCATCAAAAACAATTACGTTAGAATATTCCTTAAGATGTTCACTATCTTGATTGAAGATTTCAATAAATTTGGAGATTTTTCTACGATAGTCTCTCATTATATCTTCTGCTTCTTGTAAGAGAAACTTACGTTCTCCCATACAAATACCAATAGCTATACCTGTAGCATTAAGCCGTCCACATGAGTTTAGCAATGAACCAAATTCACGTGCATCTCTTAGCAAAGTTCCTGGAGTTTCTTTTGTTAATGTATAAACCATACCAAGAATGCTTTGAGATTCTTCTGCTGTCATTCCCATTGATAATCCATATGTAATCAAGTTATCAACTAACATTATTCGTTCTTCTTGCGATAAGTCCTGAATGGTTCTCCAATCATTACCTTTTTGTTGGGGTATACCTGTGTCTCTCATAAACCTAATACACATATCTCCATCGCCAGTTAAACCTGGGAGAAACGGATCAGTTGTATATTCCAATGCTCGATAAATTGGTCTTGTTTCACGACCGAATAATCTAATATCTAGTTTTTCTTCTAGAATTCCAGCTTTAACCCCATCATCAACAATTATTTTGTTGAGTTCAGTCAGAGAATTTTTCTCACCTTTATCTTGTCTATCTGCGAGTGCACCTACAATTGCTATGCTTGCAGAATCAACATTTTTTGGATCCAGCTGATTTGCAAAGAAGTAACTTAATCCAGCACCTGATACTTGATTTGCTCCATCATAATTGTATTCAAATGGATTGACATGAATAATGGACTCAGATTTAGGTGGTGTGAGTGATGGATGGTGATCAAGAATAATGATATTCCTATTACTAAGATACATGTTAATTCCCTCAAGTTGTCCACTACCAAAATCTGTAAATATTATTGTTTCAACTTCCTTCATCATTGATAATTCACTGATTATTGGTAGTTCCAATTGTCTTACACAGCGTATGTGATAGGGGATATATGCTCGGTGAAGTGCTTTGCCAACAATTCCTGCGGAAGTTAAACCATCAGCATCAAGGTGACTTACACAAAGTATGGTATTTTTGGAATCTTTTACCACATCAATCGTTTCAGCGATTTTTGATATGATTCCCTTGAAATTTCCTTTTGGTTTCTTAGCAGTAGACAAATACTTACACCACACAAGAGTTAGAGATGTGTTATTTAATTACATTTTGTGTATTTTTACTTAAAAACTAGCTAATAATCTGTATAAAAGAAAAAGATAAAAGAGGGTAAATCTGCAAGCAGATTTACATTTATCAAATAAGAAAATGAATTATCTGATAATTGTTGCTGCTGTGGCAGGATTATACTTGAATGATTTCGGAATTATGCCCTTCTTTTGATAATATCTCTGAAGACGTCTTATCTTTGCTTCAATTTTTTGTAAACCATATCTAGAATGTAAATCCTTAGGATGACCATCTAAATGTCGTCTTAAAGACATTGCTCTTCGCACTAGATTTCTAAAATCTTCTGGATATTCAGGATAAACTCCTTCTCTTTGCATAACTTCAGTTATTTTCTTTCTAATAACTAATTTAGAATATGGAATACCATAAGTATCTCTTAATGTAGTACCAATCATAGCTGAAGTCAAACCTTGTTTTGCAAGGTCAACAATTTTCTGTTCAATTTCCTCAGGTGTTTGGTTGATCCACTCAGGAATAGTTGCATGAGGTGGTCTTTTAGAACCTGATTTTCCTTTACGTCTTGTATGCATTCTTGCCATATTATTCACCAGTTTGTTCTGATGTTTCGTATCTGAGCACCATTCCTTTTCCATACAGATGGATTTGGCAAATCCTTGGGAAAAAGTGGCCCGATTACGAACAGACAGCATCTCAGCCATCTTACCATTTATTCAAAAGAATAATGATACTAATTCAGATTCAAAAATTTTACATTATTAAATATTGTTATTGAATGCCAAATATATGAGAACAAAACATTATTTCAGAAGATCTTCATTCAATTCAAATTTGAAAATAACTCTAGCTTTTCCGCCTATTTTTACTGATTTTATTCCATCATTTGTTGCCTTAATTTTAACCTCTATTTTACCAGATCGTTCCATTGATTCACCTTGTTCAATGATTAACGTGCCAGGTTGGGCAAAACCCTTGCTGACAAGATAAGCACCAAGAGCTCCATTTGCCATTCCGGAAACAGCAGTTTCAGGTGCACCCCTGATAGGTTCAAATTGTCTTGAGTAACAAGTGGAACCATCTAAATAAGTGTCAAATGTGTAAAGGTGCAAACCAGTTACTTTTAATCTACGACATAGCCTTTCTACTTCATCAAATTTCGGAACTAGTGCATCAGTCATTTCTTTACTCGAGATTAATACCAATAATTTTGGACTTCCAGTATCAGCTATAATTAAAGGCAATTTATCATTTGTTTCAATCTTATCTGTCCTTATACCCAAAATATCAGCTAGTTTCTGTTTGTTAATCTCAACTTCTCGAAACTTAGGTTTCTTTTGAGTCATGTAGACTTTATCTACGGAGTTATTTTTCCATTTGATTTCAACAGGAAATATTCCTTGTTTTGTTTCAATCTTCATAGAGGTCTTACTATTTTCAGGAACAATTTTGCCAAGCTCAGCTAGTAACCAAAGACAAGCAATTGTTGCATGTCCACTTATAGGAACTTCTTTCTTTGGAGTGAAAAATTCAATCTTTAGATCAGCCTTCAGACTTTTTGAAATAAATGCAGTTATTGGCAGATTCATTTCTCGAGTAATAGATTCTCTTTGTTCAATTGAAAACTGTTCTTCAAAATCAATAGCAACAGCTGTAGGATTTCCAAGAAAGGGTTTATCAGTGAAAGCGTCAACTTGATAAAGCAAAACTTTTTTTATCTCCTGTAAATAGTCTTGTTATAATTTAAATTGTAAATTCTTCATTCTGTAAGAATATAAAAATTTTTCTTAGAAAGTAGGAAAACAAGCAAATCAATTGATTGAATATGGATTCAATTTGAAAAAATTTTAGTATGGAAAAAGGCATTACCAAATAGATAATAAGTGTCAAACCATAATTGCTGTAAATACTTGAGGTTAAAATAGTGCCAAAGAAGAAGAAAAAGAACAATGCTGATTCTGAACAGCAAGTTGAGAAAGAGGAACCAAAAAAGAAAAAGAAACGAGAAAGGAAAAAAAGAAACGAGAAACTACCAAAGAAAATTAAGCTAAGTGAAAAAGATCTCAAGAAGAAAGCTGAAATAGAAAATAATGTTTACAATTTGCTATTTGATGATATTAATTTGTTTTTGAATGAAATACCTCATATGAGTATGAAATCCTTAAGACAAAAACTGGTTCTAATTGATGGGAAACTACTATGGGTAGAGAAACATACTGAGATGGAATTTACAGAAGAGGAAGGATCAGAGGATATTATAGATCTAGAAATGCAAATGCTAGAAATGGGTGTAGAATTAGAAACTGCAGAAGAAATGAAAATGGCTTTTACTTCAGACTCCCCAGGGTTTGATTTAGAAGCATTCAAAGATGAAATTGAAGAAACAAAAACATTTGGTGATAATATCAAAGATATACTGAAGGATTTCGAGGATGATGATATTGAAAAACCAATTGATGATTTAATGTCAAAATTCATTCTTTATGATTTAAGGGCATCAATCGAGAGAGCAATTAATGAAGTTTTTAGATTAGAAGGGAAAATAAAGAAACTGAAAAAACAAGAAGGACAAGAGAAGAAAGTTCAGGAATTAGAGAGTGAACAGAAAAAGGTTACAAGAAGTAATTTGAAAGACATGATTACGAAATTGAAGAAAGAAAAGCTAAAATTAATTTTACCTGAAGAAAAAATAGCTGAATTTAAAAAATTAACAAAGAACCAAATAGTAGCAATGAAAGCAAAAGAAGAGAAAGCATTGGAAGAAATGGTCGGAAATTTGTTGAAGGAATAAAATAATAGAGGTGAAATGATTGTAAATAATGGTGATTATATGGAAGAGCAAGAAATTTTTGGAGTAGTATCAAAGAGAAACAATGTGTACATTCTTGCAACAGAAGATGGTAAAGAGTACAAGTTATTTGCAATTAGTCCCTGGGAATCAGTTCCTCCAGAGTTTGATACTACCAAGTTTGCTGAATTTGTGAGTAAAAAAGTAAAAGCATCTGGTAGAGTTACAGAAGGAGAAATTTGGAATGCATTAGTGCACTGTCCCGATGAATCATACAAAAGCACCTAAATTTGATGATTTGATTATGAAAGAAGAATAAAGAAAGAAATGATGGATTGATTTCTCATTCCATCTTATTGTTCTCTTTTACGACCATATTTTGTAGTATCGAAGAAAGGATATTTGACTACTTTTGCAGGATAGGGTCTATCTCTAATATTGATGATCAGTTCAGTATCAAGTTCAGTATATTCCAATGGTAAAATAGCCATAGCAATACCTTTACCTGTTAATGGTGATATAGAACCACTAGTAACTTCTCCAATCATCTTGCCATCCTTTTCAATATCATAACCATGTCTTGGTATACCCTTTTTGAGAAGTTCTAACCCAACTCTCTTCTGAGTCATTTCTTTTAATGTAAGTTTACCTTCTTCATTTACTGTAGGGTATTTCTTCTCGAGTGCGTCCTGACCAATAAAGAAAACTTTAGTCATATCAATGAAGATACCTTGAATTCCTAAATCCATTTCAAAAGGATCGTAATCAGTTGTAAAGTCTTGACCTGATAGTGGTAAACCACCACCTAATCTTAAAGTATCTCGAGCACCAAGACCACAGGGAAGCAAACCAAAAGGTTTACCTGCGTCAAGAATTGCTTCCCAGAGTTTTATTGCAATTGAAGCAATGGTCTCTTTGGTTGCTATAACAGTTATTTCAAATCCATCTTCGCCTGTATAACCAGTTCTAGATGCTTTAACATCTATGCCAGCTAATTTAGTTTCAAAATAACCCCAACTTCTGGGAATTTCATCTTCAGTCATTGACTCTAGAATTTTTATTGCTTTAGAACCTTGTAAAGCGAACATAGCTGAATCTAAAGTAAAATCATAATAATTAATATCTAAATCTGATTTCCTTTGTTTTTCGTTATCAATGAATTTAATCATATGATTCCAGTCATTAACTCTTGGTCCTGCATTGCAAACAAAAATAACATAGTCCTCTCTTTTTCTCATGGTTACACAATCGTCAAGCATTCCTCCATTTTCATCTAATAAATAGCTATACCCACATCGACCATCTGCGAGTTTCATTAGATTCCTTGGAAGGATTTTATTGAGAATTGGGAAGACATCCTTCCCAGTAAAGCGAAATCGTCCCATATGGCTAACGTCAAAAATACCTGCATTATCACGAACTGCCATATGCTCCTCTCTTATTGAAGAAAATTGCATAGGTAATGACCATCCACCAAAAGAAGCCATATCCCCATGTTCTTTATGCCAATCATAAATTGGAGTTTTCATATCAGTCATTGTTAAACCTCGTTATTTTAAATAACAATAATTGTGATCTTTCTATTTAATCACAAATAATTTCTTCTTTAAAAATTTTAAGGGAATATCTAGAATGGTAAATAAGTAAAAATAATTCAAATTCTTTGTTTTCATACAATTTTTGTGAGCTGAATTTTGTTGACACTTTCTAAAAAAGCAGTTATGATAGCTTTTATTCTATTTTGTTCATCATTTATACAACTTTTAATTTATCCTACTTTGGTTTTTGTTAATAGCGATCCGGTTATTGAAAACGAAGATCCATTTATAGTAGGTTTTTCAGAGGATATACTAATTTCCACAAATGATGGTGATTATGTTCATCATGTTGAACCAACATTGGCAATAGATTCAGATGGTAAGATTTTCGCTGGTTGGAAAAATGCTGATGGTCATAATACAAGAGGTGTAAGAGTAAGTTTTTCTAGATCAGATGATAATGGAAAAACCTGGACAACACCTTATAATATGCCAATGTTTGAAGGTATTTTTACTGGGCAATCTGATCCTTGGTTTGCACTATATCAAGATATTATCTATTACGCGTATCTAGAATATTCAAGAGCAATTACTTCTGATTTGTCACAGATAACTGTAGCCAAAAGTGATGATTATGGCTACTCTTGGTCAACAGTGAGTGCTACAAATGGTGATGATTTCGCTGATAAAGAAACAATGACGATAGATAGTTTGGGAAATATCTACGTTGCTTATGATGATATTTTGACTAATGGAACTGTAATTGTAAGGATAACCCGTTCAATTAATGAAGGCGAAAGTTTTCAAGAAAGAGGGATAATTGCTGATAGTAGAATACATCCAATTGATCATGTTGGACCATATGTTACAACCAATAGTGAGAATGATGTATTTGTAACTTGGACTTGGATTACTACTGATTATTGGGGAGACATTTACATTACAAATTCAACTGATCAAGGTGCAACATTTGAAACTAGACTAGATATCAATCCAACAAGTGAGAATGGAACTTTCACTATTGATCTGGCTGGACGACCAAAAGAAGTGACATTACCAGTTATTAAGTTTGATAGTAATGATAGGTTATACATTCTTTGGTCTGAATTGATCGATCCGGATGGTTCTTGGGGTATCTTCTTACGATACTCAGATGATAATGGTTTGACTTGGAGTTCTAGATATACAATTAATCAAATAGTAAATGGCAATCAATGGCAACCAGATATGGACATAGATTCGCAAGGTAGATTACATATCTCTTATTATGACCAGCAAGGGAATAGCTATGGACCGTACTATCGTATAGCATATTTTTCAAGCTATTCGAGTACTGAACTAATAATAACAGATGCAATACCAATAGCTAGTGATAATACTTCTACTGTTTATACAAGGCCAGGAGATTATTTCACTATAAGAGTAGACTCAGATGATATACCACATGTTGTTTGGACAGATGGTAGAAATGAAGAGATGGATATATTCTATAGTCATGGAATAACTGCTGGGTTGTCATCTTTGCAGAAAGGATTAGCAATTGGAATACCAATTAGTGTCATTGTAATTGGAGTGTCATTATCTATTGTGATAATTACAAAAGAAAGAAAATACAAAAATAAAAGAAAGAGTGGATAAATTATCTCAGTTCTTCAGTTAGTTTCTTCACATTAGTAACTGTTTCATTTGAAAATCCACTCTTTATCCCATGTACCAATATATGAGAAAGCTAACGAATTAGGACCTGTATGAATACCTACCAAAGGATTTGCTTCAAAAAAGTTGATTGTTATACTACCAGTATTCTCGTTCTCTATTGCTTCTAATATTCCTTGAGCCATAGATGAATTCCTTGTATGCCAAAAGAATACCTCATTGAATTCTGTGTTCTCAAGAATCTTTTTGCCAAATTTCTTCAGCTGTGGAACTATTTTCTTTTTCTGTAAAACACCTGCTCCTTGAATTACTCCTTCATTCATGTATAGAACAGGATTTAGACCGAATGTCGTTGCTAATAATTTTTTAGCTCGGCCGATATGACCTGATAAGTATAAGTAGTTTAAATTCTGAAAAACAAAAACTGTTCTTATTTTCTTGTAGCTTGACTCTAAAGATTTTAAAATCTGATCCTTTGACTTGTTTTCATAAGCCATTTTAGAAGCGAAGAGTGCTAAAATTCCAACACCTGTGGTTATTTGCTTAGAATCAAAGATTGTTATGTCTTTATCTGGAAAATTGTCAGTAACAAATATTCTTGCATAGTCATTGATATTTGACATTTCACCAGAGAGGAATATAGCAATAACTGATTTACCTTTAGTCAATGCTTCATTAAAACCAGTCATTAATTCATTGGGTGTAGGAATAGATGTATTTGGGAGATTTTCTTTATTACATGCTGCTAACTTTTTATAAAACTCATCTCGAGTAATTTCATTTCTATCCACACCCCAACAACGATATACTGCATCTTCAAATGTAATTCGATAGGGCAAAACAGTAATATTGTATTTTTCGATCATCTCATTTGTGAGATTGCCCACCCCATCGGTAACTATCGCTACCTCTTTCATAGTTGAGATCACTTCAATAGGTTGTTAAAGCCTAAGCTTCGATAGATAGTAATTACTAAACATTTGATTCTAGATATAAAAAGTTTAATCTGAAAATTAGTTTTTAATTATGTCATTATAAGCTTCGAATATTATTACCAATAATCTAATTTTTGGAATATTAGTCATAAAAGAAATTGGTAGCGCGGGGTGGATTCGAACCACCGATCCCAGGGTTATGAGCCCTGTGGGCACAACCTAGCTACCCCACCGCGCTCTATTTAAGTCTCTATACTTTTTTTAAAAAATCAAGATTTATAAGGTTTAGCTTCGTTTTTTATCGACATTAGAAAATAAATTTCTATACTAATTCATACTTTCATACTAAAATTAATTATCTTCAGACTTTATTTCTCAGAAATCAATTTTGTTATATACTTTGCTGGTACAAAATCGAAATAGACATTTAATGGTGAGAGATTCTTGATTTTTTCTTTATAAATTTCTTGAGGAGGTTTATGTTTGATTAGAATTTTATGTACTTTTGAAGACATACTAGATATTTTATTTGATGATGCTGCTACAATAAATGATTTCTTGTAGAAATTTGCTGTGAGAGCTAACAAAAAGGATCCCACTTTGTTTATTACAGAGCCATCAGAAAAGATAGTATCAGCACCTATTGCAAATGCTTCCACTTCCTCTCCAAAATATCCTGTTGCTGCATCAACAATAATATGAACTTCATAACCAAGATTTGCAAGTTCTTTTGCTAATATTTGTCCTTCTAAAATGGGTCTTGATTCCAATACAAAAATTCGCTTATTTCTTCTTTCATCTGGTATTTCTCTTAGTGCATTTAGAATCGTTGAACTTGCAGAGATAGTCATAATTGATTTGTATTTTAAGAGATAATTACTCATATTGCTGATAGTTCGTATTTCTCTATCTAAAACAATTCTCGCTTCTTCATCTATTCTTCGTATAATAATTTCCTTTTGCTTTGCTATCAGATTTTCTCTTATTTTAATTAAGGAATTTTTAATTGAAGCCATTTCTGGATGAACTTTCATTAATTCCTCTATTGTGAATTTAAGATCATTTTCAATATTTTCTGAAAGCTGAAGTTCTTCTTTTAATACTCTAAGTACTTCTAAAGTTAAGAATACAGCACCGTGTGAAGAATCGCTATGTAATTTTTTTGATTCTGATTGGAAATTCAAGGATGGCATAATCTAACTACTCACTTTATTTAATTTTAAGCACCATTTGATATGCTTCTTCTAACCATTCCTCTCTTTGCTTCTTTGAAACGAAATTCACCTTAAATTTAGCAAAATTTTGCCAATCTTCAACTCCACAATATTTCCAAACATAATAAACTGATTTGTAAGTTATATCTCCAAAAAACTCCTTTTCTAATTGCTCCTCTACATCAAATGTTTGAACAAGAATACCTTTTTTGTCTGTTAAGAGTGGAACAGGATGATCAACCTCATAATTGAATGCAAATCCTTCAGTTAGAACTCTATCAAAATATCCTTTGAGAATGGCTGGAACACCATACCACCAAGCAGGATGAATGATGATTATCACGTTAGCCCATTTGATATCGTGTTGATATTTGACAATCGTCTTATAACCAGATAATGATTTTGTCTCACCCCTTAATTCTTCCTTAGATAATAGAGGATTGAATTTAGAGTAATATAAGTCATGAATGCGAACAGTATTTTTGTTGGCTTTTAACCCTTTTACAATCATTTCCTTAATAGCATTACAAAAACTGTTCTCTTTTGGGTGTGCATAGATGATTAAGATATTCATAGTAAACCTAATGTGATTTGTAAATAAAATTCTATTGTCAAGACATGTGATACAGCAATTTTACATAAAAAAATTGACTGATAGAAAAAAATAGAAAGAACACCTACTATAGCTTATAGGCATCCAAATCTTTCATTAGAAATGACAATACTATTCCAATTACAAATAATCCTGTCATTATGTATATGCTAATATTCATTAAACCAGGATTAAATTTATCAGTGAGTATCATTCCACCAAGCAAAATAACTCCACAAACTTGACCTATCCACATCATAAATCCATTTGATGTTTCTTCTGGTACTGGATGTGTTATTTCAGCAGCAAATGTAAGTCCTACTGGTAATGCAGATACTAGGAGTAACCCATAGAAAAATGAAACAATGTACCTAAAAACATCAATTGCAATTTGCTGAGTAAACATGAGATCAGCAAATATCAATAGTGGTGTAAAAATAGCTCCACCAAACATTGCCAGGATGATGAAAATCTTTCTCTTTTGATATTTATCTGACAAAGTTGAAAATACTATTGCTCCAATGATTCCTCCTACGATCATTACTCCTGCGATATAAGAAGGCGTATCAACACCTTGGGGATATTCAAAAATTAAATCTAGTGCAGAAGATATCGCATTGAATACTCCAAGACCAATGAAAAGAATTAGAAATAGTAATGTAAAATCGCGGTTCTTAAATAATGAAAAAGTTCCTTGAGTTGCTAAAACTTTGCTTTTATCACTATAAGCATTTGCTGGAGTAGGTGGTTTATTTTTAACAAATATCAGATAAAGAACCATAGATAATAACATTAGACCACCAAAAATGTAGAGTGTCAAATTCATGCGATATGTACTTGGATCAGGATTATTAGGATCAGCACCTAGAAGCATTGGAGCAGTTAAGAAAGTAATAATTACTCCCAATAGCATTGCCATTGTACCTAAGCCAGTAGCAAGGGTTTTCTCTTTTTCAGGAAACCATGTTGCTGCAAGTTTTGTAAATGAATTTAAGATAAATGGTTGACCGATTGCAGTCATTATTGTACAAAATAGTAACCAACCATAGTTTCCTGGTATTACTGGTCGCAAAAATCCAAATACGCCCATGATGATTACTCCAATACCTGTTCCCCATTTTAAGCCAAATCTATCAATGGCCCAACAAGCAAGAAAATTGAAAGGTATATATGCAAGCATAAACATCAATGAAAGAAGTAAAATTAGACCATTACTTACACCATAAAAACCGGCTGATTCATCTGTAATGCCAGCAAAAGTTATCCATATGACTTGAGACATTGCACCAACAAACATGAAGATGCCTAGAACTACCCATCTATACGGATAAGTTTTATATTCAGTTTTATCTAATCTATCAACTTCAATATTTTCAGTAGAATTATTTTCCAAAGAGTCCAAATCTCCTGTTTAGAATGCAAAATCTTTTGTAATAATATTTAGAGTGTTAAAAAAGATTCCTCAGAAAATACAGAATAAACAATGAAATTCATCTATTTTTCTCACAATAAAAGTAAATTAGCGAATCTGGAAACAATCCAATTATCAACAAAAAAGCCAGTTTTTGGCATTGATAATTGGACTGCTCACAGACATATCAAAATGACTTCAGATTGATAACTACTACTTTCAAGCGTGAAGATGTCTAACTGATTTCTTCTCAAGCTGTCCTTTGTTCCTGCGATAGAGATTTCTATTAGTCATTATAATGTAAGTATGATTTCTGAGCTACTCTTTTTTTCTCTCATGATCCAATCCTTTGACTATCTACCTCTTATATTCTTTAAGGTAAATCCTAATTTTTCCTTATATAAATTGTCCCGCGACGCTAAATTGAGTAATGTTAGTGGTGCCTAATTATTTCGTATAATCCTTTATGAGTTTTTTGTCTCGGGACAAAATGTATATTCTATCGACAGAATTAAACCTTAACCACATTTTAGTGGAGGGTAGACTTATATTGAAGAAATTTACAAAAGTTCTATTCATAATTATTGCTCTAATCGGAGTAACTTCAATTGCTGATGTTCAAGCAGAACAACCATATAAGCATCTAACTTACAGCGACGTCACTTCTTCATTTCAAGCATTTTTGACTGGTGGTTATATTGTAAATTCACTAGACAATATGGTGGCAGCACCTGAGAAGTAAAAGCAGGAAGAATAAGTCCTTGGTTTCCAATGGATTACTGTGTTATGGCTACACATGTAATATGCTTTTACACTATTTTTAACACTGAAGATCATGAATTAGCTCTAGAATTTTACAAAATGGAGACAACTGGCTTACTTAAATCTATGTTCATTCTTAATGGTGTACAATTAGACATAAAATTAACAGCAATGAAACGACATCTTGGTTATCTTGAATATCCTCAATATGGTTGGTAGTACGGAGTAGGCGCTTTATTTAAACTTGAAGAACTTCCTGTGGGTACATATGATTTAGAAACTCAAATTGATGTCTGGATAGATGGCATCGGATGGTTTACAGCTTTCTATTGGACAACATATTAAATATTGTTGAATGCTGGCACTAAACCAGCTTCTCTTTCTTTTTTACACATTATATAATAATGAAGTCAAATACTACTTTTTCATATCAACAAGATATTTAACTAACCATTCTTAAAATAATCTGTAAGCGAAGTTTTAAATAATTGTCCCGAGACAGTAAATAACAATAAGTGATCAATTATGTCCCAAGAGAAAAGACCACGAGGAAGACCAAGGAAATATGAAACAAACGCAGAGAGGAAAAAAGCATACAGAGAGAGAAAAAAAGCTGAACGAATAGAGCTAGAAAAACGAGTGGTAAAGCTGGAAAAGCAATTAGAGAAAACAGACCATGAGGTTGCTTCTAAGAAAATAACAAGCGATCCAATATTATCACTTACTTTTAACGAAATAATGAAAACTGATACAGAGATACTCCAAACATATGTCACCTCATTGAAAAAAGAATTGGGAGATAGTTTAAGCCTATATAGCCCATTAAGTATAATCATTGAAAATATAATCGGTTCTTTGGAACCTATTGTTTCTACTAGAAGTTTAAAAATAAGCCCTAATCAGATAATTTCATTACAAGTGGACAAGCAAATAGATGAGTTCGAAGAATCACTTAAGCAGCTTACATTACTTCACATTATTGAATTAGAGCTTGGTCATAGAGAAAACGATAGTATAGAAGATTACGAATTAGAAATATTAGAACGTCGAATAGATGAGCTTGAAAAAGAAGTTGTCAAGAAGAAGGAAATAAAGGTCTCATCGAAAATTATCACAAATGAAAGATAACTAACTAAAATTTCTTCGATTTTCTACGGTCATTGTTTGACATTGAAATCATAATAGTTTTTGATGAAATCATCCAAAGATTGTACTTGTTCTATTAATACTGAATGTTTTTCAAATATATCTTTAGCAATTCGATCTAATCCTCTCTTACCAGCTATTTGTTGCGTCTGAGATAATAATACTCTTATTTCTTTCATATCTAATTCAGAATCTGAGAATTTTGCTTGAACCCACAAAGTAAAAAGTCGAAGGCTATAGGCTTCCATTTGAATCCAATAGACTTTTTCTTCTTTTGCATAATCAAGCAAATCATCAGTGTATATTTTGATCTCATTCAATATTTCCAAATTTCCAGATAATTGAAAATCATGTAAAAGAAGTTCACATAAATAAATCAGTGCTTTAACTATGAAATTTACATTTGGATCACCAAAATCAATGATATCCCGTAACAATTGTTCTGCTTTTTCTCTATCAAGTGATCGTGGTGAATCTTTCAATAATAATACTTCAGACATATTTACAGCATTTTTTAAAGGAGAATCTTTGTTATTTGATGTCAATTGTTTGATTAAGCTCAGATATTCTTTAGCTTTACTGATATTATTTACTTTATATTCCAATTCTATTAGAGCATATAAGACTATACCATACCTCATGTGATCATTTATAGACTGATAAATGTCAAGGCTCTTAAGGAAATTCTTTCTAGCTAATTCATAATCTCCTTTTCTGAGATAAACAAATCCAGTTTGTTCCAAGTAGTATCCTCTTTTAAAGTCATTATCCATTTGGTTTATAAATGGTAAAATTTGTTCCATATATTTTATTGCCAGAGTATATTGCCCCTTATCATAATAAATAACTCCTAAATGAAAGAGCTCAATTGATAGTTGATACTTGTTACCTATTTCTTCAAAAATAGCTATACTTTGTTTTATATATCCAATTGCTTTCTTTAAGTCACCATTTCTTTTGTGATTATAACCAATTACTTCATAGCATTTCGCAATACCATATTTATCATCAATTTTTTTTCGAATTGACAAAGATTTATTCAACAGTTCTAAACTAAGATCAACTTTCTCTAAATGAAAATAAATAGTGCCTTTTCTGAATAAGAGATTAGCTTTGCGTCTTAGGAATTTCTCTGGTTCTTCTAGTTTCAAGGAATCAAGTAGTGCCAATTCTTCATCAATTAAACTAATAGCTTCATCTATTCTACCTGTTCTTTGCAGTATTATCCCTTTTACAAAAATTGCTAATGTATCTAGGTTAGGATTATTTGTCTTTTCAATTGTCGAAAGAATACTATTCATTAGTTGTAAGGCTTTACCTGTTTCTCCTAGTTCAAACATAGCTAAACCTTTGAATTTATCAATTTGCAATTTTTCTTCTTTTGTTAGGGTTTTCTCCTTCTGTAGTCTAGTTATTAGGTTGTATGTTTTCTTAAAATGACCATTTTTGAGAAGATTACCAAAATCCGGTAATTTACTTTCCTTTGAGTTTAAAACCCATCCCATCCATTCTTATTTTTTATTTAATTTGCATTAGGTATTATTTGTTTATTTCTTTAATCATCTATGAATTTTACTCAGAGAAACAGGTTAGATTTATGATTAAGACATTCATTTTTTATTATGAAATAAAATAATTGATATTTGGTAGGAAATCGGAAAGTGATTTAAAATCTGATATGGGAGTTTGATTATACTGACAGAAGAAAAAAAACGTCGTGGTCGTCCAAGAAAATATCAAACTGAAGCTGAAGAACATAGAGCTTACAGGCAAAGAAAGAAAGAAAAAGTTGCATTCTTGGAAAAGAAAATCACTGAGCTAGAAAAGCAATCAGACAAAGAATAAGCATAATTTCAGATTACGAAATGCTAAAATTTTATTAATTATTAAGCAATTATGATTATGTTATTATCTTCATTTAATTGTAATTGATTCATGAGGGAATATATGTGACACAGAAAGTTTGTCTGAAATGTGGAAAAGTGTCTAGTTCAGCTCATGCATTTTGTAAGGAATGTGGAGTTGAATTAGTTACTAGTACTGTTAGTGAGAAACAAGTGCAAGATACAAAGAAAATTGTTTGGTGTCCATCTTGTGGTGCTAGGAATTTGAGAACTTATAATATCTGTAGAAGCTGTGGTTATGCTCTTACTGATGTTGTTAATGGGAAAAAATCAGCTGAAGCTATTCAGCGAGAAGTAAATGGTCAACCAGCCAGAAAGAAAAGAAGAAGAGAGAAAATAGATACTCCTTGTTTGGATTGCTGTGGAGGTTGTGCACAAGCACTATTAGGAATTTTAGAAGCATGTGCAGGGTGTGCAGAAGCATTTAGTGGTTGTTCTTGTTGAGGTAAGCTAAACAATAGACTTGATTTCTCATTTTCTGAAAAAATATGAATTAAAGATATTGAAAACCCTAAGATAATTAACATAACCTTAGGATTAGGTCCTACTAGAAATAGAAAATGGGTCTTTAGATATAGCTATTGAGCAAGTAAATCAGCCCATAAAAAGTTCTCAAAACTGATGTCTATTGAACTAAATGATTATGGAGTAATTGTTATACCACTACATCCTGGACGCTTGAAAACTGATCTTTGTGGATATAATGCTCCACTAGATCCAAGAGAAGCAATAAGTGGAATGATTAAAGTCTTGATTCACTAAGGATGGAAAAAACAGGGAAATACCTTGGTAAGCGAAATTACTAGTAAAGCATAATTCCAATAAACTAAAAATCGATTTTATATCGACTAAACTTAGCGAACCATCCATCCTCACCATTCAGTTCCTTGTGAAGGTTTTTACTCTTGAGAACAATATCATCACCATCTACTAGTATTTGTATATCCTTAGTTGTAACATTATTTTCTTCAAGCGCTATTAAGAAATCGTGAATAGCAGTATCCATTGTAGCTGCAACACATTTGCGAAGAAGGTCCTTCTGATCTGGTGTTAATTGCTTAAGCTCATTTTGGATGTCTTGCAATACGTTTGCTTTCCAATAACCAATCATTAATTTGTCAAAGAAATCAAAAGGTGCATCTCTTAAATTATTCATCAAAAATTGACCGAATTTAGCTAGTTTTAAGTCAGAAGTCATTGTTGTTCTTGGAAAAATAGAAGTTATTGATTTTTAAGTTTTTCAAGCATATAGTAATATAATGAATTCCTAATTATTCAAAAAACAGTCTTTATTAACTATATATATAGCAGAAATGTAAGTATTTAGAGAATTGTAGTGGCAGTTGAAAATTGTATAATATCCTATTCTAGATATGATTAAACGGTCAAGTTAAACATGTGATCTATAAATCCGGCTATGGTATTAAACCAAAGATAATGATGAGGGTTTATAGATAAACATTTAATTTGATCATAAGTCATTTTTCTTTTAAAATCTCTTACAGTAATAACACTAAAGGTAATTAAACTGACAAAATTTAATAGCAAAAGAACTAATTAGTTTTCAAAAAACTAGTTTACTTTCCATCTATTACTAACTATTATGTTCTATAAACTAAAGTTAGTTGATACAAGATGGCGCAAAAAAAGAAAAAATTGATACTCATTGCCGATTCAGCTTGTGATCTGCCAATTGAAACAATCAAAAAGTATGGTATTGTCATTCTCCCAATTTCAATTTACTTTCCTGATGAAACTAGAACTCAATATATTGATATAACAAAGGAAGAGTTCTACCATAAAATTGTCGAGGAAAATTTAGAACCAACAACTGGGGTTCCATCTCCAAGAGTTTATAAAAAAACTTTTGATGAAGCCTTAGAGAAAGCAGATGAAGCAATAATGGTTAATCTTTCAAGAGAATTAAGTGGAATCTATGGATATGGCGTGATTTATGCAAAGCAATTTGCTGAAGACAAAATCACTGTTGTAGATAGTAGAAATGCAACACTTCCATTTGGGTTAATAGTTTTAAAAGTAGCAAAAATGATTGAAAAAGGTCTGGCTAAAGAAGAAATTTTGGAGAAATTGAAAACAGAGATTATACCAAAAACACAAATGAATGCTTTTGTTGGATCGTTAAAATACCTAAAAAGATCAGGAAGAATTTCTACATTACAACACCTGTTAGGAGAAATGTTAAACTATAAACCATTGTTGACCTTTGTAGATGGTAAATTAGATTCTCCTATGAAAGTTCGTGGTGAAGATGCAAAAATGGATTACTTAAAGAAACTGGGAGAGAAATTGGTTGTTGATATTCCAGAACATGAAACAATTGTTGTTATTCACTCTCGTAATTTTGAAAAAGCAGAGGAACTAATGAATCATCTGAAAAAAGTTTCAAAAAAGAAAATCGAATACCTTACATGGGAAATCGGAACAGCCATTGGAGTTCATGCTGGCCCTGGTGCACTTGGATTAACATGGTTAGGAAAGTCAAGTGATGAGCTATTAGGGAAATAAGAACGAAATCCTCTTTCTTATGTCCCTTTCACTATTGCTTTCATAAATTGCAAACTCTTATCTATAATTTGCATTTTCTCAGACCCATATAAGAGAGTGTGGGGAGAATTAGCAGAGAAATAATCTTCTTTGATTTCACTACTTACAAGTTTGTGAATCTTCTCAGCATTATATATAGGCACTCTCGCATCTTTCCCAGCAGTAATTGTCAAAATCGGAGCTGTTACTTTTTTGATTTCTTCTTTAGCAATCTCCATTGTGTCCAATAGATGCTCTACAGCTTTAAGTGCTGATACACGATAGTTTATCAAGCTATTTTCTTCCATTACAGCAATCTCTTCTTTTCTTCGAGGGAAATATTTCAATAAATCTGATATTAAGAATAGATAATCTTGCATGAAATATTCAACTTTTATTGGAGCGCAAAAAGTTACTATTGCATCTACAGGTTCGTTTGCAGCTAAAATGAGAGATAATGTACCACCAAGTGAGTGACCAAGTAGCACTATTTTAGTGCAAAATTGTTTTAGAAAATCATACCCTTCCTTTAGTGATTTATACCAATCAATCATATCGGTTTGCGCTAAATCACCGGGACTAGTTCCATGTCCAGCTAACAATACTGCTAAAGTTGTATAACCAAGTTGTTTGTTAATGATTTCCCCGAGTTCTTTCATCTCCTGAGCTGTAGAACAGAAACCATGTGTTAGTAATACACCCACTTCATTACCCTTATTGAAGAATGGTCCAGCTTTATCTCTTATATTTCGCTCCACCTTTTCAGGAGCAAGATTATCAATTAAAGCTAATATTGATTCCATAGGCAGAGAAGATGATAATGAGGAATTTGCATCTCTTCTGATATAGCTGATTGTAAAAGAATTCAACCAGGAGATCATCTCTTTGTAAGGTGAAACAAAATCACGAATAATTTGTGAGCTTTTTGTATTATCCTTTCTTGTTAAATCTAATATAGTAGTTTTTTGTGACAATTATTATTCCTCTCCTAGATTCATAATCAATCTCTCAATTAACTTGTATCTTGCTCTTCTTGTTTTTTCATTTCAGCAACAGCTTTCCTAAATTTGTCAATTGGTTTCTCTTTCTTTCGACCAAATTTAGTCACTATTGGAATTAGTACACCAAAAGTCAAGAGTGCAGCAATTGGTATTATTGCCCAATCCATCCCAAGGAATCCATCATTTGGAGGAAAAACTAAGTCAATTGCTAATAGCAAGCCACTCGCTCCAACCATTAATATTGGTCCCACAATCCAAGCGATTTCTGGACGCTTGAAGATAATAAAGCTAACAATATATGCAAAGAACATTCCTCCTATTGGCCACCAAGCCCAATCAATTCGAAGGAAGCCAGTGTTAGGTAAAGTTATAACATCAATAACTACTAGAAAAATCCCAATTAATAGAATGTTTAAAGGAGTAACCCACCACTTGTATTTTGGTATACGATCCCAAAAAGTCCTCCCTACACGAAACTTCTGATTATTTTTATTCGGTGAAGAATTCTTTGAAGGTAAGGTAACATCCTCTGAACCTTGTTCTATCAGTTCTTCATTATTATATACAGACATAATAATCAAGAGAGATTTAGCGATTTACTATTTATTAGTTTGCAATCAAATATCAGTTTTTTAAAATAGCCTTTTATTGTTATTTTCTTTCTTTTCTTCTTATAACAAGCCAAGTAATTAAAGGAGGTAGAGTAAGAAAAAAAAGAAATGATAATGTAAAATTATGTTATATTTCTGATGAATGAGTTTCAAAAATTAAATATAGTTGGTTATTTTCATACTTGTAGAATTCTGTATCAGTAGGTATTTTTAAGTAAATACCAGGTCCCGGTCCATTTCCTGGATCATCTCCACCATCTTCAATAGGAGGTACAGCATAAATATTTGTAACAATAGTTGTTACAACTAATAATCCTAAAACTAAAACCAACCCTACCACAAGTTTTGATTTGTTTTTCATCTTCAACACAACCACTCATTAATTTTGTCGAAATTTCTAGTTGAATAATCATCCAAATTTACAAATTATTGATAAACTGAAACAACTATAATATTTATATTGATAAATGCATAAAACTAATATAAAAGTTATTCTGATTTATGCAAGCAATAAATAAGGCAGGGCATTAAAAGGTGAGTTCTTCAAGCAAATCTAGTATGAAAATTCCACAATTAATGAAGAGAGCACCTGAAAGATATCACATTGAGGATTATGCAAAAATAACTTTACAACAATTCCAGCAATTATTACCGAAAACTGTTCCAACGGTTATTAGCGAGGATATTGCTTATTATTTTAATTATTTAAGAACAAATAGAAACAAGAAAAATCTAAATGATTGGGAAGGAGCAACTGGTTGCACAGATTCACCAAATAGCTGGAAGGTAGAAGGATATCGACCAATTTTCTCTTTCTTATACTATGATAGAATAACAGAGGGATTATTTCTTCCATTATTACTAGAAAAGATTGAATCAACTTTTAGTAGTCAAACAAAGAAGATGTCCATAGAAGAATTCAACAAACTCTGTCGTTTGAGCATTGTAGGTTTCAAGCCAAAAATTGATTCAATAGATTTGAAAATCATTCAAACGCTCTCCAAGCAACCGTCTTTAGTTACTCAAGAACTTACTGATGCAATTGCCCACTCTTATGCAACTGTTTACAATCACTTACAAAAATTGAAAGCTAAAATGGGATTAAGAGTAACTACTAGAGTTAATTGGGTAGAACTTGGAGTTCAAAGATGCTTTTTAATTTCTGATAATGAAGAAATTTTCAAAGAATTTAGTGAGTTTAAGATATTTCAAGATGGTCAAGCTTCTTTCCTATGGGGCGAGACATTTTACCTGCGATATTATTTCTTAAAGGAAGAAGCAAGACAAAAAATTATTCAACAATACAATAAAGTAAAACAAAAATCAAAAGCTAGGATAAAATACTATGAATTAACTGCTGCACCACTTTCAGGATATAATTTTGATCTCTATAATCTTGATAATCAAAGATGGGAATTTGATTTTGCTACCACATTTATAAAACCAGAAACGATTGTAAAGAAGAGATCTGGTACCAAAGAGAGAGAATTATTCACTGACATATACCCACCTGATTCTCCTTATGAGCTTTCAGAGATGGAAATCAATATCATAAATGGGTTAGTTGGAAGTTACACCTTATCACAAAAGGAGATTGCTAGCCAACTAGGTATACATGCACCTAATTTGTCAATCATAAAAACTAAATTACTAAATGATAGAATAATTGGCCCACAATTGATGATTAGAACTTTTCTTCCACTAAATTGTGTTCTTTGGTGTAGTGCGAAAGATCAAGAGATAATTGACACTCTTATTTACTTAATGCAAAAAATACCATACTCTAGTATATCACCAGTAGAATCACTAGAAGATCCAAAGATATTACAGTTAATTTGCTTTCTTGTGTTAGACGACATACTTTATTCAAGTTTAGTTACTTTTCTTATAGAACTACGTAAAGATAATCGTCTAGAGGATTTTCGAATGGGATTGATAATTGATCAATACTTTAGCATGGCAAATGCTGAAAATATTCTCCATAAGGAAATATGAAAAATATCCTCAGAGAGGATTTTGCAGAAGATTATAAATCGACTAAATAGCCCAGACCATCGTTATCTACTTTTCCATCTTTTAGTTCAATTACTCGAGTTCCATCTTTTACCAAGTTGATATCATGTGTTGAAATAAGCATAGTAGTTTTGAGTTGTTCGTGGATTTTGTATAATTGATCCATGATTTCATTTGCTAATTCAGAATCCATATTTGCTGTGGGTTCATCCAAAATCAAGAGTCCGGGTTTTCCAAATTGTGCAATAGCAAGAGATGCTCTTTGCAGTTCTCCGCCTGATATCTCTAAAGGATAGGAATTTTTTCTTTGCTCAATATGATACATGTCAAATATACTTTCAACAGCATCTTGTGGGTATTTGCTTAAAACAATATTTTTGTTTGAAAGTATATCTCTTATAAAGAGATTCTCTTTTATAGTAATATATGGATGCAAATTTCCTTGTTGCGATACGATTCCAATATTGTTTCTTCGGAATTTAGCACATTCAGCGTCAGTAATCATATGAAGCTCATGGTCCAGAACAAAAATCTCGCCTGAAGTAGAAGATTCCATACCTGTAATAAGTTTAATCAAAGTTGTCTTTCCTGAACCACTTGGTCCAACTACAAAAGCTAATTCTCCTTTATAAAATTCAGCAGTAATTTCTGTTAAAGCATGAACTTGAGTTGTTTTAGTGCTGTAGATTTTTGATACTTCAACAAGTTTGATTTCTATTTCTTTGGTTTTGTAGTAATCTTTAGGCAAGGATTTGACTGAAAGGGTCTTTTGTTTCCTTGCTTCTTTGATTTCAATTTTCTGAGGAACAAGCCCGTTTGGATTTACTATTTCAACTTTGTAATCTTCAGATACACTAAAGTTTACATTATCTTTAAGTTGCATCAATCTGTAAACTTCAGTTGGAATCCTTACGCTTTGTGATGAGTCAATCTGGCTTGAGAAAAGAAGAGGAAATTCCTGTTTTTCATATGCAAAATTGTCCTCTGTATTAAATAATGAACTAACACGTCCACTATGAATTTCACATGTTCTATCTACACCGCTTATAAATCTCAAATCATGTGTAACTACCAAAATTGTTGTACCAAAATCTCGTGATATCTGTTTTAGTAATGATTTTACTCTTTCAGTGTTCTCGGTATCTAACTGAACCGTTGGCTCATCACATAATAATAGATGAGCATTTTTTGCTAACATACAAGCTATAGCAGTACGAATCATTTCTCCTCCTGATAAATAACTCACACGTCGATTTTCAAGATCCAGAATATTTAGATGTTCAAGAATTTCTCGGTTTTGTTTTAATGCCGCTTGCCAATTCATTGAACAAAGACTTGAAGCAAATTTCAAGTTGTCTTTTACAGTTCCATTGAGAAATAGTGTTCGTTCAGGAAATTGATGAACAAGTCCTATAGAATTGAGTCTATACGATAGTAAATCCTTTGCCGTCATACTACCAAGTTGATATGAACCTACTCTAGCTTCTCCACTAGAAATTTCTTCAATACCTGCTAGAACTTTAATAAATGTTGATTTGCCAGATCCACTTGGTCCAATGATTGATATCAATTCACCTTTCTTTATCCTTAAATCAATACCCCTTAAAGCAGCAACTCGAAGGTTTGTATATTGATTGGAATAGATTTTAATTAAATCCTTGCATTCTATCATTTCTCTTCACTCCTGCTTCACAGGTCTAAATTTGTAAATTGATGGTATTAATGCTAGCAGTAGACCAGCTACTGACAACAGCAAACCGCATAAAAGAACAACGAATATTAACCAAGCTGGAATTCCATGTTTATAAGGATAATATATCTCTTGTACACCAAAAATACTGATTGCTACATAGCTAAGCAAGGGTAATGAAGCTAAAACTGATACTATCATAGGAATAAGATTGATCAGTAAATGTTCAAACGTAAAAGCAGCCAGAATTTGTCCTCTTACAGATCCAACTCGATAGAGTGATTCTATAATCCGACCTCTTTCTTCAAAAATGCTGATACCAGTAAAATATCCAACAAATAATAATGTAAATGCTGCAAGAATTGCAAACATAAGTAAATTGTTTCTTGGGAATGGGTCAATATTCATGTAAATGGTTTCTGATAATTCTTCTTTTGTAATCGCAATAATATTATGTTCTAGAAGTTTCTCTTGAATACTAGGGATAATTGTTTCATTAACTGGTTTCAGTAATTTTATATGATCAGAGTATACATCGCTTGAGAACTCAATTGCTCTTTCTATATCTCGAATTGTATTATCATTACCAATAATAGCAAAAGCATCAATGTAATATTGGAAAAGATCCTTTTTAGGGAGAGGACAAAGTGGGAAATAATTAAAGGAGTTAACATAACTCAATGTATCATCTTGACGCGTGAAACTAATCATAGATTGATTATCACCTGGCTTCAATCTATTTCTTGAAACATATTTTCTGTCGAATAATACGTTCGAATCATTTTCCAATGCAAGTATATCATCAATCGTACATTTAGATCCATCAAGTATTTCTGGATCAATTATAGAAGCAAATGCTGTTGGGCTTTCCAATGCTAGCATATATGTTCTAAATGCTTTTGGAAAACGCAATTCGACATTTGAATCTTTTAGTAAATACAAAGTTACTTCTGTATAGTTAGCAATTTCAGTAATGTTATTTAGAATAATATCTTTTTCTCCTTCTGTATCTGCCCAATCTAAAACTACTAATGTTGAACCTCCCATATTGAAATTAATTTCACTATCAAGATGAACTGGTATTGATGTTTCCATTGCCATTCCAGGAAGTATAACTAAACCAAATGTAAGCGTACCTAAAATTGCTATTTGATATATGTTTTTATTAACAACCATCTGTTTTATTGCTAATGTAAATAAGTTCAGTCTATTTGGCCACAATTTATTGCTTACAAAGAGCCAAAACATAGTTGTTATCCTAGCAATTAACAGAAATGCAAACGTAATCAGCAATGCTGCACTACAAGATACCATAAAATAGAATATAGTTAAGTAAGAAAGATTGGAAGCTAATATTCCTTCTTCTCCTGTATATTTGTAAACAAGGAAAAAGGTGATTGAAACAATTGAGAAGACTAGAGCAATAACAAATAGTCTAAATTCATTTGTTGAAAATATTGTTCTAATTTTACTCCTCTGCTTTTTAAATTCTTCAGAGGTAGTTCTGGTAGTTTTCTTAGCAATAGAATTCTGGATATAAAAGCTAAGAAGGAAGAATCCTAATGTAATTGTTATTATAGTGATATAGAGTAAAGGTTCTTTTATAAAATCGATGTAGTAGTTTGATGGCTGACTTTCAAGATTTTTTGTAAATAGATAGCTAAAGAGAAAACCAAGCAAGGTTCCTATTACAAAACTCAGAAATGTGAAAATGAAATTCTCTAGTAAAACCATTACTCTAATATTATTATAACTTAAACCGTATAATTTCATTCTTCTAAAAGTTGACCCTAATTCTTTGGATCCTATATTGAGTGTAATAATGCTAAGTAATCCTATAATGAAAAGCAAAGGTGCATTCAATGATAGAATTTTAACCGTTTCTACAATCCATAACTGATTGAATTGCAAATAAACTTCTTTAAGATCTGGACAAACTATAACATATTGTTCAATAAAATCAGAATAAGGTAGATCCTCATAAGTAGGTATAGCAAGAATGTAGTCACTCATTTTGTTTAATCTAATTCCTGAATTGTCATAGACAAAATCAGCGAGATAAGTAACTATTCCATTATAAAAATTGTAATCATTTAATATTTCATTAAGCATGGAACTATTTGTAAAAAAGAAATAATTACGATAATTTCCATAGAACCATCCCTTCCCAGTTTCAAAATTCCAATCAAAAATATCAGCTGATAAGCTTTCATTTTGGAATCCTTCATGAATATTATCAACAGTACCAACAATAGTAAAATTCATGTATTCACGTTCTGGATCACGTACTTCAAAACTATAAAGTGTAACAGTATCATTTACATAAAGATCACTACTATTATTTGGGGAATAAATTAGTAATTCGGAAGCATTCTGAGGTAACTTTCCTTCAACTAAACATTTTGATAAAGCTTCATATCCTTTAGTATCAAAAGTCATTATTTCATGATTCAGCCAAGGATCTGGTGGTGGAGGATTATAAGTATAAAGTTGTGCACTTACTGCAACAGTTGTGTTCACAATCTGGATTTCAGGAACTACATTATTAACATAAGAAGCAAAATCCTCTGTTAAACTACCAAAGAAATTATCTGAAAATGCAAAATAACCATAATCATAACGATTGGAACTAACACTAATATGACCATCATTAAGCCAATTGATTTCCTGATTTTGAAATGTGTTGAATCGATAGGTAAATACAATCATTACAAGTCCAGTAATAGCAAGAAAAATCATTATTCCACAAAATATAGAAAGAGCAATCCTCTTTCGACCTATTTTTAAGTATATACCAAAGAGTTGTCGCATTGAAGGTTTTATTTTATCCTCTTTAGCGACTCCAGTCATCACCGCGTCTTCTCTTTCCATTACAACAAACCAAGATTAACTACGAATATCTACTTATAAGATTTCACTAAATCTAATTTGCGTAGATTTTTTAACATAAATCACATTTTGTTTAGCAAACTTAGTGCAGAGATAATAGAATGTTAAATCGAAATTAGAGGACAAAATAATTGATAGTAAAAAGAAAAAGGAGAAGATTTGTAAGATAATCTATCCTAAATCAACATTTGGTTTTCAATCTTCTTCTTCATCAGATTTTTCTTGCTTCCAGAAACGTAATTGCCTTTTGTATTTAATCCAGCTTTCGTTAAATTCACCAACCCAAACAACTCCAATAGTGCCGGGACCTAGATGTGTACCGATAACTGGGCCAATATCCCAGAGTAGAACCTCTTTTGGAGCATTTGGTCTGCTTTTCAAGTAATCAGCAATTTCCTTAGCCCTATCGGGATTTGCGCAATGTCCTATAATAACCAATTCTGACATACGGTTTCTTGCGATTTTACGTGTAACAGTTTTCATAAGTTTTAGAAGACCTTTCTCACCACGAACTCTACCAGGGGAAACTATTCTACCATCTAAAACACTAACAAGCGGTTTAAAATCTAGAACTGAACCTATTAAATAGGAAACTCCACTTAAGCGGCCTCCTTTATGCAAGTATTTTAGGGTTGGACAACCACCAAAAACCTGAGTATGTGGTATGGTCTTATTAACAAAATCCAGGATTTCTTCTTTAGAAGCACCATTTTCTATCATTCGTGCTGCAGGTAAAATAATCAAACTTATTGTGACAGAAAGAGTATTTGTATCAATAACAGTTACTCGTTCATCATAAAACTGTTGTTTAACCATTGTGGCAGTTGAAAATGTCGCACTTAATTTATTACCAATACTAAAAACAAGAACTTCTTCATATTCTTCTAATGCTGCATCAATAGCTACATTGAAATCTTTGGGAGATGGTGCAGCAGTTGAAGGCATTTCTCCATCTATAAGACGTTGATAAAATTCTTTATTTGTGATGTCAACGCCTTGTTTTTTAATTTCATCACCAAAAATTAGCTTTAAGGGAACTGTTCTGATATTATATTTCTTTAAGAATTCAGGATCCATATCGCATGTTGAATCAGCAACAATTCCTATTTTTTTCTTTGTCTTACTCAAAATATCAAACTCCTTTATGTACTAAATTTGAGGTATTAAACCAGTTATAGTTGTAATGAGTGTTTAACTCAATGGAGATTAAACGAATAGTAAGAAATGTTTGCTCTGAAATTTTGCTCATTAATATAATTTATCCTTATATTCAATACCTGAATTCATTTTTTTTTTTGTAAAACTCGTTTAGTTTAGATTGTTTAGGCAAATGCTTTAAATATGGTAAGCGAAGTAGTTTCCTTCAATCAACTTTTCGACAATATATTAAACGAGGTTGGGTGTATATGAAGAAAATATATACTATACTTTTAATGATCTGCATAATCACTCCTGGCTTTATTATGTTTACAAATATTACCAGTAATCAACCTACATTCTTCAATTCGCTAGAACTCTACGACATCAGTGTTGAACCTATGTTAGCAGCTGAATTACAAGATACTACTGCAGAAGATTACGGAGCATGGCCTAGTGCTTCTCCTTGGTGGTATGACTTAGTAGATAAGGAAAATGTCGCCAATGATGGAGAAGGCGTTTACGTTGCTGTTTTAGACACAGGTCTAATGGATCTTTGGCCATTTTTCTTCCCAGAAGGCGATATCGCTTGGGAACTTGGCAAAGGATTCTCACATGATATCTGGTGGGACGATGCTTATGGAGTCGTGATGTCTGAATTAAAGGATGATCGCGGATTCATAACAGATCTCGCTTCTGGTCATGGAACACATGTAACAAGCACAATAATCGGTTATAACTACAACGACTACTTCTACGTTGATGGTATCGCTCCTAAAGCAACTATTATACCAGTTCTAGTTCTAGATGCTTGGAGCGTGGATTCACCATATGGTTTATTAAATTACTCAGGTGGAACTGATGTAATGATATCAGCAGGTATTTACTATATCGCTGATTTAGCAGATGAACTAGATGGTCCAGTGATTATCAACATGAGTCTTGGTGGTCCAAGTCCAACAGTAATGATTGAGGAAGCAATAGATTATGCTATTGCAAAAGGTGTCATTGTTGTTGTAGCTGCTGGAAATGGAGGAGAAGCAGGTATGGATTATCCAGGAGCCTACGATCAAGTGATTTCCGCTGCTGCGTGTGGCTGGACTGAGGCATTATACCACTCATTATGGACTGGCGAAGGCTGGTTGGTTGATGTCCCAGAAGAACTAAATGTTCCAGACGTTTTTGGCAATGAATACCAAGTATACTTAGAAGATTTCAGTAGTAGACCAAATGCAACATTAGGACAAAAACACCATGACTTAGATGTAATGACACCTGGTGCTTGGATAGTTGGTCCTTACAAACCAAAATTCACCTATGACGTTGGATATTGGTATGTATCAGGAACAAGTATGGCTGCACCTCACGTATCTGCTATTGCTGCACTTATTCTACAAGACTATCCAGAGTTTGATCAAAAGGATATTGAACATATTCTTAAAATCGCTGCTGGTGGAGTAGGACAAAATATGCTTAGAGGATTCCTACAATGCGATGAAGCTATGTTTTATGCTGCACATTACAAAGTTGGTCATTCAAAATAAGTATCAAAAACTTTGAGATTCTTCATGACTAATCTCAATATCTGATTAGTGATGAAGAACATTTATCTTTTTTTAATCAGCTAAAAGTTTTCTATATCAAGTGTGTTTAGCATAGTATTTAATTTAGTCAATTCATTCTTTGCTGCTGTTATATTATTCAGACTATTTTGCAGTTGACCTGTTCCAGTTTTTATTTTTTCCAATACTTCCTCCATACCTAGGCATACTTTCATTTGTATATTTCCAAAACTGCTTGCTGCACTATTTAATTTCGTAAAGCGATACTGCATTTTGATCATGAAAATCGTACTTAGTAAACCACTAGTATTTGTTGGAATAACATTCATCTTGGCTAGGTTTTGAAATGTTTGATCTGTTAAGACACCATAAACGAAATCAGGGATATACATTAATACAAAATCAGTTGTTTCAACGGATTGTATGTACTTGATAATTTCCTTTGCCCTTCTGATGGAATTTTTATTTAGCTTATCTATTGCTAATTTATCCATTTGAACTTCTTCGATATTTTCGAACTCATTAGGAAGGATAAATTTACTATCAATTGGAATAAACAAATCACTGTTAGGGAGTTGTATCACAAAATCAATTCTACCTGAGATATCTATTGGTTGGTATTGCGATTTAACAAATTTATTTGGTAAATTTGAGAGCAACATTGCAACAACATTTTCTCCAAATACTCCTTTAGTAGTTGGTTTCATTCGTAATATATCAAAGAATTTTTGCATTTCTCTTGTTGTTTGATCAACAGCATAATGCATTTGTTCTGTCAATGTACTTGTTTCTTTCCTCTTTCTACTATGTAAAATCCATTGAGATACAATTCCAACTAATGCTAATCCACAAGCAACTGATATTAATATGTAAAGCAGTACTTCTGCCAATCTATTGTTCACCTCGAGATTAACCCAATATTTCCTAGATTATCATTCAAGAAATGATAGCTGATACTACTTCTTTCCTTTTAAGGAGTCGTAACATCAAATGCAGAATACATTCAATGCTATAATCACAGTATATGCCTAAGTGAACTATAAAAAATCAACAAATAATTTCTTCATTTTTTTAAATATCAGAATAATGAAGAAAGAATAAAAAGAAATGAAAAAGAGCAATGATTTATTTTGAATATAATTTTTCCAACTCTTCTTTCATATTATATTTCAACAATATACCATACCATGATGCATAATCCAATGCAAATAGAATATTCTTGCCTTCTAATTCTTCGAGTTTCTTACTAGTTTCCTTATCTGCTTTCTCGAACAGTTCAAAAATATACTCATCTCTCTCATTATCTATTTTGTCAAAGAATTTCCTGAATGCTTTGATATCACCTTTTTTATTGCCGCGAAGTTGTTTTAATATATAAAACATAGCATCGAAGATTGGTGACGTTAATTCGCCCTCTTCTTCTTTGCATAGAGCAATCTTCAGGATAAATGCATTTGCAAATCGCATGTAAAGAGTTTCACTGGATAAATCAGATTCATCATGTGCAGTAATTCTTTTTCCAGCTTTTGCTACCAATTTGCCTTGAATCAATTTGTGCAAGTATCTATAGATGCTCTTGTCGGATTTTTCTTCACCTGTTTTCTTAAAAGCAGTCATAAGATCAGAAATTGTCATGGGACCTTGTCGAAGGAATTTCATTACTAAATTAAGATTTTCATCTTCAAACAATTTAGCTCTTTTATCATCTTTAATGAAAACTAATTTCTGAGGTTTATAGGTTATAACATCTTGGGAAGCCATTTTTCATCAACTCTTCATGCAATACTTTAGTTCCTTTTTTATATCGGTTTTAGTTGAGATTGCTACCCAACTTAGATAACACAACAAGTTCTCCAAGCTTTTCCAACCTAAATCATTAATTGCTTGGATCGCATCTTCATCAGCATTCTTTATCAATTGAACTAATAGCTCATCTCTTTCTCTATCCAATTGAAATTGGAATTTTTGATAGCAGTCTGAATCCAAACTTTTTCCATCGAAAAATGGTTTTAAAAGTAATCTTGTGACATTGAAAACAGGACAGAATCCCTTTTCAAAAATTCCTTCATTGTGTTTCAAAGATTCTGGAAAAATGAAAATTTTAGCACTTCGCATATAGAGAGTCTCACTTTTCAGATCTTGCTCTGTAACTGAGACAATTCTTTTTCCAGCTTTTGCAACTAATTTAACCTGAATTAATTTATGCAAATAACGATAAATCGTTTTATCAGATTTTACTTCTCCACTTTTCTTAAAATATTCAACAAGATCAGAAATAGTCATTGGTCCTTTCTGCAGGATTTTCAGCACAGGTTTTAGATTTTCATCCTTCAATAGATCTATTGTTTTATCTTCTTTAATAACTCTCACGACTTTTTGATTATATGTTATCACATCTTGTGATTCCATTCCTGACCACCTTTGATTTTTTTAACATCAGTTCTAATTTTTCATTCGATTTTCGAATTAATTTTTCTGATTTTCACTCAAACTTATTTTATTTCTATATAATATACTAATTCTTACAGTATATAAATCTATTTCTCAATGCTATAATACGATTTTCTCGAGTGAATGAGAATATTTAAATATTAAAATGAGAATTGTTTCCCAGGGAACAAATAAGTTTCAGGTGGAAAATTTGAAAGAAGTCAAGAAAAAGACTCAGAAAAAAAACCAGAAGGAGAATGAAAAAATCAAAATCCTGCTTACAATGCAATACACGGATGGTTTGATATAATAACAAAAAAGGTATTCGGGGCAGTACCATGAAACACAATAAAGATTCCAGAAAACAATTCAAAAAGGAACTTATTCCTGCCATAAAGATGATCACTGTTAGAAAAAATTGAATTAATGAAATAATCAAGGAGGAAAAAAAGTTGAAACAGTATAATAATAAAGTTATAAAAAGAAAAATCAAACAAGATATGGAAAAGACCCGAAAACAATTCGCTTATTTCACAGGAAGGTAAAAATACTGATAATAGGGAGAGCTACCATCTCCCTAATTACATATCTTGGGTTTAGGGGTAGTATCGCAGTTTTGTATAAGAAGTTTATAATTTGAATCTTCCAAAATCATTTTTTAATCAATGGGAATGTAAACTTCATGAACATGTACCCATTCTACACCATTCATAGTATCTTCTTTTTTCCGAAATAAAGCTGAGCTTAGTCGAGCATTTGTCTTACCTAGGACTTCTCCCCATTCTTCATAGGTGACTAAACAAAGATTAGGTTCAATCAAACAGCATTGGATGTTCTTAACCCAGAGACGATAAGGTATAGCATCGTTTTTACGAAAACCATAGCCATCTCTAATTTGTACTAATAGATCCTCTCGAGTAGTTACCTTCCCTGTTGGCATGATAAGCATAAATTTCTCATTCATAACATTCTCAAATCTCGCATATGTTTCGTCATCATTCTCAATTTCTGATTTGAACCATTGCTCAAAGAATTTGTGCAAACCAATTACTTCTTTCTCACATTGTTTTTCCAAAATAACACTTCCACTTCTACTATCATCTTTAGATTAAATTTATATTAATTACTAATCTACTTACTTGAACTGTAATAAGAAGATATTTTTAAAAAGTCAACTAGCATCAATTTATAATCATTTAGTATTTTAAATATTGAATTTGAATGTAATACTTGAAGAGGAAAAAAGATATTTCATATGGGTGATTTTTATGGGTAAATCAATTGCAACTCCATCATCAAAAATTAAATTACGTAAACGTGTTGGAATCCCCAAAGGTTTGATTTACTACCATTATCCAGAACTTTTCAGAATTTTTTTTGAGGAATTAGGTGCAGAAGTTATTTTCTCAAAAGATAGTAGTCATACATTACTCTTGGAAGCATTACAGTACGCCTCTGATGAAGAGTGCTTTTCATGCAAAATTTTCCTCGGTCATATAAAGGATTTGACTGAGAAAGTAGATTATCTTTTTCTCCCTAAATTTCATGGAACACACAAATCTGAAGTAAATTGTCCAAAATTTATTGGATTACCTGATGTTATTCGAGCAGTCTTTGAAGATTTGCCACAACTACTTGTTCCATACCATTCTCGTACCAAGAAAAAACATCGTTCACTACATCTTATTTGGTCTGCATTTACAGTTGGTTATAAAATCACCAAAAATCCGATCAAAATTACTCGAGCGATTATTCGTGCTGTTAAGGCACAGAAAAAATATGAGGAACAAATAAAATGGAATGAAGAACAACTTCATGCTTGGGAATTAGATACAAAATCTCAAAGTGGTTTAGAGAAAATCAAAATCGTTCTTTTAGGACATGCATATGTTTTACATGATCCTATTCTATCCTTTGATATTCCCCAAAGATTAAGGGAGATGGGTGTTGAATTAATTACTTCTGAAGAGATGCCTAGCTCAATAATAGAAAAACAACTGAAAAAACTTCACAGTTATCTTTACTTTAAGGAAGAACGTTGCATCGTAGGTTCAGCGCTATACTTTCTTGAAAATGAAACTATCGATGGAATACTTCAGCTAATTCCTTACCCATGTGGACCAACTGCTATCTCGAGTGAAATCATTATGCGATACGCAAAAAAGAAGGAAAAAATTCCTCTCATACAATTAATGGTCGATGACAATACTGGTGAAGCAGGTTTAGTTACTAGACTAGAGGCATTTGTTAACACTATGAAACGTAAGAAGTTACTACAATTACAAGAATTGCATAAGCACAAGAATTTGGTCATTAAACAAATCCACAAGGTAGATACAGTTGAATTGATGATTGTTAAATCAACATCTATAGAAGAGGAGGGAACTATGAAATGATAACATATCCTCCTTTTGGTCCTTCTGGCTATATATTCTTGGCAGGTTTAAAAGATATTGGAAGGGAAGACTTTCTACATCTCCCACGTCCAACTAAGAAGATGATATCTTTGGGAGTTGCACATAGTCCTGAAACAATTTGTACACCTTTGAAATATTGTGTTGGAGCATTGTTAACTGGTATAGAAATGGGAGCAACAGAAGTAGTCTTTCCTTCTGGAACAGGTACATGTCGATTTAGTACCTATTATGAATTGATTCGATTGATTGCTGAGGATATCGGATATGATGATGTTACATTTCATACATTTGATTATCACTTGCCATTTGATTTGTTAAGGATGTTCAAAAGTATAAGCAATAACAAAAGCACTTGGGAAGTCTTTACTTCTTTACTACGTGCTGGTATTCGTAACCGATTACTAGATGACGTTGATGAACAACTCAATTATTATCGAGCTCTGGAAATTGAAAAAGGATCTTCAGAAAGAGTTGCAGAAGGTTTGTACCAACAAATCATTAATACTAGAAAAAGAAGGGATTTTTCCAAGCTAAAAAATGACATTCCGAAAACATTCAAAGAAAAAGTTGAAATCAATCATATAAAGAATCCAGTAAGGGTCGTTGTTGTTGGTGAGATATATGCTGTTCTTGAACCTGGAATGAATCAAGATTTGAACAAACGCATAAATGAATTAGGTGTAGTAGCAAAAACTGGTGTTTCATTAAGAAAGTACACTGATATTGGAGCGAAAATCAATCCTTTCATTAAAGAACCACATAAAGTTGCTGCTAAGGCAGCTAAAAAATACCTTCCTCATTATTGTGGTGGAGATGCACAACACACTATTGGAGATGCTGTTCTCTATAAGAAAAAGGGTTGGGATGGATTAATACACTTATACCCATACACATGCATACCAGAATTGATTGCAAAGGATATACTTCCAAAAGTACAACAAGATATCGGTATGCCAAAATACTCACTTGTTTTTGATGAGAAAGCTGATGGAGCAGCAATTCAAACAAGACTTGAAGCTTTTATCAATATGTTAAAAAGGAAAAAATATTTGGGGAATTAAATATGGCTGAAGCACAATATTACTTAGGAATAGATATTGGTTCAATCACTGGAAAGGTTGCCATTATTGACCGTGAACACAATTTGATTGACCGTGTTTATTTACGAACAGAAGGGCAACCAATTAACTGTATTAAAAAAGCTCTCAAAATGATTCATGAACGACAAGGAGATTTACCTATTGCTGGTGCAGCTGTAACTGGTTCTGGTAGGAAATTGCTTCAGAAAGTAGTAGGTGCTGATATTGCTCGAGATGAAATAACAGCTCATGCAGTAGCAGCAGTAGATTATTGTCCTGATGTAAAAACGGTTATTGATATTGGTGGACAGGATAGTAAATTGATCATTATTAGAGATCAACTTGTTATGGATTTTGCTATGAATAGTATTTGCGCAGCAGGAACCGGTTCATTTCTAGACAAACTAAGCGATCAACTAGGAGTGCTAATAGAGGATTTTGGATCGTGTGCTATTTGTTCAACTGATCCAGCTGTGATTTCAGGGAGGTGCACAGTCTTTGCAGAATCAGATATCATAACAAAAAAGAATACTGGTTATAAAAAAGAAGATATCTTGATGGGATTGTGTAACAGGTTAGTTGAAAATTATAAAACAAATTTGGGACGAGGTAAGCACATTTTACCTCCCATTCTCTTTCAAGGTGGAGTGGCAAAGAATCAAGGTATAATTAATGCTTTTGAGGATGTGCTTAAGAAAGAATTGAATGGAACTAGTATCATTATACCTGATAATCATGATGTTTTAGGTGCAGTTGGAGCAGCTATTTTAGCACAAGAAGAAATGATGATTAGAGAACTAGAAAATAGAAGCACAACAAGCTCTTTTCTAGGTTGGAAAATACCAGACATTAATTATCAAACGAAAAGTTTCTTGTGTAAAGGCTGTGAGAATATTTGTGAAATTATAGAAATAAAACGAGAAGGAGAAGTCATTGGACGATGGGGTGGCAAGTGCTCGAAATGGGATGTTAGTGAAAATTAAAAATAAAATACAAACTTCATAGCAGTTATTTCTATGAAGCATTATAACAAAAATTCTATAATTCTTTTTCAAATTGTGAAGATGCCCTTATTTTTAAAAATTTGATTGGTGAATGCTTCTTGAGCTTGATATCTAGATTCAATCATTAGTTCCAAGTACCTTAAACCAGTTTTTGTTCATACAGCTAATATAAAATATGAGAAGCGCTTAACAAAATATAGTTGGGTATCTCATCATAATGGTGGATACAAATGCAAAAAATCTCTGTTGCAAAAGAAGTTCAAAATTTAAAAAGTAAAGATGTCGGAGTGCGTAAGAAGGCAGCTTGGAATTTAGGAGAGTCAGGTGACAAAAGAGCTGTCAGCGCCTTAGTTTCTATTTTAAAATCTGATCCAGATAGATTTGTTCGAAAGAACACAGCTAAGGCTTTAGCTAAAATAGGCGACTCAAGAGCATTATCTTCTCTAAAATATTCTAAACAAAAGGACAAAGATGAAAAAGTGAGAGAAGAAGCAGGATACGCAATTGTTCGTATCAAAGAATTAAACTCTAAATCGAAGAAGAATAAAGTTAAGGTGTCAAAAACAGTTGGAAGGATAAAACCGAAGACTTCGGTAAGAAGACCAGCTCAGCGACCATTATCAACAAGACCAAAAACTAAACCAGCAAAGAAACCAACTTCACAAGTAAGATCAACGAAACCAGTTAAAAGAAAACCTAGTAAAACTCTCACAAGAGCATCAAAAGTAAAAGCAAGGAGTCAGAGAGGAAAAGTACCAACTAAAAAGAAAACTAGTGTATCAAAACATGTTAGAATACAATCAAAACCACAGATCACATCGAGTAGACCAAAAATAAAAAGTACTACCCGAAAATCGAAGCCTAAGAAAGTAGTTCCAAGACTACCTGCAAAACCTACCTCTTCAAAGAGAACTAGCAATGTTCAATACTCAACCAAGAAAACAACCCACAGCAGTTCTCTCAAACCTAAATCAGTAATGAAAAAGAGTCAAAAGCCAACTGCTAAGAAAACTTCCAAAACTAAATCAAAAAAAAATGGAAACATAAAACCAGTACCTGTTAGAAAAAAGAGAAGATAGCCACCAATTGTTGAGATGAGTTTCTGGATTATTCTTTTAAGTATCATTTACTTTACATTGACTAAAGGTGCAGTATAAGGAGAGAATCATATGGATGAGGATGAATTAACACTTCTATTTCCTACTATTAAATCACGAGAGAAATATCTCGTGGAAATGAGAGATGGAGTAAAAGTAGCATTATACAAGTTTCTCCCAAATGAAGAAGAGAACTCAGAAACAAAAAGGCCCATTTTTCTTATCCCAGGATTCATAGCATACTTAGGTGTATGGAGTACAATTATCAATAGTTTGGTAAAAGAGAGATTTCCAGTTTATGCATTTGAATCAAGGGAGAAGAGTACTTCCACTTCTAAAGTAACTGATGAGAATTTCAATGTTGAAGGTATGGTTGATGATGTAAAAGATGTACTTCAATATTTGAAACTACAACAACCATTCTTTATGGCAGGTAATTCATTAGGTACATCAATCATATTGAAGCACATAATAAAAAATGTAGATAACAAAGAATTACTACCCTCAAAAATTGCACTTATTCAAGCGGTCTATAGCTCAGCCTCATTAAGTGGACAAATTAAATTGGCAAAATATCGATTGTTCTTTAAATCATTTATAAAATTAACAATATTTTTTGCACCAATACTTTATTGGAAAAGACGTAAAACACAACCTAAGACTTATCAGGTTTCAATCAGCAATTTAAGACATGCAGATTTAGAAAAAATGCGAGTCGGATTAATTCGTTCAGTAGATGTATTTGATGCTTTGTCGAAAGTAGAAATTCCATCTTTAGCTATTGGGTTTACAGATGATGAAATTCATCCAACAGATCAAGTATATCAAATATCTCAACTAGTTAAAAATGGACAATATTTAGAAATCGCAGAGAAAGAAACATTACACACAATTGATACTGCTAATTTAATTGCTAGTTTCTTGATGGAATAGATTTTAGATTATTTCATCAAAGCTCTAACTAGTTTACGTTTTCTTCTTGGATGCTTTTTTTATAAGCTCATTAATTCTCTTTAAAATGAAATCTTTCTCTTCAGTTATTCCTTCTCTAAGTCTAGCAACAATAGTTACTAATTCCCATTTTTTTATTTCTTTGCGTTTCATTTTAGCCTTTTTACAATAATGGTAGAGATACAATCGAGAAGCAACTGAACGGAAAATTTTGATTTTCAATTTATCAATTCTTGATATGATTTGCATTGGTGAACCATATTTCATAATATAATAAGATCTTGCAACATCAGCAGCAGGAGCTCCTTGAACTGAAGTTATCCAATCAATTACAACAAGACTTTTCTCTGCATAAAGGATGTTATCAGGATGAAAGTCTCGATGACAAAGAATGTTTTTAGAAGGCAAGTTATCTAGCACCTTAATAATAAGGTTCCTTTGATTATCATCTAATTCCTTAACTCTCTTTATGTCATTTAGCAGATAGTTTTTCAAATCATTTAGTCCTGCAACTCCACACTTATGCATTTCTACATGTAATTCAACAAAACGTTTTACTTCTTTAAAAATACTAAATGGATTCCTTGTAAATACTTCAAGCAAAGTGGGTCCTTGAATATATTCAAAAATGATACCGGTTTTATTTTGAATTCTAGTTTTTTCAAACACCTTAGGGATATTCGGATAGATATCTTGAACTATCTTGTTAATGTGAAACTCAAAATCAATACTTTTTTCTGAGAAATTTTCATGAAATAATTTTATTACCTTATCTTCTCCCCATAAATAAATGTCAGCAGTTCTACCTCTTCCTATTAATTTACCTAAAGTCAATGAGATTCATTCTTTAGTTTATTTGAGGTTTATTACAAAGATATACTAATACAAGATAAACCAATTAAGACAATTCAGAAATAAAAAGGTTATATATTTCTAATTCTTTTCAGTAAAATACTAATTCACAATTTGAAAAGAAAAATGAGAAGAAAAAGAATTAGCTATTGATTATTAATTTCTAATTCTTTTAGATTTAATGAAAATTCAATACAGGAAATTATGCCAGTTATGCCAAATAATATGCTACTTATGAAGAATCTGTAGGAAAGACCAATGACTTCTACAATGATGAAAGCGATCATTGAACCAAGAGCTGAAATAATCCAGAAAGGTAGTATAAATGGTGATATCATTAAATGGGTTGATAATCCATTTTGCTTTTTGAGATTGTAAAAGGTAATGCTTAGCAATAAGAAAATCAGTGTTAAAATTACTGCAGTAACTGCCAAACTTATAGCTGCAGTAGTAGTAAGAGCAATACCTATTGCGTCTCCTTGTGATATAACAAGATAAACTGTAATATAACTGACTAAATTTAATATTATATCAAGAATTATTTTGGCAATACCAATTATAATGATTGCATTGAAAATCCCCTTATTCTTAAGAGGGAGATAATTCCCGAGTCTATTGAATCCCAGTATAAATATGATTAAACCAATACTTAGAAATGATAATTCAATGGATAAGACTATTTGTACTAGTAAGCCCATTATTTCAGGTAAAGAACTTACATGAATAATAAGCATAGAGATAAGCATTCGCATTGAAAAAGCTAGAAAGCTTGCTCCGATAAAACATGCACCGATCTTTAGCAGGCGTGCTGACCAATTCAACTCGTTGGCTAAAATGACCCTACTTGACTCTTCTTGATCTTTAAACATAGATAGAATATCCCTCTCTATTTTTTGGGGATAATCTGTTATTTAAACCTACATTTATTTTACAGTCTCAACATATATAACAACTGAAAACATCTTCTATGTAGGTGATTATATTGACTAAAGTAATTCCTCTTCAAAAAATAAAAAAAGTGTTACAAAAGATCGATCCCATTAAAGAAATCGAAGAAGGATTCATTGCCTATTCCAATGGGAAAGTTGTGGTTCCACCAGTAGGGGAATTACAGTTTGAAAAACCTCATGGAGAGGTTCATATCAAATATGGTTATATAAAAAATGACGATTATTTCGTAATCAAAATCGCTTCAGGATATTATGAGAATATAAAACTTGGATTGCCAAATTATTCAGGACTTATGCTATTGTTCTCTCAAAAAACAGGTGAGTTAATCAGTATTTTACTTGATGAAGGACATTTAACAAATATTAGAACAGCAGCTGCAGGTGCTGTTGTAGCTAAATATTTCGCACCAAAGAAAGTTAAGCGTATCGGTATATATGGCGCGGGGGTTCAAGGAAAAATGCAGTTGGAATATCTAAAACCACTTGTTGATTGTCAAGATGTAATTGTATGGGGTCTAAATGCAAAAGAGCTTGAACTTTACAAAAAAGAAATGGAACCTTTTGGTTTTAACATTGAAACTACTGAGAATTCAGAAGATGTTACTTCTACCAGTAATCTAATAGTTACTTGTACTCCTTCAACCAGTCCTTTAATTTACATTGATCAAATTCAAAAGGGGATACACATTACCGCTATGGGTTCAGATACTCCAGAAAAACAGGAATTGGATTCAGCAATTCTGAAAAAAGCAGATTTAGTAATCGTTGACAGTATAAGTCAATCACTTGCTCGAGGTGAATGTTACCAAGCTATGAGCGCAGGAATGATTACAAAAGAGAATCTTGTTGAACTGGGTCATGCTATTCAACAGAAAAAATCACAAAGAACATCAGATGATCAAATAACTATAGCTGATTTAACAGGCGTAGCTGTACAAGATATCCAAATTACTAAAGCAGTCTGGAATGCTCTATCTGTGGAAAAGTGATATTCAACTGTTATCAATCTATATAAAAGGATTTGAGGAATTTAGGTGGATTGTGGATCTTTGTTGCTTGTTCATAGGCATATGCATATTTGAGAAGTTTTGGTTCTTGAAATGCTGAAGTAAAGAATGAGATACCAACTGGTAAGTCAAAAATATAACCTGCAGGAACCGTAATATTTGGATAACCAGCAACTGCTGCTGCAGAAGAACTTCCACCACCAAAATGGTCACCATTAGCAGGATCAACTGGCCAAGCTGGGCCACCACTTGGGGCAATAATAGCATCAAGATGATGTTCGTGGATTGTAGTATCAATTCCTTCTTCTGCTGCGATTTTCTTGCATTGTTCAAGAGCAGTTTGATACTCTCCATCAGTAAGAGGTCCCTTTTCCTCAGCTCGAATGAAATGTTCTTGTCCAAAATAAGGCATTATCTGTTCTTTGTGTTTTTCATTATAATCAATCAGATCTTTCAATGATTTATGAGGTATATCTAATCCTCGTTCTGTTAGATATTTATTCATATCATGTTTTAACTCATACAGAAGAACAGTATATTCTGGTTCTCTCAATTCTTTAACGTTTTCAACTGTGACAGGATCTATAATAACAGCTCCTAGATCTTTCATTATTTCAATTGCTTTTTCCATTACTTTATCAACTAAATCATTAAAGCCAAAGTAATTACGAGCAACACCTATTCTTGCTCCTCTTAAACCATTAGGATCCAAATAAACAGTGTAATCTGAAGGAATTCTATCTTTACTATTTGATGTAACTGGATCCTCAGGATCCACTCCAGCCATTACATTTAGCAATAAGGCTGCATCTCGAACAGTTCTAGCTATTGGACCAGCAATATCTTGACTATGAGCAATGGGAATGATACCAGTTCGACTGACTAGTCCCATTGTTGGTTTAATCCCAACTATTCCATTAACATGTGCAGGACAAATAACAGAACCATCTGTTTCAGTTCCAATAGCTACTGTACAGAAATCAGCAGCTACAGCAACAGCTGAACCCGAACTGGAACCACAGGGACTACGATCGAGTATGTAAGGATTTTTAGTCTGACCACCACGACTACTCCAACCACTGCTTGAACGAGTAGATCTGAAATTAGCCCATTCGCTAAGGTTAGTTTTTCCCAAAATGATTGCACCAGCATCTCTTAGCTTTTGAACGATGAAAGCATCTTGTAGAGCAATATGACCATCTAAAGCAAGTGACCCAGCAGTAGTCATCATTTTATCTGCTGTATCAATATTGTCTTTTAATAAAACAGGAATGCCATGAAGAGAACTTCTTGGACCTTTCTTCTTTCGTTCTTTATCAAGATTCTCAGCAATGTCCAAGACATCAGGATTGATTTCAATGATAGCATTCAATTTTGGACCATTCTTATCAATTTGTTCAATTCTTTCAAGAAACAATTCTGTTAATTCTTTGGCAGTTATTTCTCCCAATTTCATCATTTTTTGCAAATCATCTATAGTAAATTCCATCATTTCTGTTCCACCAAAATATGTAACAAATAGTAATTTGTTCTTTTAAATATCTTCATTAAACATTAATGCAATTTAGGATTAACAAAAATTAAAAACCATTAATGAAGAAGTAAATTATGTCATTCATAGATTTAAATACAATCGAAGGGAAAGAAGTAGTTCCTGGTTTTAATGGGAAATTTATTCATTCTGATAATATGACTCTTGCTTTTTGGACAATAAAAGCTGGTCACTCTCTACCAGAGCACAAACATCCCCATGAACAAATAGCAAATGTAATTGAAGGGAAAATTGAACTAATAGTTAGAGAAAAAAAACAAATTCTAACTAAAGGAACTTGTATAATTATTCCAGCTAATGTTCCGCATTCTGGAAAAGCAATTACTGATTGCTTTCTTATTGATGTGTTTTATCCAGTTCGTGAAGATTTAAAGAGCAAAAAGGATTAAGAATACTGAAATGAAGATTATGTAATTCAATTAGAATAATCAATGTGTTTTAAAAAAAGAATGTTAAAAATGGGAGATAAATGAAAGAATCAAAATTAGCTAATGATAACTCCAAATTCCCACTTATTGGTGAAATCACAGAAAATAGAGATGAATTAATCACATGTGAAAGAACATTAGCTCTTGAAAGTGATCTCTACTTAGATCATCATCGCTTTAACAATATCCCTTTCTTACCTGGAGTTATGGGACTTGAGCTTTTTGCTGAATTAGGGAAAATTACGCATCCAGACAGGGAAATTTCTGAATTTATTGATGTAGAATTTTGTTCTGCTATCAGATTCAAAAATGATAAACCCAGATACATTAAAGCTTCCTTGAATTTAGAATTGGATAAAGCAGATGCAATCCTTGAATTGCTAGATAAGAGAGAGGATGAAGGCACTTGTGAGTCAAGGCTTTGTTTTAAGGCGACTATTAATTTTAATCAGAGAACAACAGAAAAGAGCACTATCCCAATTCTGAAAAAAATGCCTTTCTTAAACAAACAAATTATCTACCAAGTTTTACCTCACGGTCCATTATTTCAAGTTCTTTCAGAAATAAATCATATCGATAATGAAGTAATTGCAATTGGTAACTTTAAGAAAAGGCAGCAATTCAGATGGAAACATAATAAGTTAGTTATTAATCCATTAACAATAGAAGCAGGCTTTCAAACTATTGGATTAATGGACTTTATCAAAACAGGAAAAGCTGGACTTCCATGCAAAATTGACCGCTTAGTATTTTACAAAACTGATGGAAAACCTCACTTTGTTATTGGACAGAAAAAACCTGAGGAAAATTTTAATTTTGAAATAATAACAAAAAAGGGCGAAGTAGTTCTTAAAGCTGAGAATTATCAAATTATCGAAACTAAAATGGGCGATACTCTCAGTGCTCTTGAGAGAATTCGATCGCATAGCATTCGTTTACAATATAAGATGCCAAAGAAGGCTTGGTTAGAAGTTGTTAGTCTTAGATTACTTAGAGATAAGATATCTCGAGAGTCTGATTTCGTAAAAACATTCCTACAACCTGATGAGCTGGTTTTGCTAGAAGGAATGGATGAAGAAAAACGAGTAGAAGTCATCTCAGAGAAATATGCATTAAAGAGAGCATTAAGAGTGGTTCTCTTCTCACCAGATATGCTACGATTTGAGATTCAAAAGGATCAAAACAATGAACCATTCTGCCAGTACAAGAGAAAAATGATTTACCTTACTACCAAGAAGTTAGATGATTACCTTTTAGCAATGGCCAGCTATAATAGAAAGGTAGATATTGAATTACAGAATGAATGACAAAAGTGGTAAGATTATCTAGTGAAAATCAATGATTGATGTGAAAAAAAATGACAAGTAAGATTGTGGACTCTATTACTAAAGACCTTTTAGGTCAAGTCGTGATTATTGAAGGAATAGCTTATGATGCAAAAGGTGGAGCATGTATAAAGCTAAAAGATGGAGATATTGTTTATATCAAAAATAAATTGAATTGGGAAACAGAATATCTTGAGAAGAGAATTGTTATTTCTAGCACATTAAATTTGAAGAAAATGATACCAGATCCAGAAGTCAGTGAAAATGGTGCTATAAGCACAGGTGCAATAGGCAAACAATATGTTTTAGAGGAAATAGCAAAGATAAAGATAGTAGATTAGTCAATATATGCAATAGCATCTAATTCAATTAGGCAACCAAAGTGTAGAGTTTTGACTGGGACTATTGTACGAGCTGGTCTGTGTTTTCCAAAGAATTCAGCATAAATTTCATTCACTTTATCCCAGTAGCTTATGTCAGTGATATAGATTGTTGTTCGTAAAACCTTGTTGATATCGCTTTTTGCAGCTGATAGAATCTGACTTAGTTTATCAAGTACAATCGTTGTTTGTTCCTCAATATTATCCGCAGGTGGTTTGGAGTCTCCCTTGCGTATGGGTAACTGTCCTGAAACATAGACTGTTTTATTTTGAACAACAGCAGGGGAATAGTGAGGTTTCTTATTCTTATCATTTTCATCTATGTATATGTATTTCATTTTCTTCACCAATAATGTGTATATGTAATAATTCCATATGTAATTTCCTAATATAATGTCATGTGATTTATTGAATGAAAAAAAAAGAGAATTGAGAGATTAAGTTAATCTCCAGTAAGTTCATCTATTTTATTGAATCGACCACCAATTCTCCCGGCAATTCCTCCAAGAATTACAGCCATAAACAAAACATTCTATAGAGAAAAAGCCGGAATGTGTTTTTAGTAGAAGTGAATGTTGTTTAATAATGATTATAGAAGAGAATAATTGGGAACCGCTACAACCTGAAGAGGTATCTGAACTCTTTAAATCATTAGACATCAATTGGTGGATTGCTGGGGGTTGGGCTATTGACATATTCTTGGGTAAAAAATCTAGAGAGCATTTAGATATTGATGTTTTGATTTTAAGGAAAGACCAAATAATAATTCATAAGCACCTCAATGAATGGGAGCTTTATAAAACAAACCAACCTGGATTGAAACCATGGGAGAAAGGAGAATATCTAGAAATTGGCGTTAACAGTGTTTGGTGTAAAGAAACATCAGATTCGCCATGGGTTCTAGAGATAATGTTTCTTGATACAATTAAAGATGAATGGTTTTTTAGATGCAATCCAAAAATCCGATTAACATTAATGGAAATTGGATTGCAAACCAAATCAGGAATTTCTTTTCTAAAACCTGAAATTCAATTGTTATACAAAGCAAACAAAAATCCTTCAGCTAAAGATATGCAGGATTTTCTTAATGTAGTCTCTCTATTAGAGAATGAAAGTTTAATCTGGTTGAAGAATGCTTTACTACAACAATACAAGGAAAATCATTCTTGGATAGTAAAAATAAACACCATTCTAAAAGAGAAACAATAGCTAACTAAATCGATTCAATATTTGTTGACATTGATCTAGTAGCTCATTAGGAAGTGTAGTAGCTTCTAACCAACTTCTAACATGAACTAGTCTTGATTTAACCCATGAACTATCATTAGCTTCTGATGCGAAATTAAGCTCATATTTTGTTGCTTTTAAGTGAGCTTGAGAAACTTCAATAGGATGATTATATAGCAATTGCACTGAAATTTGGAATCCCATTTTCTTTAATTCAGCAATCTCAATTATCTCATGAATCAGTAACCATTTGGAGTCTAAAATATCATCAATCGTTGTAGTATCTCCTAAAGGTGCTTCCCCAGAAAAGTAGTCAATCAATTCTTGAGCTTGTACTTCATCAACAGGATATTTGTTTTTTAATAAAAACGAAATTGTATTATTGATTTTCTTTTGAATCTCTTTCTTATTTATTCTTGATTGTCCTCTTGATGTCATTAAAATCAATAGATTGATTTCCTTTAACTTTGAAAAAGATATCTCATAAATGAGCAAAGAAATTATTCAGCAGAATAAATACCAGAATCTTTCTTGACTTCTTTTTGCAACATTTGAAAAGCATAAGCTGATGTTGAAAAAGTTGCTGCTTCGGAATATTTAGCAATTTCAGCTAATTCTTCATCAAACATTCGTACTATAACATCAATGTGAGGATGTTTTTTCCTTAAAGCTACAGTTAAAATAATTGCATCTGAAAACATCTCCTCAGTATTCCAACAAATGTAAATTTGTGAAATCTCTTTCATATCAAAGTTTTCATCTAGATTCTCTATAAATTGCACTCTTTCTCTTATAGCGTTAATGTTAGGTAAATCATGATAAACATGGGGATCAATTTTTGGATCAACTAAATTTACTTTGACTTTTAGCTTTTCACCATAATATTCAGCAATACGTTGTACGATTGTATCATTTCCTAATACAATAATTTGGTCTCCTTCCTTAACATCTTCAGCCCACCTCTTAACTGATTCCAGAGCCCATTTTGACGAAGAAAAGGTGAAAGCATTCCATGGTTCACCAGCAAGAAAAGTTCAAAAATGATCATCAAAAACCCTCATGTACAGTGCGCAATCTTTATTCAATTCACGAACTTTTTCAGTAGCGATTAACGCACGACGAAGGTCAGTTGTTACACAGAAGACTTCTTTACATTTTTCTATCCCAGCAAGCCTTATGATATCAATATCCGTATAATCTCCAACAACAACAACAGGTTGGTTAAGGCTAATCAAATCATCAACTTTTTGAAGTTCTATATCTACTACTGAATATGGACACTTGTTCTCTCTAAGGTATTCAACTATTCTCTCTCCAAGATGGTTGTATCCTAAAATAACACTATGGTTTTTTCTTCCTGAAGCTATTTTTCTTGAGTTAACAATTGGATTATACCCATAGAACTCTTGGAGTGCACTTATAATAAAAGTAAGTATCAATAATTCAAACAAGAGAGGCCAGAGTAATTGGTAAAAATTATAGAAAGTATGACTCGATTCGTTAACACATATTGAAGTAAGTACAATATTCCAGAAATTCTTGTTTTCATCTATGATGTAAAATACAACGAATCCAATGATCCAAAATAGGATGAAAATAATGAATGGTAATCTGAATCTTTTCAACTAATTACGAAATGCCCTGAATCTATTGTTTGATTTCATATATTACCAAAGTTAAATTAGATAATTAAAGATTTTCAAGTTGTAAAATTTAGTGATTGATTTACATTAATTAAACAATTATAAGCACCATTGTTTCAGAATTACAAGTTTTTGTCAAGGAATTTTTTAATATTGATTATTTTTTAATTTTGTAAATTAACCAAACTAGTTCTTTGATCCTTTCACATTTCACTAAACTAAGATTTAGAGGAGTTTTGATATACCTAAATACATTAATGCATTCCTTTCCTAGGATAAAAGGTTGTATAATTAAACTTATCTCATCAATGAGAGAATGCTCGAAGAAATAGCTATTAAGCAAACCACCACTGTCAATCAAGATACTTTTAACGCTGTAATCTTCTTCTAAGATTTGTAATGCTTGTTTATAATCTACGAAATCTTCTCCAGTAACAATATAGTCATAATCATTATCTGTTAGATACTTCAAGTACGATTTTGGTGTTTTTTTGGAAACGAGAACTATTATATTACCAGCGTAGGGAGATTTTCGGTAAATATGTAAGAGATTTTCTAATTTGCCTTTACTATCAATAATTACCCAGTATGGTTTGTCTTTCTTTACTTTCTCTATATCTACTTCAACTTCAGCGAGTCCCTCTTGAATAGCAGCTACAGCAGTTACAGAACCAAACATGTAGACATCAACATCAAATTTCTCAACTAATTCATAATGCGTAGCTAAATCAACTTTTAGCTCTTTCATTGAAGAATCTAAGCTTACAGAATTATGCATAATTATTTTCATAATTGTTTGTTCCTCTTAATTTCTAATAATTCTTTCTCAAGGTATTTTAGTAATAATCTTCTTATTTAGAAAATAGTAGTCTATTTTAGAAAAAAATGAACAAATCAGCGAAAACTGTTAGAGTGGCAACAGTACAGGATTCTTCTGTAATCATGGAAAAAAAAGCTTGCATAGAAAAGGTTAATGAATTGACAAAGAAGGCAGCAAACAACGGAGCAAAAATTGTATTCTTTCCAGAAGCTTTCATTCCAGCATATCCTCGAGGTCTTTCATTTGGTGCGTAGGTGGGGAGTAGATCTGATGCTGGCAAGAAGGATTTTGCACGTTATTGGGAGAACTCTATTGAAATCCCTGGTCCAAATATTGATAAATTAGAAAAAATAGCTAAAGATATTGGTGTTTATTTAATAATTGGGGTTATTGAGAGAGATACTGATTTTAGTGGTGGTACACTCTACTGTTCTATACTTTATTTTAGTCCAAAAGGAGAGTTTCTTGGAAATCATAGAAAACTAAAACCAACTGGTTCTGAGAGATTAATTTGGGGTGAAGGTGATGGTAGCACACTAACTGCTATCGATACTCCTTATGGTAAAATTGGTGGATTAATATGCTGGGAGAATTACATGCCTTTAGCTCGAACAGTAATGTATGCAAAAGGTATTGATATTTATGTTGCTCCTACTGCAGATGCTCAAGATAGTTGGTAAGCAACAATGAAGCATATTGCATTAGAGGGGCGTTGTTTTGTTTTGTCCTGCAATCAGTATGTGACCAAAGATCTGAATCCAAAAGATTTAGCTTGCTTTGATGAATTAAAAAGTTCTCCTGATATTTTATCTCGAGGTGGTAGTGTGATAATAGATCCAAATGGTGCAGTTCTAGCAGGACCATTGTTTAATAAATCAGGAATACTTTATGCTGACTTGGATTTATCAGCAATACCTCGCACTCGTTATGATTTCGATGTTGTTGGTCATTATGCACGACCAGATGTATTTCGTCTTTATGTTAATGAGGAAAAGTTGGATTCCGTTTTACCAGAAAAAGATGAGAAGAAATGATTTTCATCAACTAACCTTTCCTTTCTTCAAAGCTCTTTGTAATTTCATAGCATTAAAGATTAGTTTAAGTAGTGAGAAACCACGGAAAACTTTACCGTTGGATTTAGTTTTAGGCATAATATAAGAAATGACTTTACTACAACTTTTCTCAAGATCACCACCAATATATCGAAGAACCAATTCTAAATTCTCTTCTACCTCTTGATTGCTTTTCCCATTAGGTACATATTTAACATTGGACATTAGAGTAGTTTTTATTATTCCTGGTTGAAATATGTTAATCTTAATATATTCATCTTTAGAAGCTAATTCTAGAGCTAAACATTTCGAAAAAGTAACAGCACCACCCTTTGAAGCTGAATAAATTGTCATGTTATCTAG